>JAZQWQ010000083.1:0-26212 GCA_045632385.1 Faecousia sp.
GATTGCCGCCCAGCAGGCTGCCTACAGAGAAGCTAACCGGGAGAAGATTGCCGCCCAGCAGGCTGCCTACAGAGAAGCTAACCGGGAGAAGATTGCCGCCCAGCAGGCTGCCTACAGAGAAGCTAACCGGGAGAAGTGGAATGCTTATCAGCGAGAATACCGCAGAAGAAAGAAGCTTCTTGCTCTTCAATATGAAAAAGAAGCCGCCTCCGGTCGTAGCAGGACCGAAAGCGGCGCGCAGGAGTGTTCCCACGCTCCTAATATATCAAAGATTTAGGAGGATGTCAAATGGCAAAAAGCAATATTACTAACGAGCAAGTAGAACAGGAAATCGCTCAATTGCAAAACTCTCCATATGTAAAGCTGGCGCAGCAGGAACGCAGACTTCGCGAACGTCGCAGAATGTACTTGTATGGCTTGCGGCAGTTGGAAAAGAAGGGCAAGGCATTGAGTGAAGCTGGTATCACGCCCGATGTTTTGCGCAGTATGTATCAAAATGATTATTGTGAGGGAGAGTACGAAGAATGACCGAGATTAAAATAAAACGGCTGACGCTTGAAAACTTCAAGTGCCACAAGAGCCTGAGACTGGATTTTGAAAGCGGTAATGCCTCAATTTATGGTGACAACGCCTCCGGTAAAACCAGTGTTTATGATGCGTTGACTTGGCTGCTGTTCGGCAAGGATAGCCAGGGTAATGGTGAGAAAAACATCGAGATCAAGCCTCTGGGCGCCAACGGCGAGGTCAAGGACCACGATGCTCTGACATCCGTGGAGGCTGTACTGGATGTAAACGGAGAGGAAGTGAGACTGCACCGTACCTATAAAGAAGTGTGGACCACTAAGCGCGGCAGCAGCGAAGCAACCTATGACGGAAACACTTCTGACTATTATGTTGATGGAGTTCCCTGCAAGAGAAATGCTTTCCAGGACAAGGTAAATGAGCTGGTGGACGAAGATACTTTCCGTATGCTGACTTCGGTTAGCCATTTTGCAAACGGTATCAGCTGGCAGGAGCGCCGGGCAGTTCTGTTCAAGGTAGTTGGTGTGATGGATGATGCACAGATACTGGCAACCAAGGAGGCGTTTACTCCACTGGTGGAGAGTATGGGCAAACTGAGCCTAGAGGACTACAAAAAGAAACTGCTTACAGAAAAGCGCGGCTTTGTAGGTGCTAAGACGGATATCCCGGCAAGAATCAGCGAGTGCCAAAAGACCATTGAGGATATCGAAAGCATTGACTTTTCCGGTGCTCAGGCTGATGTGGAAGCGCTGACAATCAAAAAGGATTCTGTTGCTGCACAAATCCTGGCGCTTGATAACGACAATGCAGCGCAACAGAAGAGCTTAGAGCTCAAAGAAGCACAGCTGGCGCTTTCTACTCTGGAAGCAGAGAACAAGGCTTTTCGTGATGCTCAGACCGTGGGCGGTGTGGATGTGCACAGCCTGAACATTCGTATTACTTCCCTGCAGACCCAGCTGAATAGCAAAAAATGTGCTAACGAAAATGAAAGTTCCTATATCAGCTCTTTGGATCAGCAGATAGCGGATTCCAGAAATCGTTGGGTTGCTATTAACAATGAAACTTTCTCCGGTGGCACCTGCACCACCTGCGGCCAGACTTTGCCGGCAGAAAAACTGCAGCAGGCTATGGCAGCCTTTGAAGCCTATAAAAAGAGCCGCCTGCAGGAAATTGAACAGACAGCCAATGCCAACAAAGCAGCCAAAGCACAGGCAGAGAACAGATTCGCCAAGGGTATTGAGGAAGTAACACAGTTGGAAACTGAAATTGCAGATATTCGTGGGCAGATCGCTGCTGCGGATGCAGCCAAAGTGGAACCCAAGGATATGGCAGAATATGCCCAGCGCAAGACCGCCATTCAGGTGCGTATCGATAAGCTGAACGAAGATCTATTTGAGATCCACGAGAGTGTTGCTTCTGTGAAAAGCAAACTGCGTCAGGAAATGTCTGAACTCAGCGGACAGATCAGCGAGAAGATGGGCATTATCGGTAGGCAAAATCTGTTGGAATACTCCCGTAAGCGCGTGGACGAACTGCGACAGGAAGCCAAGAATGCTGCTGAATGCTTGGAGGCCATTGAGAAGATGCTGTTCCTGATTGATGAATACAGTCGCTATAAGACCCGGTTTGTGGAGGACAGTATCAATGCCCTGTTCAGAATCGCTCGTTTCCGTCTGTTCCGGGAGCAGGCCAACGGTGGCGTAGAGGACCGTTGTGATGTGGTGTATGACGGCATCCCTTATATCAGTGTGAATAACGGAATGAAGATTAACTTGGGTATTGACATAATCAATACCCTGTCCACGGCCTATGGTGTGCGTGTGCCTTTGTTTGTGGACAATGCGGAAAGTGTTACCAATTTAGAAAACTGCAACAGCCAGATTATCAGACTGGTTGTATCTGAAAATGATAAGGAGCTGAGAGTGCATTATGAAAATTAAGGACAGAGCAAAGCCGAAAACGCCCCCTGTGGAACCCGGTGTGTATATGGCTGTTTGTGTTGGCGTAATCGATCTAGGCGAACAGTACAGCGAGAAGTTTAAAAATTACTCCAACAAGGTCAAATTCGTATGGGCGCTGCCCAGTGAGACTATCGAGATTGACGGCAAGACAGAGGAAAGACAGCTTTCTAAAGAGTTCACCTTCTCTGTCAGCAAAAAGGGTGGCCTGAGAACCTTCCTGGAGAGCTGGAACAGTAAAACCTATTCTGACGATGAATTTGCCGATTTGGATGTGTTTGACCAAGTGGGCAAGCCTTGCCAGCTGCAGGTTGTGCTGAATGACACCGGCGAATACTCCAATGTAGCTAATCTTATGCCACTGCCCAAGGGCATGCCTACACCAGTGTCCAATACGACGTTTATTACCTGGGATATGGAAGCCTGGGATGATGCAGTTTTCGAGACCTTGCCGGAATGGACGCAGGAGCAGATCAAGAAGTCTACGCAATATCAGAAGGAGCACACCCCGGACACTACCATCGAGGTAAAGACTCCGGAAACGGAGTGTCCTATATGAGATTTGAAGCGTTAGCATCTTCCAGCAGTGGTAATGCCTATATTGTAAGCGACAATGATACCCGCATTCTTTTAGAGTGCGGGGTATCGCACAAAAAGCTGCAGAAATTATCTGGTTTTTCCCTATCCGAGTTTCAGGCTTGCTTTGTGAGTCATGAACATAAGGACCATGCCAAGAGCGTTGCAGAGCTTATCAGCCGCGGTATGGAGGTATATATGAGCCAGGGAACGGCAGAGGCACTGGAAACGGATGCGGTGAAGCTGATCGAGCACATGGAGCAACTCAATGTAGGAAGTCTGGACATTGTACCTTTTACCACATTCCACGATGCAAAGGAGCCGTTGGGTTTTCTTATCAAGAGTAGGATAGATGGTGATGTGCTGGCTTTTGCCACAGATACTGTGAGCCTGCGGTATAAGTTCCCTGGTCTGAACATCCTGGCTATCGAGGCCAACTATGACAAGAACATTCTGGAACGCTGTGAGAAGATGCCGGAGAAGGTGCGCTACCGTATCACCAACTCACATATGGAAATTGATACACTGTGTGATTATTTGCGCAGTTTGGATTTATCTCAGTGCAGGGAAATCCACCTGCTGCACCTTTCGGACGCTACCAGTCACGAAGGACATTTTATAAACAAAGTTGCAAGGGCGGTACCACCGGGAATTGAGGTTACTGCCTGCAAAAAGTAGGGAAGGTGACGGTATGGCAAGACCTGGAATAATGCTGTATTTTGATATCCTTGAGCCTATACGGGTGTTGCCGGATGCGGAAAAAGGACAGTTGCTGGTGGCAATGCTTGAATATGGGCAAAGCGGGACTGTTCCGGAGTTTAACGGCATGCTTGCCCTGGCGTGGGGATTTGTGAAGCCAAAACTAGATAAAGACGAGGAAGCATATAAGGATTCCGTCATACAGCGGCAATATGCTGCATTTTGCAAGAAACGGCGCAAGCTCAACTTGCCGAAAATTCCGTTTGAAGAATGGCTGGAAATGCCAGAATACGAGCAGGAACGGTTGCTTACGAGTGATAACGAGCCGTTACGAGCCGATACTTTCGTTGGTTCTCGTTATCCAACTACAACTACACCTACAACCCCATCTACAAATACATCTACATCTACAACTACAGCTGCAGCTGCAACTACAAACGCCGAAGGCGTAAATGCGGCGGCGACATATAGCAAATTAAAAGCTGTTGGTGGGGCTTTGGGCAAGGATGTTGTGTTCCTTACGGATGAGCAAATGGAAGACCTGCTGGATAAGATGGGCCTTGAAGCATTTGACTATTATATGGACAAGCTATCCAATTTCATTATTAAGAATGATGCCAAGGTTAAGAACCACTATGAAACCATTTTGAAGTGGTGGCAAGAAGATGGAACTATTCAGAAATATAGCAAACAAAAAAATGAAGTTCCCAAAGGTGCTTCCGGTAAGCTAGGGCAGGCCGAGTTAGAGGCAATTCAGCGTGTGCTGACTGATGCTGAATGAAGGGAGGCTGGAAGTTGTCTTTATTATCTGAACCAAAAGCAGCCGGCGTAGTTTTCCCCTACGAACGACAGGCAGCCAGCGGCGATGAAATGCCCAACGGGTTGGATTACCCCGACAAGGTTACATATCTGTGCTTCCGGATGCTGTATGCGCAGCTCCGCATGGGCATCATCGACCGCGAGACTGCTATTCGTGAAAAGCGCAAGATTATGCGTGAGTACGAACATTACAAATATATTGAGCAGTTGGGAAAGCTGCGGGTAGATACTATCCGGCAGACAGAAATGGCAAGAGCTGCCTACCGAAAAAGCCGCACCCTTGAAAACGCTGATCTTCTGCTCATTGCCATCGATGGTGGCGATTATCGTAAGAAAGAAGGAATACCAATATGAGGCAATGGAAAGGCGATATTGAAATCGGGTACAGAGCGTATGCTGAAGTACTTCGGATCTTTCCAAGGTTAAAAGAAGCTATGTTTGCGCTGGGGTCGTCTTCGGAAATTATTTATGGTTGGTCCAAAGGTGTTTGTCCGTCAGCCAAATATTTGGTCAGGCTACATAAGGCCGGTGCCGATGTGATCTATATATTGGTAGGCACACGGAGCAAACCGATATGAATGCATTACTGAACTACCCCGGTGCCAAGTGGGGTATGGCAGAAGAGATTATTTCTATGGAGGTAGAATGTTGTGAAAATTGGTCTTATTGATGTCGATGGGCACAACGGACATCCCAACCTGGCACTGATGAGGCTATCTGCCTTCCATAAGGCGCAGGGCGATACCGTGGACTGGTGGAACGGCTTTGAGGAATATGACCGGGTGTATATGAGCAAAGTATTTACCTTCTCCCCGGATATGGAAACTGTTATCCGTGCCAAAGAGATTATCCGCGGTGGTACCGGCTATAAGGACTATGGAAGCCTGCCGGCAGAGGTTGAGGCCATGAACCCGGATTATTCGATCTATCCGCATTTTAAGTCCGCAATCGGTTTTCTGACCCGCGGGTGCATCCGCAAATGCCCATGGTGCATCGTCCCCAAAAAAGAGGGCCTTATCCGGCCCGCTGCCACATGGCAGGAGATCAAACGCCCTGATAGCCGGGAGATCATATTCCTGGATAACAATGTACTGGCCTGCGATCACGGCCTGCAGCAGATCGAGGACATGGGCGGTAAACCTATCTGGGTGGACTTCAATCAGGGGTTGGATGCCCGGCTGATTACGCCGGAGGTAGCGAAGCTATTGTCACGGCTCCATTGGATTCGCTTTGTGCGGATGTCTTGCGATACTGAAGCTATGTTGCCGGTGGTTATCAATGCTGCACAGAATATGGCAAACGCAGGCATATCCCGTAGTCGTTTCTGGAGCTATGTTTTAGTCCAGGATGTACAGCAGGCACACAAGATTTGCGTCACACTGGACAACTGTGGTATTACTCCATTTGCACAACCATACCGCGATTATGATGGCGGTGAACCGACAGAAGAACAAAAACTCTTTGCCCGGTGGGTAAACTGCAGACAGTTGTTTCGATCCTGCTCGTGGGCAGATTACGACAGGAGGCGATAATATGCAGAATTCTTTTTCAAAAAAGCAGTTAGTCGAAATGTGGAAGAGGCCGGTGGAACGCCAGTACAACATAGCAATATCAAAGATGGTGGAAGCGATACGCGATACAGATGGCGATATTACTATTTGCTTTTCAGGAGGTAAAGATAGCGCTTTACTCCTCGATCTGTATTGTGAAGTGATTAAAAATACTCCATGGGCCGGCGTGCCTATAAAAGTCGCCTTTGCTGACACAACAAATGAAACCACAAATATGAAGCGGTTTGTTAGCGAGTTTATTCCATACATCGAACTCAAGTATGGTGTTCAGATTGATTTTAAGAAGGTCAAGCCCCCCACGGCCTAACTTGGGCACATTTCGTAAAAGAAAACGGCATCCCACTTATTAGTAAAGCGCAGAGTAAGGCAATCAGAACTGTAAAGGCAGATATGAAGGCAACAGGCTGCGACTTTGAAACGGTAAAGCGGTTAGCTCGGCAAGATGAAAATGCCGTGAAGGAGCTGTTCGATATCGGCTTCTCCAAAACTGGCGTATTGGCATTAACCGGCTGGGTGTCGTATCGGCAGCAATTTGGCAAACATTTTATGGTCGCTAAAAAGTGGCTACCAATGGTGAGTTGTGAAGTTGATCTTACAGAACAGTGTTGCGTGAAAATTAAAGAAGCGGCATTGGACGCTGTAAATGACGGCAACCGGATGACAGGGGAACAGGCCGCAGAAAGCAAAACAAGAGAGGCTATATATCTTAAAACTGGCTGTAACGCAAAGATGGCTGATGGTGGTTATGTATCAAAGCCTTTCGGGGCTATGACCAAAGACGGAATTCTGTTTGCCCTTGATTTTTTAGGTACTCCTATATGTAGCGACTACGGCGATATTGTAAAGGGCGAAGATGGTCACTACCGCTGCACCAAAGCACAGCGTACAGGATGCGCCCTTTGTGGCTTTGGATGTCAGTATGATACAGAGCGTTTTGTTCGCCTGCAGGAAACGGAACCGGCTAAGGTAAGATTTGCCTTCAAGCCTAAATCAGAGGGCGGTGCAGGATACAAGGAAGCTATCGAGCACATGAACGAGAATTGCGGCACTAAAGTGCTTATTCCGCAGATATAAGAGGGGGACGGTGAAGATGGCAAATAAAAGTCCATGCTTGACTTGCACAAGGGTTAAAGACCCAAAGAATTGTGAGAATAAGAACTGCCCTATATGGCGTGAGTGGTTTATACGCAGATGGGAGGAAATACGGAATGTTAGAAAAACAGCTGATTGATGCTAAGCCGTTAATGGAAAACGGATGGCATCTTGTCAAAACAGGAGAAAGCAATAGATTTTTAGCACAAATGTCTTTGGCAGATGTCCCAACAGTGGAAGCTGTGGAAGTGGTGCGGTGTAAGGATTGCGATTGGTACAGAAAACACGAAGGTGGTATTTGTGTAAATCCGAAGTGCGGAAAAAGTTGGTATGGCTGTCCTGTGCCGGCAGAGCATTTCTGCTCCTACGGAGAAAGGAGAGAGGGAGAATGACAGAAGCAAGCAGAAAGCGTAAACAAGATAATATTCGCAAAAACTGTGGTTCTTGCATACATCAAGTGGTTTGCGGTTGGAAAGGCAGATATGAAGGAGAAGTTAGTTCGTTGGTTCACGAAATGCAGACAGCCGAACTCATTCAGTACGATATGAAATGCAAGCACCATATGTACGATGGTAGCGGTATAACGCACACATTGGAGGTTGACAATGAAATTCAGTAATTGGACATTAGACAGCCTAATTGAATAACTAAAATCTATGAAATCTGCACCTGCTGATAGGCTTGACTGTCACTGTGTACCGAGGGTTCGAGGTGAGATATTCGTTGAAAATGGAGAGCGAAAGGACGGCAAGGACGGCAATTTGCTGTTCGCTGATATGGAGGAAATTATAGATGCTTAACACAAGAGAAAAGCTGATTGAGTTGATTTGCTCAACAGAATATGGAAACAGCTCTTTAATCGGCAACAACTTTCAAAAAGGCTTCATAGAGAAAATAGCCGACCACATTATTGCCAACGGCTTTATTGAGGAACTACAAAATGAAGCCTATGACTTAGGTGTGGATTCTGCCTTGCATAATCACTTTGGGTTGTCTTGGGAAGATGCAGCAGGCCTGCGCAAGGAAATTACAAGGCTTCAGAATGCAACAAAGTGGATTCCCGTTAAGGAAAGGTTGCCGCAAGAAGATTTACCTTTTGGAGCACTTTGCGAGGTTGTACAAGTTTTGCTGAATGATGGAAGTGTCACTATCGGATGGTGCAACAGAGGATTGCGCTGCTGGTTTCATATGCCTATTCAACAAACAAAAATGGTTGGTCATGAATATGAGAACACACCAGTTGTTGCCTGGCAGCCATTGGCACAACCACTAAAGGAGGACTAAGTATGGCCCAGTTTCACAAAGCTGTGGCTATGTAGGAGGTAAATATGGAAACGGATGTGATTTTTACACCAGTCTTTAGGGATACAAAATATCTGCACCACATTTGTAGTGAGTGCGGACACAAAATAACTCTTGAACAAAGTGTGTGGGGCGGTGTCTGGTTTGGTGACGCCGAAGAAATAAAATTTTGCCCTCATTGCGGTAAACCTGTTGTAAGGTTTGCGGAAAAGGCAATTTTTGAAACACCGATTGATTATGAGCCGTTAAGACCTTTTTTTGAGGCACACGAAGAATATGAGAGAAAATGTAGATGGCTTTTTCATTGCTATATTTCTGACAAAAGGCGAAAGAAAATTCAAGCCATAATGCCTTTTGCAAAAGAGAATAGCGGATGGGTTTTGATTGCCTCAAAAGCCGTACAAAGTGCTGTAAGATATACGACGGATTGGCGAAAAATCAAAAAGTTAAAGGCTGAATTTGGCGAAGAAAGCGAAGATTGAAAATCAGTAAGGGAGCGTGATTGACAAGTGAGTACGCCATAATTCGGTGGATCGGGAAAGCTGACAATGTTTAATGCAAGAGAAGAGCTTAATTAAGGAGGTGATAACTGTGGATTGGACTGTTATTGCAAAGGACAAGCTTAAGTGTTACAGCGCAAAGAAGGCAAGCGTAGACAATCTTAGCGATGAGATCCGGGAATTGGAGTATCGGCGCCGAGGTATTCGCGCAGCAACTGGAGACGGAACAGCGGTGCAAGGTGGGGGATCAAAAAGAGAAGATATGCTATTAAATTCTATTGTCTTACAGGACGAGATGGAAGAAAATCTCCTCTTTGTTGAGAACTGGGTAAAACGGGTAGATAAAGGCCTTGCCGTTTTGTCAGAGGAAGAGAAGACTATTTTAGACCGGTTCTACATACATCCGGAGCGGGGTGCGGCAGATAGGCTTGCAAACGATCTGGGCATTGATGTGAAGACAGTTTATCACCGAAAAGATAGAGCTCTCCGGAAATTTACGATAGCAATGTGCGGGTGCAGCGAAAGTTGAGAATTTTTTGGGTTGAAATTCTTTGTAAATGTGATACGATAGATAAAATCGAAAAATGCAACGAGAGGCTTGGGTGAAAACCCGGGCCTCTTTTTATATGGTCTCCGGTATAGGACAAGCCGGAGGGTGGGATTGGGGTATGAGAAGAGAGAGGTGGTGACGGGTGAGCCGTGAAGACATTGTTCAATATCAGTTTACATCAGAACAAAGCCGTAGTGAAGCCGCAGAAAACGGAGCAAAAGGCGGCGTGGCATCAGGAGTTGCCCGTCGTCGCAAAAGAGATCTAAAAGCTGCAGCAGAATATTATCTTTCGTTGTCGCCGACTGACACAAAAATATGGAATGGATTATCGTTAGACGGTGTAGATCCGGACGACATTGACAATCAGATGGCATTGGTTGCTGGTATGACAAGGGCAGCTATTAAAGGAGATTCCAAGGCCGCAAAGGTTGTTGTGGATATTATTGGCAAAGATAATAACGGTGATGATGAAGACAAGCCCTATGAGCTTCCGGCACGTGTGCTTGGCAAGGCATTTGTAGATATCAACCGCCATATCGAGCCGAATACTTCTTATGTGTTTGAGGGTGGCCGTGGTGGTTTGAAATCGTCTTATATTGGCTTGAAGATTGTGGAGCTCATCAAGAACAATCCTCAACTGCATGCCTGTATCACAAGACAGGTGGCTGGCACACTAAAGGATTCTGTTTATGCGAATATGAAGTGGGCTGTCAACATACTGGGTTTGAATGATGAGTTTGAGTTCAAAGTTTCGCCTTTGGAAATCCGGTATAAGAAGACGGGACAGATTATCTACTTCCGCGGCCTCGATGATGAGACCAAACTGAAGTCCATAAAACCACCGTTTGGATATATTGGCATCCTATGGAAGGAAGAAAAGGACCAAATGAAGGGCGAGGCACAGGAGCGTTCCGTAAATCAGTCCGTGCTCCGTGGTGGCGATGTATCCTATGACTTCTCCAGTTATAACCCGCCAAAGAGCAAGAATGCCTGGGTGAATAAAGCAAAGCTGGTACCAAATCCCAACCGGGTAATCCATTCATCGACATATTTAGAGGCCCCTCCGGAATGGCTGGGCCAAAAATTTATTGATGATGCAGAGCATTTGAAGGAAGTCAATCCGGCAGCGTATGAGCACGAATATCTTGGCGTGCCCAATGGTGACGGTGGCAATGTCTTTGAGTTCCTTGAAATACGGGAAATTACTGATGAAGAAATTAAGGCTATGGACAGAATTCATCAAGGTGTTGACTGGGGCTGGTATCCGGATCAATTTGCATTCTTGCGGACGCATTATAGTAGTGCGCAGGAAAAGATATACCTGATTGATGAACTGTATGTCCATAAATGGAAGAACGATAAGACTGGTGCTTGGATAAAAGAAAAAGGTTACGATGACTTCAATATCATTTGCGACAGTGCCGAGCCAAAATCTGTGGGTGATTATCGGGATATGGGCATTCCTGCACGGGGTGCAAAGAAGGGGCCGGGTTCTGTGGAGTATGGCTTTAAGTGGCTGCAGAGCCGGACTATAGTTATAGACCCAAGAAGAACACCCAATGCATATAGCGAAATTGCCAGCTATGAGTATGAACGAGACAAAGACGATAATGTGGTCAGCGAATACCCGGACGAGAATGACCATGCAATTTCGGCTCTTCGTTATGCATATGAGCCAATATTCAGCCGCAGGGGGAACAGCGCGTGATTCGAAAGATTAAACAATGGTTTTACAACCATTTCCTGCCTATGTGGGCAAAAGAGACATTGCTGGCAGACTATCGGCACGTTTGCGAGGAGAATGAACGGCTTCTCCAGAAGCTTGCTGAGAAAGATGCCTATATCGATGGGTTACAGGTTGGAATGAAAGCCTTACGGCGTATCGTCATCAACACAACTGGGGAGGTTAAGAAATGAGCAATATGATCCGGAAGGCCAGTGACTATGCGTTGGCATTCCAGGCGGTGGATATTACATCCAAAGAAATGCGCAGTGCAGTTTGTGAATGGTATGACCTGTACTTCCAGCGTACGGCAGAAAAGAACGAAGATCCGTGTCAAAGAATACCGTACACCATCGTGCAAAAACTGACGAAGACGGTGTTTTCCGAGTATGTAGCAACGCCTGCAAAGGAAGAGGATGTCTTTGTAGGAAAAATCCTTTCTGCATTGGAGGAAAAGCACACAGAGGCTATGCAAATGGCACTGATTGGTGGCGAATGTGCATTGAAGCCTGTGTTTGAAAAGACAGGTATTCGATTTGCCGTAGTGCCAAGGCATAATATCCTTGTGTTTGGCAGGTCTGCAGATGGAGCTATGACAGATATTGGTATGATGGAACAGTCTGCATCGGACAAGTTCTATTTTACACTCCTGGAACGGCGTACCGTTAATGAAAACGGTTACCTCACCATCCGGAATAAGCTGTTCCGGTCATATGACAGAAACCAACTGGGACAGCCGGTTGCACTAAACAGCCTGCCGCAGTATGCAGAACTACCTGAGGAATATACTTTCCAGAAAGCGGTGGGCTCTATAGGCTTGGTGCCTTTGAGAACACCTATGGTCAACTGCGTAGATGGCTCTAGCGATGCTGTATCTGTTTATGCTGCAGCAGTTGGCCTGATCCATAATATCAACATCAACGAAGCACAGCTTAGCGGTGAGTTTGAGCGTGGACAGAGCCGTATTGCTGTCAGCAGCGATTTGCTGAGCAAGAGCAAGGACGGGAAACCGGTTCTTACTGACAATGTATTTGTTGGTTTGGACGAAGATCCGGAAACTGTCGGTTTTAATATCTTTTCTCCGCAGTTGCGTGAAGCCTCTTTCCTTGCCCGGAAACAGGAGTATCTGCGCAATGTGGAGAATGTTATTGGATTGAAACGCGGTCTGCTAAGCGAAGTAGAAGCCGCTGAGCGCACAGCTACGGAGATTACATCCAGCGCCGGCGAATACAATCTTTCCATTATTGATTTCCAGAGAATGTGGGAGAAGGCAGTTAAGAAAGCTATGCACATATGCGGTGTTCTTGGTCAACTGTACCAGGTAGAGGGTGCCTATGAGGTCCAGGACAATGCCTTTTCTATCGATTGGGGCAATGGTATTCTCTATGATGAGAACAAAGCCTGGGAGGATTATAAGAGTATGGTTGGCTCTGGCCTTCTGCGTCCTGAAATTGCACTTGGATGGCGCTTCAATATGCCCACAGAGACAGCGGAGGATTTGAAGGCTATCCGCGAAAAATATATGCCTGTAGCTGTTGAGGAAGAGGTTGAATAATGCTTACAGCGGCACAAATCGATACATTGCGAAGAAAATCCGGGCAGCTGGTAGATCCAATTGTTGATTTCCTGATTGAGGATATTGCTAAGCGTGTATCTGAGGCTGGTCAGCTGACAGGTACTGCCGCCTATCAAGTGTGGCGAGTACAGCAGCTGGGTATATCCCAGAAGCAACTGAAAAAAGAGATTGCCAAGCGGCTGAAGGTTTCACAATCTGATGTGGAGCAGTTGCTTACACAGGCTGCAGAAACTGGGTACAATTTCGATGTTTCCCGGTTTCCTACCCGTCATGCGGTACCGCTGTCTGCAAATTCCAGTCTTCAGCAGATACTAGACGCAACAATCAGACAAGCACAGAACGATCTGTTGAATATGACCCAAACCATTGGCTTTGTTGGTCCTGATGGGAATGTGCGGGAGTTGACTCAAGCTTATCAACAGGCGTGTGATTTTGCTTTTCAGAAGGTCAGTACCGGTGCACAGGACTATGTGTCTGCAGTTAGAGAAGCTACAGCCAATCTGGCCAAGAAGGGCATACGCACGATTGATTATGAATCGGGGGTACATACATCCTTGGAGGCGGCTGTGCGGCGGAATATAATGGGTGGCATGGGAATTATGCAGGAGCAGATTTCCCAACACAACCACGCTTCTCTCGGCTGTAACGGTTGGGAGTTATCTGCTCATAGTGGTAGTGCTCCAGACCACGAACCATATCAAGGCAGGCAGTACACCGATGAGGAATACACTCGGCTGAATAATAGCCTTTTACGTCGTATTGGTACCCTGAACTGTGGCCATTCAGCCTTTCCAATTATCCTGGGCGTCAACAGTCCGCAGTACACTCCGGAAGAGTTAGAGAATATGAGGCAGGATAACGAGAAGGGTATTACCTATGAGGGGAAGCACTATACCCTATACGAAGCCACTCAGCGGCAGAGAAAACTGGAACGAGCTGTCCGGGATCGCAAGCGCAGAATTCTCATTGATGAGCAGCTGGGCGATAAGGACAAGCTTCAGAATGACCAGATCCGCCTGCAGATGATCAAGCAGGAGTATTCCCGGTTCTCCAAGGCGGCCGGACTGCCCACACAACACGCCCGGATGGAAGCAGCCGGCTTTGACTGGAGGAAGGGGAAGGCGGCGGAGAATGTATTCGAAAGTATGTCTGCCTCTAACAAAGAAATTAATAAAATCTTTGGGGCGGATAGTTCGAAAGACTTGCAAAAAGTTATAAATCGTAGTACAATTAAGTTGCAAAATGGTTTTGCTTGTTTCCCGGATGGAGATCCTCTCAATGATAATTCCAAGAATGTCACGCCTTTAGAGGGCTTTTTTGATGTGGGTATGCACGGAACACCGAGATGTGTTTTCTTTAGATCTAAGAGTGAAAACCAAATGTCGGCACGAACCCTGGCAATGGTGATACGCCACAGCAAAGAGTATACAGGACAAAACATACGCCTACTTTGTTGCAATACAGGAAAACAGGTTGGCGATGCGTATTGTTTTGCGGAGGAGCTAGCGAATGCACTGGGAGTAACAGTAACCGCACCAAACAAAGCTCTATACATATTCCCAAATGGAACACTAAGAGTGGGAAGATCGGGAGATGGAGTGTTTGTGAACTATAAACCAAATCAGAGGAGGAGATTAAAGTGATAGCGTTTGGCTTTTTTAATGGGATGCCATATGAAGATTCCAAAGAGATATTCGATGATTATCGTGAATTAAAAAATAGCATCCCTAGAGACCAGGTGATTTCACACATTGAATCCTTGGATAAGGGATTAACGAGTCTTCCCACGAAAGATTTGTTTACTGGTGAGCCTCTGCAAGCAGGCATCTATTTGGATGGCGACTTTGTTTTTCCATTGGATTTTCTGCATTACTATAAAAATTACGATATCGGCATCCCCTATGAATATGAAGCATATTTGAGAAAAACACTGAAGTAACCACCAACCGTTTGGGATGGTGGTTTTTCTATGCCCTAACGTGCATAATTTGCTCATTTATGTACGTTACGCACGCAAAACGAACGGTTTCGGTATCCTTATGAACATGGATGTGCGTTATCGCTTTAATGTCAAATATATTTGACATTTGATATTATGATATCATTTTAGAAACAGGTGGTGTTATGTATGAAGAAAATGTTATCCTAACCAAGATTGAGGAACTGGTGGATAAACTGCCGTACAAATCTGTGAAGATTGAAGTGGAGTTGGACAACAAGACCCTCAATCTCACGAAGGACCGCCAGCGTCCTATCGGCTTTTCCACAGATAGCAAGTAATAGCAAGTATATACCGTTGATAGAAGCACTGTGCATTTGCATAGTGCTTTTTTCATACCTATTTTTGCCGTGGCGGGCGTAAAAGCGCCGACCGCAGGGGAAGCGACCCCCGTAAAAAAGCATAGCGGAGAAAGGATATACCATGAAACGTGAATTCCTGCTGAACTTCAAGGTCAATGACCAACCCCTCCCGAAGGACATCATTGATGCCATTATGGCAGAAAATGGGCGGGATATCGAAGCCGCCAAAAAGCCCTTTGAGGACTATGACACACTTAAGACCCAGCTTGACGAAGCTCAGAAAACCATCAAAGGTTTTCAGGACCAGGATATCGAAGGTGTGCGCAAGTCCGCAAAAGACTGGGAGGAGAAGTACAACCAGGCAATCGCTGACCACAAGCAGCAGATGGCGGATATGGCTTTCGATCGGAGCCTGGATGCTGCCATCACCGGCGTCAAGGGCCGGAACGCAAAGGCGATTAAGGCTTTGCTGGATGTAGATACTTTGAAGAAAAGTACCAACCAGGATGCCGACATCAAGACCGCCCTTGAAACGGTCAAGAAGGAGAACGGCTTCCTCTTCGACGGAGAGGGTGCACCTCCCCCTTATTCTGCTGGTGCCGGTACCGGCGGTTTTGGGAAGCAAGGTACCGGCGACTTCAATTTCGGTTTCACCGGCGTCCGTGCCAAGGGAACCGAAAAATAATTATTAAGAGGAGAATTTATTATGGACGCTTTGAATTACGCACAGGCATACGCCCAGGCATTGGCCCAGGCTTACCCCTATGTCCTGCACTTTGCTGCCCTGCGCAGCACCGAGAACGATGCCCGGTACAAGTGGACCGGCGCCAACACCATTCAGATCCCCAGCCTTAGCACTACCGGCCGTGTGGATGCTGACCGGGATACCATCAAAACCGCATCCCGCAACTACAATAACACCTGGGAGCCCAAGACCCTGACCAACCACCGCAAGTGGTCCACTCTGGTACACCCCATGGACATCGATGAGACCAACCAGGTGGCATCCATTCAGAACATCACCAAGGTGTTCAACGAGGAACAGAAGTTCCCCGAAATGGATGCTTATCTGGTATCTAAGGTCTATGCTGACTGGACGGAGGCTGGCGGTGCAGCGGATACCACTGCGCTGACTGTTGACAACATCCTGACCATCTTTGATAACTGGATGGCTGCAATGGATGATGCCAATGTGCCCGCCACCGGCCGCATCCTGTACGCGACCCCCGCGGTCAAGACCATTCTGATGAAGGCCAAGGAACTGAGCCGCTTTATTCAGAACGGCGAGAGCGCCATCAATCGTGCTGTTCGCTCTCTGGATGAGGTGACCATTGAGCCTGTACCTTCCTCCTTGATGAAGACTGCCTATGACTTCACCGAGGGTTATGCTCCCGGCGCCGGCGCAAAGCAGATCAACATGATGTTGGTCCATCCCTCTGCCGTTATCACCCCTGAGAAGTACGCATTTGCTCAGCTGGATGCTCCCAGCGCTGGCAGCGAAGGTAAGTATGTCTACTTCGAGGAGAGCTATGATGATGTCTTTGTGCTGAACAAGCGCAAGGCCGCCATCGCTTTCAACATCGAGGCCTAAGGAGGTAGCTTATGAAGAAGATCGTGCAGAGAGCCAATAAGCAGCTGCAGGTGCCGGAAGAGCGCCTGCAGGATATGCTGAATCGGGGTTATGTGGAGGTCGATGTCAAGGGTAAGCCCGTGGCAAAGCCCCCCAAGAACGACCTGAAGGCTTTGAAGGCTGAAAACGAGAAGCTGAAGGAGATCAACAAGGCGCTGACCGAAGAGGTGGCAGCACTGACCAAGCAGCAGGAAGAAAAATCTGCCCACACTCCCGCGGTGACGTCCGCTGCTGAAGAGTAATCGGTAAGAAAGGAGCTTCCAAATGGTATCGTATGATTTTTATAGGGACACCTACCACGGCGGCTCCATTTCCGATGTGGAATGGCCTATGTTTTGTCAGCGGGCCCAAGATCAACTGAATAGGTACAAGAAAATCTACCGAGTAGAAGCTCCTCAGGAGGACAGTGAGGCTATGGCTGTGTGTGCCATGGCGGAGGCCTTGGCTTATTTTACCGCGGCGCAGAACGGTATGGGTGCCGTGCAGTCTGCATCCATCGGTTCTGTATCAGTCAGCTATGGAAATTCTGCAACTTCGGTAGACTTGAGCCCAAAGGCACAGGCGAAAGAGCTTTACCGCTGCGCAACCCAATATCTGGAGATTTACCGGGGGGTGGGTGGATGCTGATGCGGAAACCAACCTGCCCGGTGAACTACAGCCTGTGTAATCAGACTGTTACCGTGTACCACAAGGAAAAGGAAAGCGATAAGTACACCCGCACAGTCTATGACAAAGCCTTCCTTGACCACAAAAAGACCCAGAGCGTGGATAAGACCGGCAGCAAGGAGGCTAATTCCTTTCTACTGGTTGTCCCTGGCACTTCTCAGGCGGTTTTTGTGGGAGATAAGGTCTATGACGGCATAGGTCCGGAAATCACTGACAGAGAGGCGTGGGCGGCGTTTATTCCGACAAAGGTGCCAGGTCTGGTAGTGGTCAGCTATGCGGATGTAAAAAAGTGGAACGGCACGATCGTACACACGGAGGCAGGCGGATGAGAATGAGGGTTGTATTAAAATCTGATATTCCTGGAGTGCAAGTACTAATTAGGAATATAGGGCTGGACGATGATGGAACTTTGCAGAAATTTCACACGCATAATGTGAATAGACGTATTGGCAAATATATGCAGCATCTCACAGGCACCATGGAAACGAAACTCAAGTTTGTGAATAGTCCTAGCGAAATCGTTGTCCTTGGTCCATATGCGAAAATGCATTATTATGGAAAGGTCATGATAGACCCCAAAATAAATGCTGCTGGCTTTATGACACCGGAGGGTTGGCGATCTCGCATAGGAAGTGTAAAAATCCGCACAGATCGGGATATGAAACCGACGAGAACATTCAACAAACAAGCAGGACCATTTTGGGACCGTGCATTGGTAGCTGCAGAAGGTGACGAAATGAAAGAAGACCTGATACAATTCATCAATCATAGGAGGTTGCTATGACGCATCTGGAAAAAGTGAAAAACTGGGTTCGGACATTTCCGGCACATACAATCATCAGTGCGTTTCAGGTGGATTATACTGACAAGATACCTAATAACGGTGGTATTTTTCCGTCAGGACTTGTTGAGCTATCCAGACATAAGGATATTATGGGGAACACAACAATCCGGAATCAGCTCAACTTTGGATTGTACTATGTTTTTGAAAAGGCAACCGACGATGATATTGGCGCCACTTACAATGCAGACTGGGTTCTTGATTTTCAAGAATGGGTACAGGAACAAAGTGTATGTGGCAGTGCTCCTGTGTTCGGAGATGAGCCTGCAAACGAAATAATCAAAGCACAAAATGGTGTCTTATATGACACCGATGAAGACGGAACGGCCATGTATATGGTACAGCTGTCCGTACAATTTACTAAGAAAATAAGGAGTGAATCACCATGGCTGATTTAACATTCAAAACCAAAGAGGGCCAAACTGTAGAACGCGCACTGTTGATTTTGTATCTGAACACCGGCAATGCGGAAAATCCGGAGTGGGCGCAGGTTGGTAAGCGTGTGGAAGACTCCAGCGCAGAGTACGATTGGGGAGAAGAGACGAAGACAGATATCCTTGGGGATACTTATACCAGTCTTAAGAAGCCCACAATCACGCAAACATTCGATCCTTGTGAGTTGGATTCGGGAGATAAAGCATTGCTGAAAATCTGGAATGCTGCCATCAAAGACCAGGATGTGCAGGCGTTGTCAAGTATGGATATGATGGTCGCACATCTATATGCAGGGGGTTCTGAATCCGCTGCTTTTGCAGAGCGTTATAGTGCGTGTTGTGTTAAGCCTACCGGACTCGGTGGTGCCGGTGGCGGTAATATCGGTATGCCTATTGATGTTACCTATGGTGGGGCAAGAACTGTAGGCACTGCAAAAGTTGCTAATGGCACGGTGACATTTACTACTGAAAACAACCAAGGAGAATAAAGTATGAAGGAACTGAATTTCGAGACTGGCCTTGTTACGTACAAAGTCAACGGAAAAACGGAAATTTCTTTTAATCCTGGAGATATTGGGTTTGTAGAACGCCTTTTCAATACTTTTGATAGCCTTGCAGCGCGACAAGATTCCGCAGACGTAGAAAATCGGGAAGTAAGCGGTGCAGAATTGTTCGAGTTAGCGAAGAAACGCGACAAAGAAATGCGGACAGAAATTGACAGTATTTTCGGGGAACCCATTTGTGACAAAATTTTTGGAAATGTAAATGTCTATGCACAGGCTGATGGTTTGCCACTGTGGTGCAATTTTCTTATGGCCATTATTGATGAGGTTGATGCATCTGTCGAAAAAGGTCAGTTGAAGGCAAGCGATAGAGTGGAAAAGTACATGGCGAAATACGCCAAGTATAACAAGCAATGATTTACGATCTGCCGAAAAGCCTGGATGTATGCGGGACAGAGTACGAAATTCGCTCCGATTACAGGGCTGTGTTAGATGTGATTATTGCACTGAATGATGTAGATCTTACAGAAAACGAGAAAGCAACGGTAGCGCTGTATATCTTTTATCCACGGTATGAGAATATCCCAATTGAGCACTGCCAGGAAGCACTCCGGCAGTGCTTTTGGTTTATCAACGGCGGAAAGGAAGATGAAACAGGGCAAAAAAAGTCTGTAAAATTGATAGATTGGGAGCAAGACTTTTCGTATATTGTATCCCCGGTAAACCGCGTTCTGGGCTGTGAAATTAGATCGGTTGAGTATATGCATTGGTGGACATTCTTGGGGGCTTATATGGAAATTGGTGAATGCACACTTGCCCAGATTGTACGCATTCGTAACGCGAAAGCACAAGGCAAAAAACTGGATAAGCAAGACCAAGAGTGGTATGCAAAAAACCGACATTTGGTAGACATAAAGCGCAATTACACCAGTCAGGAAAATGCGTTGATAAAAAAGTGGGGAGGTGGTTAAATGGCTGACGGATCTATTACATTTAGCACAAAAGTGGACAACCGTGAAGCCCAAAGGGAACTTGCAAAACTCCAAAGGGAAATACAGAAACTTGAAAAGGAAGTTGCAAAATCGGAAGGTGCTAAATTGCCTCTTGTGGACCAGGCAAAAGAACTAGGAGCGAGGCTAGATGAAGCAAAGGCTAAACTGGCAGCCCTACAGGACAAACAAATTGCTGTAAATCAGGCTCTCTCCGGAAATAATCAACAGGCCTATATCGATGCATATGCCCAAAAGTCGGCAACAGATAGTTCTGTAACAGCTCAGCAGGCAGAAGTGTACGGGTTGCAAAAAAAGTGGGATTCTGTGAACTTGAAAATTGACCAGTACAACCAAAAGATCGCACAAGCAAACAGCGTGATCGCGGTACAGTCTGCTAAGGCTGGGGAATTATCCGCAAAACAGACTGCAGGCGGTGCAAATATGGCTGCGGCAATGATGAAGGCACAAGCAGCAGCAAAAAATTTCGAGGTAAGGCTTGGCATGATTGCTAAGCGTGTTTTGGTTTTTTCTCTTATCTCCAAGGCTCTTATAAGTATAGTGAGCTATATGGGTCGAGCAATGAAAACAAACAAGGAGTACGCTGCACAGTTGGCGAAATTGAAGGGTGCTTTATTGACTGCTTTTCAGCCAATCTACGAGTTTGTTATTCCTGCACTTATTGCACTTATGCGGATTGCTACTTCAGTAGTACAAGCGGTTGCACATGTGTTTTCGTTACTTGGTGGAAAAACGGCTGCGGAAAATGCTCAAAAGGCAAAAGCACTTTATGAAGAGGCGAAGGCTATTGAGAATGTAGGAAAAGCGGCGAAGAAAGCCAGTAAGAGTCTTGCCGGATTTGATGAAATCAATGCGCTAGGTGGATCAAATAACAGCGCAAATTCTGCATCTACAAGTACAACTATTCCGGATTTTTCGGATTTTAGTACAGATGAGTACAAAAATAAAATTGACGAACTGACGGTATATATCAGCGGTGCGCTTTTGGCTCTTGGCGCAATCTTAACTTTCTCCGGGGCCAATATACCACTGGGAATAGTACTTTTGGCTGCCGGTGCCATCGGCTTAGTTTCTGAGATTACGGCGAATTGGGGTTGTATGAGCGAAGAACTTAAAAAGGCCATAACGCGTGTTTTGGGAGTACTCGGAGGGGCGGTGTTGGTCATTGGCGCAATACTGGCTTTTTCTGGTGCAAATATCCCTTTGGGAATTGGTTTAATGGTATTTGGAGCAGCATCATTAGGCACAGCAATAGCCCTGAACTGGAACACAATTACCGAAGCACTTAAGGGTCCAATTGGTGGAGTGGTAGCAATCGTTAGTACTGCACTGCTTGCAATTGGTGTTATATTGTGCTTTACTGGCGTGGCCTTGCCTTTAGGCATTGCACTAATTGCGGCTGGTGCGGCAGGGCTGGCGACTGTAACTGCTTTGAATTGGAATACGCTCAAAGAAAAGCTCCAAGGCCCGATTGGTGGGATTGTAGCAATTGCGAGCGCAGCGCTTTTGGCAATTGGTGTTATATTGTGCTTTACTGGCGTGGCCTTGCCTTTAGGCATTGCACTAATTGCGGCTGGTGCGGCAGGGCTGGCGACTGTAACTGCTTTGAATTGGAATACAGTTAAAGAGAAACTCGTTGCAGTTATTGCCGGTATAGTTTCTGTTATCGGCGCATCACTAATTGTTATTGGTGTCTTATTGCTTCTCTCCGGTGCGGGCTTGGGCCTTGGACTCGCACTAATTGCTGCGGGTATTGCTGCGTCCTATGCTGCATGGAAACTTGATGATAATCCCGTTACAAGATTTGTAAAAAAACTAGCGAATTGCGTTATTGGTATTATTAACAGGGTAATCACTGCGATAAACGATATGTTCCACATTTCGTATAAAGGACTGAAATTGTTAGGTGAAACGGTCATACCAGCATTTGATGTAAGGCTGGTTAATATCCCTAAAATTCCATTACTCGCACAAGGAGCTGTCATTCCTCCTAATGCTCCCTTTATGGCAGTGGTCGGTGATCAGAAACATGGTACCAACATTGAAGCACCCCTTGCCACCATTCAGGAGGCGGTCGCGCTAGTTATGCAGGACCAAACCAGTGCGATTCTTGCCGGATTTGAAGCCTCTGTGGGGGTCCAGCGCGAGATTCTAGAGGCAGTTTTAGGTATCCAAATCGGTGACGATGTGATTGGTAATGCTGTTGCCAGATACAGCAAAAAACAGGCTGTAATTCGTGGAGGTGTATTGTGAGATACTTTGATGACTATAAGGTCGATGGTGAGCCTATGCTCGTTCCGGATGCGGACGTGTCCTTATCCCTTGCGGACTTAGATTCATCCGACTCCGGCCGAGATGAAAGTGGAGTGATGCACCGTATTGTGGCGCGGGAGCGTGTGGCCACCTGGGGCTTCAACTATGCTTCGCTTACAGCAGAGGAGTATAAGTATATGCGGTCCTTATTTGCCGGAAAGCCGGAATTCCCGTTTACCTACCGGAATTTGGACGGTGAACTTGTGGAAACAAGAGCTTACTGCTCCAATGAGAGCATTACCTATCACAATGCCAGACTTGGGCTGTACCAAAACCTGAAATTCAACATTATCGAGTGTTAGGAGGTGGCGGAATGCTAAAAACAGTAATCCAGCTGCCAGACGGTACGGAACTTTCCTCTGGCGCCGGTCAGACAAATGTTATCCAAAGCTTCACTGCCACAGAATGTGTAAACGCTGAGCAGGAGTTAACAGTGGGCTCCTGCTGTTCCAATATGGTGGAGATTACATTGTTGACCCCCGGAGGTGGGGTCAATATCGCTGCCGGTGATGAGATTACTGTCTACCAAATTGATGAAGTAGGCACTCAACACTTGGTAGGCCTGTTCACTGCGGAAAAGCCAACACGTCAAAGCGCTAATATCACAAATGTTACGTGTTATGACAGAATTAGTTGGTTGGACAAAGACTTAACCAACTGGCTTGTGAGCCTAAATGATTGGCCGTATACACTGTATGACCTAGCAGTTATTACTTGTGAGAAGTGTGGACTAAGTTTACTGAACAGCAGAGAGTCTATGCTCAATGGAGAGTACCTGGTAAAAAAGTTTACTGGTGAAGGTATTACTGGCAGAAATATTATGCAATGGATAGGTCAGATTTGTGGCAACTTCTGCCGAGCTACAAAGGATGGCAACATAGAATTTGCTTGGTACACAGCTCTTGACACAACATCTGTTGGTCCAAAACCTGGAGCCACATATGAAGAAAATACAGCGGTACTTGGTAAAGCAGTACTTGGAAAAATGGTGTTAGGCAGTAGCGGTACCAATGAGACTGTTATAATGTATTTTCAAAAAGGTTTGTCTTTTGAAAACTACACCACTGCTTGCATTGAACGTGTTCAGCTAAAGCAGAGTGAACAGGATGTAGGAACTGTGTATCCTGCAGATTTGTTGGAAGAAGCCAATACCTATATAATCCAAAGCAATCCTTTACTCACAAGCTCTTCAGGTGATGCTCTTGTAAGTGTAGCACAGAATTTGTATGAGCACTTAAAAGATGTATCGTATACACCTATGACTGTCACGATTCCTGCAAACCTCGCTATACGTGCTGGACACATACTTGACATTGAAGACATCAACGGTAGGCGGATAACAACTTATGTTATGTCTCGAAGCGTCAAGGGTCAAAAGGTCACCTTAAGCTGTACCGGCAGTCCAAATCTAAATAGTGTCACAGCTGTTAACAATAAAACATTTGCGGACCTCAACGGTAAGGTGTTCAACCTTCGAATGGATGTTGATGGCTTGAAGGTTGAAAATAGTGGCAATGCAGGAAATATAGCATCACTGGCTCTGGATGTGTCAGGTATAGAGGGTAGAGTTACTGCTCAGGAAACTAAAAATGGGAGTATAGAAGAAGATATCTCAGTCCTAAAACAATCGGCTGAAGACGTGCAGATTTCGATTCAAAAGGTCATAGACGATGGTGTGTCAAAAGTAAAAACAGAAATGGGATACACTTTTGACGACGAAGGCTTGAAGATACAGAGAAACGGTCAGCAGATGTCCAATCTACTTAACGAAAGAGGTATGTACGTTAAGAGATCAGATGACGTTATACTTCAAGCAGACGCCTCAGGTGTTATTGCTACAGACGTTACTGTTAACAACTATCTGATTGTTGGTGAACATGCACGTTTTGAAGACTACACAAACGGTACTGACAGTAAGCGGACTGCCTGTTTTTACATTTAGGAGGTACTATGGCTTTACAAGAAAAGGTTATAACTAAAAATGGTTCAAAAGGTAATCATAAGTTTACTTTGACTGTAGTTGAGAATAGTACAAACCTAAATGCTAACAGTTCAGATATCTCTTGGTCGTTTCAAATATCGGCAGTAAACAAAGGTTTTGACTGGTTCAGTTTAAGTAAGATTCAGTATACTATAATTCTTAATGGTACAACTTACACTGGTACTATCCGGGATTATGATGGCAAGTCTACTGTAACGCTTAAAAGTGATAATGCAACATGGCAGCATAATGATGATGGTACCAAAGAAGTATCTTTAAGTTTTGAAGTTACTGATGGGCACGGTTATAGTTTTACTCCAGGTAATGCTAGTAAAAGCGACACAATGACTCTTACTGCCATACCTCGAGCCAGTACAATTGCCGCTTCAGATGCCAATATTGAATCGACAAGTACGGTGGTGGTCAATCGAAAGAGTTCTGCTTTTAAGCACACTATCGCAGTCAAGTTTGGAAAGCTAAGTGGTTATATCAATGCAGATGGTGAGTTGGTGTCGACAGCGGTTAAGCTGTCAAATACTACCGTTGCATTCAAAGTGCCTAGTAGCTTTTATGCTCAGATACCTAATGATCCTTCTGGTCAATGTACTCTCACGTGTACTACCTATAATGGATCAACCGTAATTGGCTCAGCACAGACTTGTAAGTTCACTGTAACAGCGGCTAAGAGTTTGTGCAAGCCTGAAGTTTCTGCAGTAGTAAAAGACATAAACAAAACAACTATAGATTTAACAGGTAATGAAAATCATTTAGTTAGATACTTCTCTACAGCACAATGTTCTGTCACAACCACAGCTAGAAACAGTGCATCGATAGAGTCTGTTAAAGTTAACAATACTAAGATCACTAATAACGTTTTAACTGTACCAAATGTTGAAACAAATAGCTTTAGTGTGGTTGTAACAGATAGTCGTGAGTATAGCACAGCAATCACAGCAACAGCGGATAACCTTGTACCTTATGTAAAGCTAACGTGTAATGCTTCGTTAAAACGCATGGCACCAACTGACGGTACAGCGCGTTTAAGCCTTAAAGGTAACTACTTTAATGGTAGTTTTGGAGCAAAGAGCAACTCGTTACAGATTACATATCAGGTAGACTCAGGTGAGCCAATTGATGTGGTCGCTACACTTGATGGTAATACTTATAAAGCTACGGTGGATCTTACTGGTTTTGACTATACAAGGTCTTTTGCTTTCACAATTACCACTAAAGATGAACTTGATACTGTCACGAAACCATTAACCCTGCAACCCGGTATTCCTGTGTTTGATTGGGGACAGAAAGACTTCGCATTTCACGTGCCAGTGTCTATAAATGGGATTACATTGGACTATATCGTAGAGCAAGGCACAAAAAACGGCTGGCTGTACCGCAAGTGGCAAGGGGGCTTAGCAGAGTGCTGGTATCGGAAAGAACATACTGTGGCCATATCAGATACCTGGGGAAGCCTGTATGCAGGCACAAATGCCACAGGCAGAACGGCTTATCCCTTCTCCTTTGCGGAAAAGCCTCACGAAGCCGTGACAGTCAAATCCAGCGTGCCGTCTGTGTTTGCGGTGTGTTCCTCCGGTGGGCTGGGCGACAACACCCTGTCGCAAACGGCAAGCTATAACGCAGTGCGCCC
>JAZQWQ010000084.1:0-4538 GCA_045632385.1 Faecousia sp.
ATCACATAATCGGACTTGCCGTCTTTGATCAGTTCCAGAGTTGCAAAGACTTCGGTCTGATCCATGATCTGCAGCAGGTTCTGCATCTGCAGGTTCTTCAGGACTGCTTCATAATCTTCATACAGACCGATCACGCTATCCATCTGTGCAATAGACAGCTTTTCCGTCTGCTTGTCCATCAGCTCCAGCTGCTCAGCCAGGGAGCGAACAACATACTTGCCCATCAGTACCGTGCCGTCGGTCAAGCGGATATAGGGTCTGCCGTAAACGTCAATTTCCAGGTTTCGGGCATTGACTTCTTCTTCATTTCTGGGCTTCATAAAGCCTTTGACCAAAGTGCTGGTGCTGGAAGCATTGCCGTTTGCGCCACTTTCAAACTTGGAGAACGCACTGTATTTACAGGTGGTTTCCATGGTTTCCACCGTGGGAACATCCTTAACACTCAGCACAACGCCAAATTTGGCAACCTGCTTGGCCACCACTTCGTCGCCCAGGAAATGGCTCTTATAGTAAAGACCTACTTCCTTGACCCGGAGGCTCATGGCATAGATCTGCAGCTTCACACGGTGGAAGCTGACCTTGCCGTTTTCTGTAACCGCCAGGTAACGGTCTTCTGCAAGTCCGGATTCCTCCGGCAAGCCCTTGACCGTACCGCCGGTAACAGATAGCTTGCCATAGTTTCCGTCTGCAACGGTGTAGTCATCGGTTTGGCTGTCAAAGCCATAGAGGGTAACACCCTCGCTTAAGTTCAAAACAGCAGACTGTCCGTTGGCATCCAGGTACAGATCCTTTGCAACGGTCGCTGCTTCCGTGGTATTTTGCAGCAGCTTTATGTAGCCGCCATCGCAAGCATTGATGGCTTCCTGCAAAGAATCATAACCGGTCATTCCCTCCGGAGTGCAAACCGCTGCTACAGTATCCAAACCAAAGGTTGCGGCGACCAATTCGCCATCTTTCAGGAGCATGGAGAAGTTTCCGTTTCTGCAGCGCAGCTTTGCCTTGGAAATGTCGGCATTCACAGCGTTTGCCACGGCCATATTCTCTGTCACGCTGACATTATCAGGAAAACGGATTGCAGTAGTGCCGGTGTACACACCGGACACGGTCAGCTGCTTATAATTGCCGGGGCAGTAAATTTCTTCCACACTGCCATTTCCGGAAACGTTTACCTTGGCAGTGTTGGTATACAGGCCTACACATTCTGCAGTGCCGCCAGTGGGCAGCGTACCGGACAAAATTTCACCGCCGTACACATTCAGTACGGAGCTGCCGGCCATATAGCAGGTTGCGCCATAACCGTTGACAGACAACTGGAAATCTGCAAACACCAGATCAATGCCCTTAATCGTGCCATCATACAGGTTCAGCGTTCCGTTTATATAGAACACACCGCCACAACCGATGCCCGTGCCGGTTCCATCCTGAACTGCGGTAAATTCGCCGCCGTAAACATTCATTTCTGCGCCGGCATTGATGACGATGGTACCGCCAGCCGGGTTGCTGTTGGAGGAAGTACCGGTAACGGTGCCGCCGCCAAGGGAATCGATCACGTTCAGCTTCGCCCCGGAGGCCAAAGTAAAGGCACGACCGTCGGTATACATATCGTTACCATACAGATCCAGGCAAAGCTCCACACCTGCCGGCAGAGAGATCTGCGTTCCGGTATAATTTTGGCTTAAGTACATATGGTAGTGACCTGCCTGCTGCAGCTGTGCAGTGTTGCTGCCAAATGCAATCCAGGTAACGCTCTGGTTACATTTCGTACACAGGTGCTGCGGGGCAGTATCTGCCATAACGCTGGGCACAAGGGACAAACACAGGGCAATGCACAGCAAAAACGCGATTGCTTTTTTCATAATACTTCCTCCATCCTTGTTGTGAAAAGCAAGTAAAAACTTGCTTTTTCCCATTATATAGAAAGTATACCATAAAAGCACAGAAAATGCAACAAAAAAGATGACTGAATTTTCAGTCATCCTTTTTGTGAATAATCCATTAGCTTTGTGCGGGCATCAGGTCAGGACGCTCCAGGAATGCAGGCTCACGGGCTGTCTGGGGCGGCACTTCATTGGGATGGGCCAGGGCATAGTTTACGCTGGCGATAATGGCATCCTTATGCTGCTGGGTGATCTCCAGATCGCCGTACTTCTGCTCCGAGGTAAAGCGCAGCTTTGCCTCAATTTTATTGACATTGACCGCTTCCAGCTTCTCAAGACCGTAAATCTGGGCATACAACTGGTAGGCTACCAGAAGTCTTGCAAAGTCGGAGGCATGGACATAATCCCGGTACAGCTCATAATTATGGTCCTTTGCGCCCTCGGGAACACCGTGGGTCTCGCTGGCATACTGCATAGCCGTGCCGGTATGGAACACAAACGCATACGCTTCATCGGTTTCGATATAGGTCTTCATATTTTCGCAGATCCGGTTGTAATACTCGTTCCGGCTGCCGCCAAATTCATTGGCAAAGCGCTCGTGGACCACAGCAGGCACATCTCTGCGGTCACTGCCCCAAAGCAGCGCGCTGGTGGGATTTGCCCAGGTTGCATTGTATGCCAGTTTCACACCGGGAGCTGCGGTTTTCAGGATGTAATCGATCATAAACGCGTGGTCGCCATCCTGGAACTGGGCAGGCTGGGTGGTGAAATAGGTGGTGTCATTGAAAATCACCAGGTCCCACATCTCATCCTTCAGCGCCAACTCAATGGAAACGTTTTTCATCTGCTTTAATCCATTGTCGTCAAACTTGGAATAGTCATAGACAGCGTTGTTTTTGAGAATGTTATCCCGGTGGGTTTCCAGACCTACAGACTGATAAATATCGGCAACCACAAATTCTTGATCCGGCATTTCGGTTTTCAGCACCTTATGCAGCAGCCAAACCGTATCCTCGCCAAGGCTCTGACCGATGAGCAGCGTCTTAAAGACCTTTGCTTTTTCCGGGGGCTGGGTAGCTTCCGTAGTGGCAGCAGCAGTGGTGGTAGTTTCCGGAGTGGTGGCATTGCAGGCGCTCAGGCCGAGCAGCAATACTGCCAAAGTAAGACAAGTAATTTTCTTCATAATATACGCTCCTTCTTATTTTTATCTTTACAATTTAACGGGAATGGGACATTTCCTCGGCGCGGTAGTCCGTGGGGGAAATGCCTGTGATTTTCTTAAAGTTGCGGTAGAAGGTGGAAAAATCCTGGTAGCCGCAAAGGCTGCTGACCTGAGCAATTTTATGCCCCTCGTAAATCAGCTGCTTCGCCTTTTCGATTCGACGGGTATGCAGATATTTGGAAAAGGTCATTCCGGTCAGGTTTTCAAACAGCTTACAGAAGGTTGCCTTGGAAATTCCGGTTTCTGCCACCATCTGCTCCAGGGTGATCTCCCGGGTAAAGTGTACATTGACAAAGTCAATTACACGCAAAACCTTCTGACGGCTGCTCAGCACCGGGTCTTCTGCCGGGACGGTTTCGTAGAAACACCGGGCAAACAAGGTCAACACCAAAAGCAAGCCCTGATGCAGAATCTCCCAGGAGCCTGCCTGGATATTCGCGCACTCTGCTGTCATTTTGAAAAGGAGCTGGCTGAGCATTGCCACATCGCCTTCCGGCAAGGTCATTTTGGAAAGGGGCTTTTTCAGCTGGGACAGCGAGAGCAGGAAATCATCCACCATTGGAAGATGACCGGACAGAAATTTCTTTTGAAAACTAAGCGCAAAAAAGCCGCAGGTTTCTGACTGCTTTTCAATATAATGGGGCACGTTGGGCGGCAGCAAGAAGCCGTCACCGGGGTTCAATTCCCGACATTCGCCACTTAAGTGATGCAGAAGTACTCCCTCCGTCACAAAATACAACTGATAATAGTCGTGAATATGGGGTTCCAAGGCCTCCACAGGCTCCCGGATAAAGCTTACGCCAAAATCCTGGGTTGCATTTTGATATTGGGATAGTTGCATTTTCCGTACCATAGCATCACCTCACGTATTAAGTATATCATACACCTATACAAATTGCAATTATTTTTTCTTTTTTGCAATCATAACCATCGGCCGTGCCGGTGGTATTCTTATACAAATAAAATTAAGGATGTCAAAAGACATCCTTAATTTTTTATTCCAGTTCAAAAGCGCCGGTGTAAAGGCGGTAATAGGTGCCTTTTTCGGCGATCAAATCTTCGTGGGTACCACGCTCGATAATCTTACCGTGATCGAGCACCATAATGCAATCAGAATTGCGAACAGTACTTAAGCGGTGAGCAATGACGAATGTGGTTCTGCCCTTCATCAGCGCATCCATACCCTTTTGCACCAAAGCCTCGGTACGGGTATCGATGGAAGAAGTGGCTTCATCCAGGATCATTACCGGAGGATCTGCCACTGCCGCCCGGGCAATGGCGATCAGCTGCCGCTGTCCCTGGGAAAGTCTTGCGCCGTTGCCGGTCAGCTCTGTTTGATAGCCCTGGGGCAGACGGGTAATGAAATCGTGGGCATTGGCAAGCTTTGCCGCCTGGATACATTCTTCATCGGTGGCATCTAACTTGCCGTAACGGATATT
>JAZQWQ010000085.1:0-1574 GCA_045632385.1 Faecousia sp.
TGGGGAACTGAAAAAACTAAAATTATTGGATTTCTTTTATAATGTCCTGCATACTATTGATGTGTGGTTTAACGGCAAAGAAACAGATGAAATGTCTGATTGGATCACGGATTATATTTTCTCCAGCGGTTCGTTTGGAACAGCCAAAAGTCGGGCTGTTTCCAAAGTCGCAAAAGAGACAAAGACAGCCAAGTCTGCAAAAATTCTTCGGTTGAAGAAATTGATAAATATTGTGTTTTTGTCCTATGCAGGTATGTGTGTGAAGTATCCTGTAGTAAAGAAAGTTCCTGTTTTGCTGCCGTTTATGTGGATTGTCCGGTGGGTTGAGATCGCGCTGAAAGGCAAGCGGCACATTGCTGCCCGCGCAGATGTAAGCATAAAATCGTTATCAGCGAATAATATTGAAACCTTCCAGGATAGCTTGCATTATGTAGGCTTGGATTTTGACTTCGAGGAGAAGACCTAGTCTTACAATGGACGAATGTCACTGCGAGGATCTACAAAATTCCCACTGTCTCTGCGAGGACTTTAAATCTCCTCTGTCTCTGCGAGGGCTGAAAGCCCGTGGCAGTCAGTAATATCTTTGTCACTGCGAGGACCCTGAGCGTAGTCGAAGGGGGCGTGGCAGTCAGTAATACCAAAAACCGGCAATCAGCAAATATCCCAAAAGGGAAACTGATTACCACAGCCAGTGTACGCACTGGCTTCGTAATGACGGTGGATAACGGATGTCACTGCGAGGGGGTTCTAATCTTCAGACCCGGAGATGAGCGAAAGAACATCGGCATAAAATATATGAGATTTTTGTCCAAGAATTTGGCATATTTTGGTCAAGTTATAAAATAAATGCAATTTTTACCAAAATTATTTTCTCAAAACACTTGCAAACAGATTCCAATTGTGGTATTGTATAGGTGACTATTTGTATAGGTAGATACTTTGGGTAGGTGCAACAAAAAAAGTTGCGTAGGGAGCCTTTCCGGATGTTGAAAGCCTGTACATATACGAAAAATCCCCGATGGTCTATAACGGTTTCTCCGGAAACAGAGTGGGGTCTCGGTCCTGCCGCGCAGCTTGTGCGTGTGCAAGCCGGATACGCGCCTGTTGTCGGCGTGAGCGAGATCTTACTCTGGTTCTGCAGTGAAGCGTTTGCCTGTCCTGGATTTTTACAGCTATTTTCCGAAAAAAATTATTTGAGGAGGAAACACACATGAAACGCACACTATCTTTGTTAGTTGCTCTGGCGCTGGTATTCACTATGATTCCTGCCGTCTTTGCTGCTGACAACAATGAAGACATCGGCATGGATGAGCTGACTCAGGGTATGGAAATTGACAATCCTACACCTGCTGAGATTGGCAAGCCCTATACCACCACTTGGCTCACATTCACAAGCAAAGAGGGTGGCGAGGCGCATGGCGTACATTATTTTGAGATTACCGCTGATGAAGCTGGTAACTTGGAACTGACCGTCGATGCAAACGGCACCGTTGCTCTGGAGGGTGTCACCGCTAATGATGATGGCACCTATCCTGTAGAGGCAGGCGAAAAATATATTGTAGTTGTTACCAAGG
>JAZQWQ010000086.1:0-10396 GCA_045632385.1 Faecousia sp.
CCACCACGTCCGGGCGGATTCCCTGACGCTCCAATTCCAGTGCTGCTTTGCCCGCATCGCCGCAGAAAAATTCTGCGTTGTCGATGTGATTTCGCTTTGCGTTTTCTCTGGCATCTTCCACAGCCTTTTCCACCACTTCCACACCGATGACCTTTTTGGCGGCAGAGGCCATACACAAGGTGATCGTACCCACACCGCAGTAAAGGTCCAGCACCAAGTCGTCCTTGGTGATCTCTCCCTGGGCGATGGCGGCGGTATAAAGACGCTCTGCCTGGGGGTGGTTGACCTGGTAGAAGGATTGGGGAGAGAGGCGGAAGGTAAGACCGCAGAGGGTGTCCTCGATGTAGCCGTTTCCGTAGAGGGGGATGCACGCCCGACCCAAGATGGTATTGCCTTTTTCGGTGTTTACCGACAGCACAAGCGAGGTAAAGCCGGGGACGGTTTTGAGTCTGTCCAAAAGCTCCGGCAGGTGGGGGAGCTTCTTGCCGTTGGCAACCAGGCAGACGAGAATTTCACCGCTGACCCAGCCTTTCCGGACGTAAATATGGCGCAGTAACCCCTTGTGGGCGGTTTCGTCGTAGATGGTTACCCGGAACTGGTTTACATAATCCAGAACCAAGTCTTTGATTTTGTCCATTTCCGGGGGCAAAATCAGGCAGCGGCTGTTTTCCACAACCTGATGAGAGCCTGCCCGGAAAAAGCCGGCAACGGCTTTGCCCTTAACCGTGGAGAGCATATACTGGGCCTTATTCCGGTAGGCCTTGCAATCCGGGGCGGGCAAAATGGGAATGGGATCCAGGTTTTCGCCGCCAATGCGGTTCAGAGCATCGGTGACACGCTGGGCTTTTAAGCGGCTTTCCTCGGCATAGTCCATATGCCAGAAATTACAGCCGCCGCACAGCTTGGCAACGGGACATTCCCGGTTGACCCTATGGGGGGACTTTTCTAATATTTCTGTGATTTTGCCACTGGCCCAGGTTTTCTGGGCCTTTTCGATTTTTACAAGGACTTTTTCACCGCAGATGGCATTGGGAATGAATACGGCGCAGCCGTCTATTTTGGCAACACCCTGACCCTCGGCGGTATAGTCGGTAATGGTGGCTTCGTAAATTTGGTTTTTGATGAGCATAAGGAAACCTCATTTAATAGTTAGGCATTTTACACCTCATCCGTCAGCTTCGCTGACACCTTCTCCTCAAGGAGAAGGCTTAAGGGCGTTTGATGGTGCGCAGGCGCTTGTCCAGGACTTCGTAATCTTCCTCCTGCATCATGGCGATCATACTGGGCATCATACGCAGGTGGCGGTCATAGTAGGTAGCGTTGTCCCGGAAAGAGTTCAGCATCGCAGTAAACTTGAATTTATTGGACACGCTGACGTCCTTTTTGGACATAATCCAGCCCCGGACGATGTCCATACACTGGGGATTGGACAGCAGCTCCCGGAAGCACATATGGGAGTTGTAGCCCTGGTCGCCATAGTCTACAGTTTCGGTTTCACCGTCTTCTAAGAACCAGTTGCCGATTTGCAAGGCTGCTGCCAGGTCCGGCAAGTCGTAGGCGGTGTTATGGGTGTCCACACCGTTTAAGGAGATGGTATCTTCTGCACCGGAAACGGTGGCAATCAGGCGGTTTTCACCCGGCTGCAGCGGCAGTTCGGGGAAGGTGGCAATGTGGTCTTCTGCCGGGGCAGTAAAGATTTTGCCGTTGACAGAAAGGGTCACTTCCGCCTGGTTGGTAAAGACCAAAACGGTGCGCTCCTCCGGGGCCCGGTCGGTAAATCTTCGGCCGGCAATATGGACCATGGGCGCAGTTGTCCACCAGGCCTGGTACAGGAAGAAGGTGTCCTTTTTCAGCTTGCGGTCAAAGGTGATCAGGCCCTTGCAGTTTCTGCCCTTAATGCCGCCTTCGTTCCGGCTGTCCACCGCAAAGTCGAACATATTCCACTGGTGGGTCGCCCACAGCCAGGGGCGATCCCGGAAGGCCCTCAGCATATGCTGGTGGTATTTGACGGAGTATTCCTCGGTGTAATCGTGGTTGATGGGGAAGGCAGAGTGCCAGCAAGGCAGGTTATCCACACCGTACTCGGAAATACCGTAGACTCTGTCCGGGTTCAGCTGGTGGAACTTATCCATTTCTGTTTCATTATCTTCCAAAGCACCGGTGTACCAGCCGTAGTAGATGTTGTAGCTTTGGATGTCGGTGACCCGGGTGTGCCGGTGGGTCACCGGGACACGGTTCAGGTGGGCTACGGTGGTGGGGCGGTAGGGGTCTAATTTCTTTGCAAGTTCGTGGAGGTGGCACTGGTTGTAGTAGATCTCGTCGGTGTCACTGCCAACGGTAATTTCATTGCCGATGCCCCAGGTGATGATGCTGGGGTGGTTATAGCACTGGGCGATCAGCTCGTGCATTTGGCTTAAGGTGTTGTCGTGGGGTTTTTGACCGGGCATATGGGTGCTGATGTAGGGAATTTCTGCCCAAACCGCAAAGCCCATCCGGTCGCACAGGTCATAGAAATACTGGTCGTGCTGGTAGTGGGCAAGGCGGATGGTGTTGGCGCCAAGTTCCTGGATAAGCTTGGCATCTTCCAGGTGGTCTTCTTTGGAGATCGCCCAGCCTTTGTCTTGGCGATCCTGATGACGGCAGACACCGTGCAAGGGGTAGGGTCTACCGTTGAGGAGGAAGCCCTCCTGGGGGTCCATCCGGAAGCTGCGGTAGCCGTAGGTGACGGTCACTTCGTCTACGGGGTTGTCATTTTGCAGCAAGGTCACCACTGCCTTGTGGCAGTAGGGGTCGTCCACGCAGTCCCACAGGTGCGGGGTGGAAACAAAGGCGGCAAACTGGGTGTGGTCAAGCGCCTCCTGGGTGCGGTCGTAGACCGTTTCGCCCTCTGCCGTTTGCAGCTGCACCCGGACAGCGCAGCCCTCAGCGTTTACCGGGAAAATGTCCAGTTGGGTTTCGCCGGTAGCCTGGGCGGTGACGAACACTGCGTCCGTGCCGGTTTTCAAAAGGTCAAAGTGGGGCTTATCCACTTCGATAAAGCGTACATCCCGGTAGATGCCGCCAAAGAAGGTAAAGTCTGCCCGCTGGGGGTAGACGTGGCTTTCGCCATTGAAAACCTTTACCTTGAGTGTGTTGTTCTGAGGCTTCAGCGCCTCGGTCAGGGAGAAACGGAAGGTGGAGAAGCCGCCTTCGTGTTCGCCCAGCTCTATGCCGTTGCAGGATACGTGGGCGATGTGGTTTGCGCCCTGAAATTCGATGTACTGCAGCTTGCCGGGGGTGGGGTCGGGCAGCGGAATCACGTAGACACCGGTGCCACGGTAGTAGTCACCGCCGCCATCCTGTCCGTCTAAGTTATTCCAGGTGTGGGGCAGGGTGATATCCTGGGGCTGTTCACCCAATTTATAAAAACGCGCTTTCGTAAGAAGTGTATATTGACGCATAAAAACACCTCCGGATTTTAATTATATAGATTATAGCAACAAATGGGGGAAATGTAAAGGAATTGGGAATGGAGAATTGAGAATTAGGGGCTGATTGCACCCCAAGGGCACTTCCGCGGACTTCGTCCTTGGGCGCCACGGCTGACTTTGTCAGCCTCGCAATGACGGAGGTTAACGGATGTCACTGCGAGGGCTGAAAGCCCGTGGCAGTCAGTAAATATCCTTTTGGGGAACGGATTGCGAATATTTTGAAAATGCCGGGAGATACTGGCTTTAGAGGTGGTTTTTTGGAGCAGTTTTGTGTGCGGACACAGGTGGTGTCCGGAGCAGACAGTCTTGCCCTATTGGGGCAGTTGGGCTGTCAGCGGTTACTCATAGTGGCAGATCCCTATTTTGTGGAAAATGGCTGGATAAGCCGCATTTTACAGGCGGCCGGGGTCACACAAAGTCGGGTGTTTGACCGGGTGGTGGCTGATCCTACCGTGGAACTGGCGGCGGAAGGAACAAAGGTCTTGCAGGAATTTGCACCGGATACGGTGGTGGCGCTGGGAGGCGGCAGCGCCATAGATCTTGCCAAAGCGATGGTGCATTTTTCCGGGCTTGCGCCCAAGCTGGTGGCAATTCCCACCACCTCCGGCTCCGGGTCGGAGGTGACGGATTTTGCGGTGCTGAGCCACAATGGGGTGAAGTATCCGGTGGTGTCGGAGAAGCTGTATCCCCAAGTGGCGATCTTAGAGCCGGCGCTTTTGGATAGCTTGCCCAAGGGTCTGATTGCCGATACCGGCTTTGATGTTTTGGCCCACGCGCTGGAAAGCTATGTGGCGAAAAAGGCCGGTGCGGTGTCGAAAACTTTGTCCCAGGAGGCTTTTGCCCGGATGTATGGGAAGCTTTCCTTAAGCTATGCCGGGGATAAGAGCGTTCGGGAGTCGCTGCATATGGCATCCTGCATGGCCGGAATGGCCTTTTCTCAGGCGGGGCTTGGGCTGTGTCACGCAATGGCCCACGTGCTGGGGGGAGAATTTCATTTGCCCCACGGCAGGCTTTGCGCAATCTTATTGCCGGCGGTGGTGGAGTGCAACGCCAATTTCTGCGCCCGGGAGTATGGGCTTTTGGCCCGGAGCGTGGGATTTTTTGGGGCGGCAGATACGGTGGCGGTGCGGAATTTGAAAAATGGGCTGATCAGGCTGCGAAAGCAGCTGGCTTTGCCCGGTTCTTTGCAGGAGGCTGGGGTCGACCTCCGGCAGCTTCAGCTGCGGCAACGGGAGCTGACAGAGAAGATTTTGGCTGACCCTTGCTGTGAGAATAATCCGGCAGAGGTAGCAGACTTTATGGTGAAACGAATTTTGGAAGGAGTGGCAAGGTGAAATTAAAAACCACGCTTTTGGGAAAAACCTATATTTTTCAGGATGTAAAGCAGGTGCTGGCGAAAGCCAATGAGGAGAAGACCGGGGACAAGCTGGCTTTTTTGGCGGCAGAGACGGCCCAGGAACGGGTGGCGGCAAAGGTGGTGCTGTCCGGGCTGACGTTGCAGGATTTGTATGAAAATCCGGCTGTGCCTTATGAGGAAGATGAAGTGACCCGGCTGATCATTGACGATGTGAATGTCCGGGAGTATGAGAGGATCAAGGGCTGGACAGTTGCCCAGCTTCGGGAATATATTTTGGCGGAAACCACCACTACCCGGGATATTGCCCGGCTGCGTCGGGGTCTGACTTCGGAAATGGTGGCGGCGGTTTGCAAGCTGATGAGCAACTTAGACCTGATTTACGGGGCGGCAAAAATGCCGGTGACGGCCCACTGCAACACCACCATCGGTCTGCCCGGGACACTGTCCTGCCGGCTGCAGCCCAACCACACCACCGACGATATTGCAGGCATTACCGCATCGGTGCTGGAGGGACTTTCCTTTGGCGCTGGGGATGCGGTGATTGGCCTGAACCCGGTGACGGACAGCCCGGAGCAAGTGGGGAAAATCCTAAGAAAGTTCCAGGAAATCAAGGAAAAGTGGGAAATTCCCACCCAAAACTGCGTTTTGGCGCACGTGACAGCCCAGATGAAGGCGGTGGAAAAGGGCGCGCCCTGCGACCTGATCTTCCAATCCATTGCCGGTTCGGAAAAGGGCAATGCGGCCTTTGGCTTCAACGCAGCGACCATTGCCGAGGCGCAGGATATGCTCCACAAAACCGGCACGGCGGTTGGGCCGAACGTGCTGTATTTTGAGACCGGACAGGGGTCTGAGCTGTCGTCCAATGCCCATTTTGACACAGACCAGGTGACTATGGAGGCACGTTGCTATGGCTTTGCCAAGCATTTTAAGCCTTTTTTGGTCAACACGGTGGTGGGCTTTATCGGCCCGGAGTATCTGTATGATGCCCGGCAGGTCACAAGAGCCGGTTTGGAGGATCACTTTATGGGCAAGCTCACCGGTATTTCTATGGGGTGCGACTGCTGTTACACCAACCATATGAAGGCCGATCAGAACGATAACGAGAATTTGGCGGCCCTTTTGACCCTAGCCGGGTGCAACTATTTTATGGGGATTCCCCACGGGGATGACGTGATGCTGGGGTATCAATCCACCGGCTTCCGGGATACGGCAACCCTCCGGGAACTGACCGGAAAAACCGCCATTCCGGAGTTCCAGCGGTGGCTGGAAAAGATGGGCTTTGTGGAAAACGGAAAACTGACAGCCAAGGCCGGGGACGGCTCGGCGCTGCTGTATTAAGGGGGTGGACCATATGCAAAAAGAAGAAATCAGCCGGATGGTTGCGGAAATTTTATCGTCTATGGGCTCACCCGAGCCGCAGGTAAAGGGGGCGGATTATAAGCCCACACAGCCGGTGCGTAACGGCCATTTTGGAGATGCACAGCCGGGGGAGTTTGCCCCGGATATTTCGGAGCTTGATCTGCGCAAGCTCTATCAGGTGGAAAACCCAAAGGATAAAGCAGGCTTTATGAAGTTAAAGGAGCAGACTCCGGCGCGGCTGGCTACCGGACGGGCAGGCCCGCGGTATAATACCCTGTCGATGCTGCGCTTCCGGGCAGACCACGCGGCAGCCCAGGACTCGGTGTTTGCGGTGCTGCCGGAGGACTTTGGGCGGCAAAATGGGCTGGTGGCGGTAAAGACCCGGTGCGAAAACCGGGAGCAGTATATCACCCGTCCGGACTTGGGGCGCACCTTTGATGAGAAGACCCGGGAAGTGATTCGAAAGGAGTTGCCCCAGAAGCCCACAGTGCAGCTGGTCATTGGCGACGGCATTTCCTGCGATGCCATCCGGGCAAATGCCATTACCTGCGCAAAAAGTTTGGAAAATGCGTTGACACGTCGGGGAATTGACCTGGGCAAGGGTCTGTATGTGGAGTTTTGCCGGGTTGGCGCCGGGGATGCGGTAGGCGATATTACCGGGTGCGAAGTGGTGTGCGTATTGGTTGGGGAACGACCCGGGCTTGTGACCAACGAGAGTATGTCCGCCTATATCACCTACAAGCCCTACACCGGCATTGAAGAGTCGGCAAGAACCGTGGTGTCCAACATCCACGCCCAAGGCACAACGGCAGAGGCTGCCGGAGAGAAAATTGCAGAAATTATCGAAAAAATGCTGCGTTACAAGATGTCCGGGGTGAAGCTGCAAAATGTGTAAGATACTGGCAGTGCAGTTTCTGGACAATGCAGACCCGGCCCTTTGCAAAAAGCTGGGAACACAGCGCAGGTGTTTGGGGTTTTTGACTGCTGACAGCGATGATGTGACCTATATCGCCTTGGATGAGGCAACCAAGGCAGCAGAGGTAGAGGTGGTCTACGGCGCAAGCTTTTATGCCGGGGCGGCAAATGCCACCACCCCCTATGCCGGGGAGGTGCTGGGGGTGCTGGCCGGGGATTCTCCCGGGGCGGTTCGCGCCGGAATGGCTGCGGCAGTGGCTGTGGCAGAGGGGCTTAGCTTTACAGAGGTTGCAGGCGTACCCTATTTGGCCTATACCGTCAGTAGCTGCGGCAGCTTCCTGGCAAAAGAAGCCGGTGCGCCGGTGGGGTCGGGGCTGGCCTATCTCATTGCGCCGCCACTGGAGAGTATGGTGGCGCTGGATGGGGCGCTGAAAGCGGCAGATGTTGCGTTATGTAAACTATATGAGCCGCCGTCCCCTACCAATTTTGGCGGTGGCTTGCTTACGGGAAGTCGGTCGGCTTGTGAGGCGGCTTGCCGGGAATTTGCAAGAATTGTGGCAGAGATTGCACAAAAACCTTGTCACTGCGAGGGGCGACAGACCCGTGGCAGTCAGTAAATATCCTTTGGGGAACGGATTGCCACGGCTTGCGGTGCAAGCCTCGCAATGACAGGTGTTATGGGGGAGAGTGGAAATGGAATTCGAGCAGGATTTGTTGGCGCGGCAGGAGGCAAGAGTCTTGGCCCGGGAAGCGGAGCAGGCGCAGAAAACGCTGGTGACCCTGGGGGCAGAGGGGCTGGATAAAATTTGCCGGGCGGTGGCAACGGAATTTGAAAAGAAAGCCCTGGAACTGGCGGAGCTGGCTGTCCGGGAAACGGGCTTTGGCAATGTGGAAGATAAAATTACCAAAAATATTTTTGCCAGCCATCGGGTGTGGGAAGCCATCCGGGATATGAAGACTTTGGGTGTATTAAACCGGGACGATGGGGAAAAGCTATGGAAAATCGGTGTACCGGTGGGTGTGGTAGCGGCCATCGTACCCAGCACCAATCCCACGTCCACCGTGTGCTACAAGGCGCTGATCGCCTTGAAAGCCGGGTGCAGCATCGTGTTTTCGCCCCACCCCAAGGCCATTTCCTGCACCCGTCGGGCGGTGGAAGTCGTGGCAAGGGCGGCAGAAAATGCCGGCGCGCCGAAAGGCTCGGTCAGCTGCCTGACCATTCCCAGCCTGGACGGATGCCGGGAGCTGATGGGCGCTCCGGAAACCCGGCTTATTTTGGCAACCGGCGGCCCGGCAATGGTGAAAGCGGCCTATTCTTCCGGCAAGCCTGCCATTGGCGTGGGGGCCGGAAACGGCCCGGCTTATATCCACAAATCGGCAGATGTGGCTGGGGCGCTAAAGAAAATTTTGCGCTCCAAGACCTTTGATAACGGCACGGTCTGCGCTTCGGAGCAGAGCATTATCATCGAAAAAGCCATGGTCAGCAAGGTCAAGAGTATGGCGGTGGGGTTAGGGTTTTATTTCCTGACTCCGGAGGATGCAGAAGCGCTTTCGAAGGTCTTGTTCCGGCCAAATGGGGCATTGAACCCCCAGGTGGTGGGAAAAACGGCGCTGCAGCTTGCCCAGCTTTGCGGCTTTTCTGTACCGAAGACCACCAAAATTTTGGTGGCAAGGGAGTATGGGGTGGGGATCAAGCATCCCTATTCTATGGAAAAGCTTTGTCCTGTGCTGGGACTGTATGTGGAAGAAAATGAGGCTGGGGTGCTGTCACGGAGCTTGGAAATTTTGCATCACGAGGGTCGGGGACACACCTTTTCCTTGCACACGGAGGATGTTTCCGTGGTGGAACGGTTTGCACGTTCTATGCCGGTTTCCCGGTTTTTGGTCAACACCCCGGCGGCTTTGGGGGGCATTGGGGCAAGCACCAACTTGTTCCCGGCGCTGACCTTGGGGTGCGGCGCAGTTGGCGGCAGCGCCACCAGCAACAATGTATCGCCGATGGATTTAATCAACATCCGGATGGTGGCTTGGGACAGCGGCAAGGATGAAAAGAAAGAACCGATGGATACGTTGGTGGAAGTGATTACAGCAAAGATTTTGGAAAAGTTAAATATGCAGTAAACGTTTTATAAAGGTGGAGGTTTTACGATGGATACCAATTCTTTAGGGATGATTGAAACAAAGGGACTCATTGGCGCCATTGAGGCGGCAGATGCTATGGTCAAGTCTGCCAACGTGCAGTTGGTGGGCAAAGAGGCTGTCGGTGGCGGCTTGGTCACGGTGATGGTGCGAGGGGATGTGGGCGCTGTGAAGGCGGCTACCGATGCCGGCGGTGCTGCGGCAGAAAAGGTGGGGGAGCTGGTAAGCGTGCACGTCATCGCCCGTCCCCACACGGAAGTAGATGCCATTTTGCCCAAGGGTCGGCTGTCCAACAACCAGAGTCCGGCAAAATAAATGAAAGCGCTGCTGGTTGGTCAGAAGCCGCCGCTGATGTATGCGTTTGTCACTGCGCCGCCCTATGATGCGGTGGTAGTGGGGTCTATGGGGCTGGGGGAACTGCTTTGTTTTCAGAACGAGGCGGTTTTGCAGGCGTTGGCAGAGGGAAAGCCGGTGGTATTTTATACCCCCGGGCTTCCCAATGTCACCGGAAACCGGGCGCTCCGGGCCAGCTTGTCTGCCCGTTACCGGGAGCTGAAAAGCTGGGGGGCGGTGTTTACCGACGGAGAAAGCCGCCGGGTGATCACCGCCGAAATGGCAAGGGAAATGGCGCAGCGTGGCGAAAAGCCCCCGGCTGGGGCAATATTGACACCTTTGGCGAGGGAGGAACTTACGTGAAGATTGGGACAGTGACCGGGTCCGTTTGGGCGACCCGGAAAGCAGAAAGTCTGTCGGGGCAGACGTTTTTGGTGGTGAACACCGTACAAGGTACGGTGGTGGCGGCAGACCTGGTTGGGGCTGGCGCTGGGGATAAGGTGCTGCTGGTGCTGGGGGAACCGGCTTCCCGGTTTTGCATGAACTGCCCGGTGGATGCGGCAGTTGTGGCGATTTTGGATGCGGAGAAATAGTCGTTTAGAGGATGTCACTGCGAGGGTCGATAGACCCGTGGCAGTCAGTAATACCCTTACGAGAGAAACGGATTGCCACGTCGCTGCGCTCCTCGCAATGACTGTATATAGATTGGCGGTGCGAAGATGGAACGAGGGCTGATTTTTGTAATGGCGGGGTTTGCCCTGTTGGGGGCGATCGACCGGATCTTGGGAAATAAGCTGGGGTTGGGTCGTGAGTTTGAAAAGGG
>JAZQWQ010000087.1:0-12550 GCA_045632385.1 Faecousia sp.
AAATATCGCCCACTGCTTTGCACAGTGGGCGATTTACTATCAGATAAGCATCAGGGAGTTAATCAGCTGGGTAGCCAAAACCACCAGCACCAATGCAATGGGATAGGTGGAAGCATAAGCACCGGCAACATCGTCAGTACCGGCAGTGCTGATCAGCGTTCCCAAAGCCGGGGTAGAAGTCATACCGCCGGTAATGGAACCCAGGTTATTCAGCAGCGGCAGTTTGCAGATGTAACGGGCAAACAGGAAGCCGACAACCATAGGAATAATGGTGATGACAACACCTGCCAGGAAGCCGTAAACCACCAGCATAGCGCCCAGCTCCGACTGGCTGATTTGTTCCACAAGAACAACACCACCCTCGATACCGGCACCTAACAGGAACAGCATCAGACCGAATTCCCGGAAGCTTTTCAGTGCGTGGGTATCGGTTTTCATGTTCACAGGACCAATGTGACCGAAGTGGGCGATGATCAGGGACATGATCAGCGGACCGCCGGTCATACCCAGACTAAAGCAAGGACCGGCATAGCCTTTGGCGCTGAGGGGGATCTTAATAGAACCCAACAGAATGCCCAGCGCCAGAGCAAGACCGAAAGCGGCAAAGCCGTAATCGTCCAGTGCAACCAGCTTTTTGGCTTTTTTCTCAGTCGTGCTTGTAGCAACGGTAGCGGTGATCAAAGAACGCTCTTTGCCCATATCTGCCTTCAAAATGCGGGGCATAACCTGCACAAACAAGACAACACCGATCACACCGAAGGGATAGGCAACAGCCTGACCTAAAACCACCAAGCCGGTTTGGTTGGCAGCAAGTTCTGTGACGGTATCCTTAGCGGCAGAAAAAGCAGGGGTGGATGTCAGCGCACCGGACAGAATTCCGGTGGCATAGGCAGGACCAATGCCAGGCAGAGAAGCAAATGCCACAGTGACCAACGCACCGATGACAATGATCAAAGCACCCATAGGCACATAGGTCTTGGCATTGGCTTTTAAGTCCCGGAAAAATTTAGGACCGGCAATAGAGCCGACGGAGGTGACAAACAGCACCAGACCAATGTTGGAAATAAACTTGAAGCTGGTGATCTTGGCATCTGCGGCATCTGCCATATAGAACTTACCCAAAACAGGAATATTCTGCAGACCGGGCAGTGTACATAGATAGCCGAACAGCAAAGCAAACAGGAATACACCGGCTGTACCTAAGCTCAAGCCCTTGACCTTAATGGCACCCAAAGCATAGCCAATGAAGCATACCAAAAATGCCATCAGCAGCACAGTGGGGGTAGAACCCAAATTGATTAAATTGGAAATAAATTCCATAAAATTACATCTCCTAAGACGGCTGTAAGACAGGGGACTTGCCCCTGTCTTGCAGTCTTATTTTACTTCTCGTGACGGGCATACTTGGGCAACAGCAGGGGAGAAACACCGGTTTCTTCCAGACCTGCGTTTTCCAGTTCCTTGGCATAGGCCTGAACGTGATCCAGGTTCGGTGTGCCAAGGGTGACTTCCTTTGCCTTACGGGCAGCAGCCTTACCGGCATTACGGCCGAAGACGATGATGTCAAGCAAAGAGTTACCCATCAGACGGTTACGGCCGTGGATGCCGCCAACAGCTTCACCGGCAACCAGCAGGTTGGGGATGGCCTTGGTGTAGCCTTCGCCACCGATCTCCAAACCACCGTTCTGGTAGTGCAGAGTGGGGTAGACCAGGATGGGGACTTTACGCATATCAATGCCGTAGTTTAGGTACATACGCAGCATTGCAGGAATTCGCTTTTCAATGGTGCCTTCACCGCCCAGGATCTCAATCATGGGTGTATCCAGCCATACGCCACTGCCCAAGGGCGTGTCAACACCCTTGCCGTTGGCGCACTCACGAATGATCGCAGATGCGGAAACGTCACGGGTTTCCAGGGGGTGGGCATAAGCTTCGCCATCTTTGTTGACCAGCATAGCGCCCAAAGAACGAACCTTTTCCGTCACCAGTGCGCCAAAAATCTGAGAGGGGTAAGCAACACCGGTGGGGTGATACTGAATGGTATCCTGATACAGAAGCGGTGCGCCGGCACGGTAACCCAAGATCAAGCCGTCGGCGGTAGCGCCGTAGTGGTTGGAGGTGGGGAAGCCCTGATAGTGCAGGCGACCTGCGCCACCGGTGGCAATGATGACAGTCTTAGCCTTAGCGACCATATAGTCACCGGTTTCCATATTCAGAAGCACAGCGCCGGCAACCTGACCCTTATCGTCTTTAATGAGTTCCACGGCGGAGGTGAACTCTACAACAGGGATCTGACGGTTCAGGACTTCGTCACGGACAGTACGCATAATTTCAGCACCGGAGTAGTCCTTACAAGCGTGCATACGCTTACGGGAAGTACCGCCACCGTGGGTGGTAACCATTGTGCCGTCTTCTTCTTTGTCGAACATAACACCCAGCTCGTTCAGCCAGCGGATGGCATCGGGAGCTTCCATAACCAGGCGACGCAGCAGTTCCGGACGGGCTGCAAAGTGACCGCCGCCAAAAGCGTCCAGATAGTGCTGAACAGGGGAGTCATTGGGCTTGTCGGCAGCCTGAATGCCGCCTTCAGCCATCATTGTGTTGGCATCACCAATACGCAGCTTGGTGACGATCATAACGTTTGCGCCGGCTTCGTGCGCTTCAATCGCAGCAGAAGCACCTGCGCCGCCACCACCGATAACCAATACATCCACATCATATGCAGGCTTGGTCAGGTCAATGTTCTCATTTAACAAGCGGCTGTTGCTGTGCAAAAGCTTTGTCAGCTCCAAAGGTGCTTTCTGACCTTTGTTGGGGCCGATCTTAATTTCAGCAAAACCCTCTGCCCGGTAGTCGGGATGGTAGGCTTTCAGAAGTTCGGATTTTTCCTCAGCAGTCATACGGCGAGGTTCTGTGCGCATACGTTCTGCACGGGTGGCTTCCACTTTTTTGATGGACTCCATCATATACTCTGTAAACATACGTATCCCTCCTTACTTTTCGATGTCACGGGTGTTATACAGTTCCTGCATCTCAGTGATGGGCTTCTGCATAACCTTCTCAATCAACTCGTCGTATTCACCACGGTTGATCTCTGCAACACGGTCATAAAGATGTGCTGTTTCCGGAGCAATGTACTTACCGGTCAGACGGCGGGCAAGCAAACCGACCATAGGATGGGAAATTTCAGCAGGGCAGCGGACAGAGCAGCAGCCGCAGCTGACGCAGTCAAAGGACTCTTCTGCGCACTTTTCCAGTTCGCCACGCTGTGCGTAAGCGATATACTGCATAACATTCAGACTCTGGGTACAAGCCTTGGTACAAGCGTTACAGCCGATACAGCTGTAAATTTCAGGATACAGTTCCATCATCACCTGCTGATTGGGCTTCAGATCCTTGATCTCATAAGTCCGCTTGTCAGTGGGGAAGAAGGGGATAGAAGCGATGTACATACCCTCCTGCACCTGGGTTTGGCAAGCCAGGCAGGTTTTCAGTTCGTTGTTGCCCTTGATACGGTAGATGGTAGCGCAAGCACCGCAGAAGCCGTGACGGCAGCCGCAGCCACGGGTCAGGGTGTAACCGGCATATTCCATAGCGGTCATAATGGTCAGGTCCCCGGGGACTTGATACCGCTTGCCGAAGAAATAAACATTTACAAGATTTTCCATTGCAAACTCTTCCTTTCTTAGTATTCTGCAGGTAATTCGTCGATCTCATCGCAACGGAACACAGGACCGTCCTTGCAGACGTACTTGGAACCGATGTTGCAGCGGCCACACTTGCCGACACCGCACTTCATACGCAGCTCCAGCGTGGTCCAGATCCGGTCTTTCTGAAAGCCCATTTCCTGCAAAGCCTGCAGACAGAACTTGATCATAATGGGAGGTCCGCAAAGCACGGCAATTCGATTGGTGTCGAAGGCCAGCTCACGCAGATAGGTGGGAACGAAGCCGACGTTGCCGTCCCAGCCTTCCTGGGGACGGTCGATGGTCAGGTAAACATTCACATCTTCGGTCTTCATCCAGACATCCTGGATCTCTTTCAGTTGCACCAGATCGTCAGCAGAACGAGAACCGTAAAGAATATCTACGTGGCCGTAGTTTTCCCGGTTGTCCAAGACATAGTTGATCACACTGCGCAGAGGCGCAAGCGCGATACCGCCGGCAATAAACAGCAGATTTTGACCCTTCAAAGCAGTTTCTACGGGGAAGTTGTTGCCGTAAGGGCCGCGAACGGTTACCTGATCGCCAACCTCCAAAGAGTGCAGACATTCGGTCAGGACACCGCACTTTTTAATGCTGAATTCCTGGAACTCCTTGTTTGTAGGAGAGGATGTGATGGAGAACATAGCCTCGCTGACACCGGGCACGCAGATCATCGCGCACTGGCCGGGCATATGCTCAAAGAATTTGCCGCCCTGAGGAGGCTCAATCCGGAAGGTCTTGACATCGGGAGTTTCCTGACGGATGTCGGTGATGATGCCAACCTGGGGAATCAATGTGTCGTGTACAAAGCCGGGATGGCAGGTACATTCATGATCGTGCATCATTTACCCTCCTTTTCAAAAGCTTTGATGACTTTGACGATGTTTAAGTGGCTGGGGCACTTGTCAACACAGCGTCCGCAACCAACGCAGGAGTACATGCCGTCGTTATTGGCAGGGAAGTACACCAGCTTGTGCATAAATCTCTGGCGGAAACGCTGCAGCTGGCTGGTACGGTTGTTGCCGTGGGCCATCATGGTAAAGTCAGAGTACATACAGCTGTCCCAGCAGCGATACCGCTGAATGCCGTTACCGGTATTGTAGTCTTTAATGTCGTAGCACTGGCAGGTGGGGCACACAAAGGTGCAAGTACCGCAGGCCAGACAGGGTTTATACAGGGTTTCCCAAATGGGGGAGTTGAACTTCTCGTTCAGAACTTCACCGTTCCAGCCCTCCAAAGAAAGACCTGCATAGGGAAGCTTTTCCACGATCTTGGCGATGGCTTCTTTCTGTGCATTGACAGCAGCTTCGTCACTTTCTTCCAGAAGGTCAGCCACCTGTGCGGTCAGCTTTTCACCCTTTTCGGTAACCGGCTTCCAGTAGAGGTAATCCTCTGTCAGCCAGGTGACCACGTCGCCTTCAGGCTCAGCGCAGTCAATACCGAATACCTTACAGAAGCAGCTTTCTTCCGGCTGACCGCAAGCAAGAGAAACGAGAATGCTGTGGCAACGACGGGCAGCATAAAAGCTATCCACAGGCTCTGCCAAAAATACCTTATCCAAAACGGCGATACCCCGGACATCACAAGCCTTGATGCCGAACACTACAAAGCTTTCCTCTTGCAATGCTTCGGGCGTGATGGTGAGGTTCTTGCCTTCGGTTTTACAGTTGTAAAGGGTCTCGCTTTGGGGGAAGAAGGCATCTTTTGCGGATTTGACAGTTTTCAGAGTCTGCAGATCCACATCACAGCCTTCCGTCCACAGACCGAAATTGGTCTTGCCGGCAGTTTTTACCGGCAGGATCAGGCTCTGTGCTTTGGCAATGGCTTCATACAGTTTGGGAAGGTTCGAAATGGCTATTTTCTTCATTTGGTACCTCCCTCTGCCACAATACTGGGCTCAGCATCGTCAAAGGTGAAGCTGGTCAGCGGGCCTCTTGCATTTACATCTGCACCAGCCTGATATTCGCCATACAGGGTATTAATATCCTTAATAAACTTCCGGTTAAACAGGTGCAGAGGAATGCCCTGAGGACATACACGGCTGCACTCGCCGCAGTCAGTACAACGACCGGCTACGTGGAACGCACGGATGATGTGGAACATCTTCTCTTCAAAGGAGTCCACATTTGCTTTTTGCGCGCTGTCGAATTTGTTGCTGTCGAATACGCACTTGCGGCAGGAACAGGCAGGGCAAACATTCCGGCAAGCGTTGCAGCGGATGCACTTGGAAAGTTCCTTCTGGAAGAATGCAAACTTTTCTGCCGGTGTCATTGCCTCAATGGCCTGAACTTCCGCAAAACGGTCAGCATCTACGGTATCTTCGCTCTCACCGATCAGCTCGTCGTAAACAACGTGCTCCTTGCCTTTACATACGTGGCAGCGGCTCAGCATAGCATCCTTGTAAGCAACCTCTGCATTACCGTAGAGGGTTTCTACCTGCAAAGGATCAGTATCGGTGATGGACAAAATGCCCTTCACACCGGTTTCTTTCACTTTCTCGATGCTCAGCTTGCCTTTGCAGCCTACACCGATGATGTAAGCCTTTTCCCGGTCAATGCGGTGCTCAGCCAGCAGCTGATTGAAGCTGTAGCTGTCGCAGGGCTTCAGGCATACCAAGGTCTTGCCCTCCAGCTTGGAAGCTTCAATCATATACTTGCTCAAATTGGCAGCGCAGAAATTGTTATAGACGAAATTTTCCATTTCTTCTTCGGAAGAAAAGAATGCAGGCTCGGGATCGTATGTATTTTCACCGATCCGCCAACCCAGCACACGGCTGACTGTGCCATCTTTCAGGAGCTGCAATGCTCGGTTCTTTAATTCTTGCATCTTAAATCCCCCAATCGCACATTCTCGCCAAGGCCACGAATTTTCTCCACAAAGTCATTCATAACGGTGGAGAACTTCACACCTTCAGCGGCGGAGACCCATTCCACACGGGTACGGCCGTTTTCCACACCCATAAAGTCAAGCATACTAAACAGTAGTGTCATACGGCGGCGGGCATAGTAGTTACCGGTGGAGTAGTGGCAGTCACCGGGGTGGCAGCCACACAAGATCACACCGTCAGCGCCTTTTTCGAAGGCACGGAGAATAAACATAGGATTGACACGGCAGGAGCAGGGGACACGAATGATCTTCACGTCGGCAGGATATGCCAAACGGGAAGAGCCGGCCAGGTCAGCGCCTGCGTAGCTGCACCAGTTGCAGCAAAATGCTACGATCTTGGGGCGAAATTCTTCATTTACCGACATATTGCATCCACCTCCGCAAGTAATTGTCTGTTGCTGAAGCCCTGCAGGTCCATCGCACCGGAGGGACAGGTTACGGTACAAGCGCCACAACCCTGACACAGAGCCTTATTTACCACTGCGATCCGGCGATCCTCCCGGATACCGTGGTCATTGACCTGACGCACCTCATAGGTAATTGCACCATAGGGACAAACCTTGGCACAGTTACTACAGCCGTTACACAGCAGCTCGTCTGCCTGTGCGGTGCAGGGATTGGTGGTCAGCTTGTCTTTGGCCAGCAAACCGATCACCTTAACAGCTGCTGCACCGGCCTGAGAAACAGTCTCAGGAATATCCTTAGGACCTTGGCACACACCGGACAGGAATACACCGGCTGTGGGAGATTCCACAGGACGCAGTTTGGGGTGTGCTTCGGTCAGGAAATTGTTGGTATCGATAGAGGCGGTGAGCATTGTTGCAATGTTCCGCACGCCCTGGTTCGGCTCGATAGCTGTTGCCAGAACCACCATATCGGCCTTGATCTTGATCTGCTTGTTATCGATCAGGTCAGCGCCCTGCACCAGCAGACTGCCGTCAGGCTGTGGCGCAACCTTGCCTACCTGACCCTTGATGTAGTTGACACCGTATTCTTCCACAGCGCGACGGTAGAACTCGTCAAAGTTCTTGCCGGGGGTACGGACATCAATGTAGAACACCGTCACGTTTACATCCGGATACTTGTCACGAATGAGCATAGCGTGCTTTGCGGTGTACATACAGCAGATCTTGGAGCAGTAAGGCTTACCACGCTCATCAGAGCAACGGCTGCCAACACACTGCACGAATACGATCTCTTTGGGAGCCTTGCCGTCAGACAAACGCTCCAGGTGACCCTTGGTAGGACCGGCTGCATTCATAATACGCTCTAATTCCAGGGAGGTAATCACATCCTGGCTCTGGTTGTATGCGTATTCATCGTACTTATCCAGCTTGATGGTATCAAAGCCGGTTGCAACCACGATTGCGCCATACTTCTCGGTGATGATCTCGTCTTCCTGTGCGTAGTTGATCGCACCGGCCTGACAGACCTTTTCACACACACCGCACTTGCCGGTCTTAAACTTGATACAAGCATCCCGGTCAATCACAGGTACATTGGGAATGGCCTGTGCAAAGGGAGTGTAGATAGCACTGCGGTTGTTAAGGCCTCGGTTAAACTCGCTGGGAGTCTTCTTGGAGGGGCATTTTTCCTGGCAGACACCACAACCGGTACACTTGGTCTCGTCTACGCTTCTTGCCTTCTTACGGATATCTACGGTAAAGTCACCCACAAAACCGGAAACCTTTTCTACTTCACTGTATGTATAGATCTTGATCTTCTCGTGACCGGCAGCATCCACCATCTTGGGGGTCAGGATACAAGCAGAGCAGTCCAAAGTAGGGAAGGTCTTATCCAGCTGGGACATACGACCGCCGATAGAGGGAGTCTTTTCCACAATATCCACTTCATAGCCGGCATCGGCAATATCCAAAGCAGTCTGAATACCGGCAATACCACCGCCAATGACCAGCGCACGCTTGGTAACACGGCTCTCGCCGGCTTGCAAAGGTGCATTCAGGTTGACCTTGGCAATAGCGGCACGGGCCAAAATCACAGCCTTTTCGGTAGCTTCTTCCATATCCTTGTGAATCCAGGAGCAGTGCTCACGGATGTTGGCAATTTCCACCATGTAGGGGTTCAGGCCGTAACGCTCTGCACACTTGCGGAAAGTGGCCTCGTGCATACGGGGAGAGCAGGAGCAAACCACCAGACCTGTCAGGTGATGCTCTTTGATGGCTGCGCCGATTTTTGCCTGACCGGCTTCGGAGCACATATACTGATAATCATCGGCAAAAACAACACCGGCCTCCAGCCGTGCCATTTCCACCACTTTCTTCACATCCACCGTTGCGGCGATGTTACTGCCGCAATGGCAGACAAAAACACCAATTCTTTGCATCGCAATCACCTCTTATATCTTCTGTAGGCACTGACCAACAGCTGCTGCGGCAGGTCTTCGTCTACAAGAGGAGGAATTTCCTCGGCGGTCAAGTAGTTGCCGCCTCTTTGACGCACCACGATCTGTCGTGCTGCATCCAGAATACGGCCGGGTTGTACATCTCTGGGGCAACGCTCTACACAGGCAAAGCAGCTTAAGCATTTCCACAAGGACTTGCACTTCGCTAAAGCTTCAATGTTTTCGCTTTGAACGTAAGATACAAACTGATGGGGCTTGATATCCATTTCCTCATAAGCGGGGCAGGTGGCGGAGCATTTGCCGCACTTCATACACTTATAGGGGTTTGCACCGCTGATGGCCTGAATTTGTTCTTTTGCGTTCATTACAGCGCACCCTCCTTTACACCCAAAGCCTCTGCCAGCAGTTCGGTGAAGTAGTACACCGGCAGACCGCTTTCTGTCTTGTTCAGATTATAACGGCACAGGGGGCAGGCAGTAATGAAACATTCTGCACCGAAGCCCTTTGCACTTTCGTTGATGGTCTGGCACATATTTTTTGCCATATCCGGCTCTTTGAGAGATATGTAGCCGCCGCAGCACTCGTTGCGGTAGGGGTATACCACAGGCTCAGCGCCCAGTGCCCGGATGAAGTCCTCCAAAAGCTTGGGGTTTTCCGGATCGTCCATGGCCATGATCTTGCCGGGGCGCAGAAGCAAGCAGCCATAGTAAGCAGCGATCTTCCGACCGGTGAGGGGATTGACCACCTTTTCTTTTAAGGTGTCAAAGCCAATCACATCCCGGATAACCTCCAGGAAGTGCAGCACCTTGGTCTCGCCCTCGTAAGGCTCAGCCAGCTTCATATAATTATTGGCTCTTGTGCGAATGTCTTCCACGTTTTGCATATCATCATTGACACGCTTGAGCACGTGGTGGCAAGCAGAACACAAGGTTACCAGATCCTGCCCTTTTTCCTTGGCTTGTGCCAAAGCACGCACAGAAGAAAGCTTGGACGCGATCTCATCCGTACCGAGAGGATACACACCACCGCAGCACTGCCAATCGCTCAGCTCTTCCAGGGTGAAGCCCAAAGCTTCGGCAGAAGCTCTGGCATAAGCATCCAGCTCTTTGGCCTTGTTACGCAAGGTGCATCCGGGATAGTAACTAAAAATCATATAAGCACAATCCTTTCTTAAAAGACAATCCGGTTTTACGCGGAAATATCCATAATAGCGTATCAATATTATTATAATGAATTTACGGAAAAAAGCAACAAAAAATGCGTATAAATTTAAAATTCGTATAAAATACAAAAATATCAATTATATACAAATATCTTTGTTAAAAAACACACAAAAAACCAAATGTTACGCCTTCTGTAAGACACTGTAAAACTTAGAAACAATTGCCGGATTTGTTTCTATCCAGGGCTTGTTTGGCGCTTTGAAATACCGGTGAGCTACCAGAGCGTAATTTCGCATACTTCCGTCGGATAAATATAGGGTGATCAAAAAGTGATCTCTTGTCGTGTTATTTGCTGCCTGCATTGCCTTTTTTCGAGATTGCATAACCCGAAGACATTGCAAAACAGCTTCGATCGTTTGGGTGTCGGTATAATTTTTTGTAAATTGCAAATCCTGATGCTGTCCGGAAATTTCCATTCCAACGACCACCCGACACAAGGGCTTTTCAGAAGTATGACATCCGCAAAGCAACCCAACTATCAGACAAAAAATAAGAAAAATTGAAAATCTGCGCGTCATCCCAGCACCTTCTTTCTGTGTTAGGATATGCGCCAATGTGACATCTATCGCCGGAAAATTGCAGAAAATAAACCAACAAAAAAGCTGACTTGCATTTTTTGCAAGTCAGCTTTTCAATATTACAGTTCGCAGTTGCCTACGGTTCTGGGGAAGGGAAGCACGTCACGGATGTTGCCGATACCGGTCAGATACATCACGCAACGCTCAAAGCCTAAGCCAAAGCCTGCGTGACGGGCAGAGCCGTACTTACGCAGATCCATATAGAAGCCGTAATCTTCCGGGTTCATACCCAACTCCTCGATACGGGACTTCAGCAATTCGTAGTTATCCTCACGCTGAGAACCGCCAATGATCTCGCCAATGCCGGGTACCAGGCAGTCCATAGCAGCTACGGTCTTTCCATCGGGGTTGAGCTTCATATAGAAAGCCTTGATTTCCTTGGGATAGTCGGTCACAAACACAGGGCGCTTGAATACTTCCTCGGTCAGATAACGCTCATGCTCGGTCTGCAGATCGCTGCCCCAGTGGACAGGATACTGGAATTTGTCGTTGCACTTTTCCAAAATCTCAATGGCTTCTGTGTAGGTCACGTGGCCGAACTCGGAGTTCAGCACGTTGTTGAGCCGATCCAGAAGACCCTTATCAATAAACTGATTGAAGAAGTTCATTTCTTCCGGCGCTCTTTCCAAAACGTAGGCGATGATATACTTGATCATATCCTCAGCCAGACGCATATCGTCAGAAAGATCTGCAAAAGCGATTTCCGGCTCAATCATCCAGAATTCCGCTGCGTGGCGGGTAGTGTTGGAGTTTTCTGCACGGAAAGTAGGACCAAAGGTGTAGATGTTCTTGAAGGCCATAGCAAAGGTCTCACCGTTCAGCTGACCGGAAACGGTCAGGTTGGTGGGCTTGCCATAGAAGTCCTGGGAGAAGTCCACCTTGCCGTCCTCTGTCTTGGGAACGTCATTCAGATTCAGGGTAGTGACCTGGAACATTTCACCGGCGCCTTCACAGTCAGAACCGGTGATCAGGGGCGTGTGTACATACACGAAGTCCCGATCCTGGAAGAACTGGTGAATAGCCATAGCGGCCAGACTGCGCACACGGAATACAGCCTGGAACGTATTGGTACGGGGACGCAGATGGGTAATGGTACGCAAAAATTCCATAGTGTGACGCTTGGGCTGCAGGGGATAATCACCGGTGGATGCGCCCTCGACAGTTACCTCAGCGGCCTGAATTTCAAAAGGCTGGGGCGCATTGGGTGTTTCCACGACTGTGCCGGTCACAATCAGGGCAGCGCCAATGTTGATTTTGGAAATTTCCTGGAAATTGGAAATGGTATCGTTATAAACAACCTGAACCGGGGTAAAATAAGTACCATCGTTGAGTACGATAAAGCCAAATTGCTTGCTGGGACGGCGATTACGCACCCAGCCACCGACGGTGACTTCCTTTCCCAAATATTTTTCGGTGTTTTTGAAAAGCTCACGAACAGAAATCAGTTCCATAAACAATCCCTCTCTTAGTTTCGCATAATATAACAAGTATATGTCAAACAGACAGATTTTACAAGTATTTTTTACAAAGGATGGAAAAGTTTTTTCTATTCTTCGAAAAAGTTGTTGCAAAATTAAAAAGCCCGTGCTATAATACGCCGTGTGCCTGGCCGGGCGCGCTAGACATTGGGATGTCGCCAAGCGGTAAGGCACCAGACTTTGACTCTGGCATTCGTAGGTTCAAATCCTGCCATCCCAGCCAATGACCCGCTAGCTCAGCTGGCAGAGCAATTGCCTTTTAAGCAATGGGTCTGGAGTTCGAATCTCCAGCGGGTCACCACAAAACACCCTAGAAACA
>JAZQWQ010000088.1:0-2251 GCA_045632385.1 Faecousia sp.
ACAGACCCCAAGGCGGCTGCGGAAGTAACAGCTGCTGTAAAAAAAGTGACCACCAAGCCAGTCATTGTAAAATTGACACCCAATGTTACGGACATTGTTTCTATGGCAAAGGCTTGCGAGGATGCTGGTGCTGACGGTATCAGCCTCATCAATACAATGCTGGGTATGCGAATTGACCTCCGGAGCAAAAAGCCTGTGATCGCGAACAAAATGGGCGGCTTCTCTGGATCTGCGATCTTCCCGGTGGCAGTTCGTATGGTCTATCAGGTATCCAATGCTGTCAACATTCCTGTTGTTGGAATGGGTGGTGTCAGCAGCGCTGAGGACGTGGTGGAAATGATGCTGGCCGGTGCAACTGCTGTGGAAGTGGGTGCTGCCAACTTGGTAAATCCCTACGCTTGCCGGGATATTATCGCAGATCTGCCTCATGTTATGGATGAATACAAAATCAATTCTCTTTCTGAAATTATTGGAGGTGCAAAATAATGGGTAAGGACGTAATTGTTGCTTGTGACTTTGCCAGTGCAGAGCAGACGTTTGCTTTTTTGGATAAGTTCACCGGGAGAAAGCCCTTTGTGAAGATCGGTATGGAACTTTACTATGCCGAAGGCCCGGAAATTGTTCGACAGATCAAAGCAAGAGGCCACAAAATCTTTCTGGATCTGAAATTGCATGATATTCCCAATACCGTAAAAAAGGCAATGGCTGTTTTGCGAAATTTGGATGTGGATATCACAAACCTACACGCTGCCGGTGCAACTGCTATGATGCAGGGTGCATTGGAGGGTTTGACTCGTGAGGATGGCAGCCGTCCGTTACTGATTGCTGTCACACAGTTGACTTCCACTGATCAGGAAAGTATGGAGCGAGACATTCTGATCAAAGAGCCTATCGATAAGGTAGTTATGCATTATGCCATGACCGCTAAAAAGGCTGGACTTGACGGCATTGTTTGCTCTCCTCTGGAGGCTGGCAAGGTGCACGATATCTGTGGCAAGGACTTTTTGACTATTACCCCCGGTGTGCGTTTTGCTGATGGGGAAGTAGGCGATCAGAAGCGTGTGATGACCCCTGCTCAGGCCAAGGAGATTGGTTCTGATTATATTGTAGTTGGTCGTCCGATAACCGCTGCTGCGGACCCTGTGGCAGCGTATGAGCGTTGTGTTGCAGAATTCTGTGATTAAGGAGAACAAAATGGAAGCTTATAAAAGAGAGTTTATTCAGTTCCTGGAAGGTGCTGGTGTCTTGAAGTTTGGTGACTTTACTGCCAAATCCGGCAGAAAGATCCCGTATTTTGTTAATGCCGGTATGATCAAGACCGGAGACCAGATCACCAAAATGGGCGAATTCTACGCAAAAGCCTATATGGAAAAGTTAGGCCAGAAAAAGGCTGTTCTGTATGGGCCTGCATATAAGGGCATTTCTCTTTCTATTTCCGCAGCTGTTGCGCTAAGCAAAAATGGCTTGGATCTGCCTTTCTTCTTTAACCGTAAGGAAGTCAAAGATCATGGTGAGGGTGGTACATTTGTTGGTTATGTACCACAGGCCGGTGAGGAGATCGTTATTATTGAGGACGTGATCACCGCCGGTACTGCTATCCGTGAAAGTATGGAGATTTTGAGCCACCTGGATGGCACCAAGGTCGTTGCTACCTTCATTATGGTTGACCGCAAGGAAAAAGGTCAGTCTGAAAAGGGGGCTATGCAGGAGATCGAGGAACAGTTTGGCTTCCCGGTATATTCTGTTGTGGATGTCTACGACATCATCGAGTATCTGGAAGAAGATCCTGCCAATGCTGAAAATGTGCAGAGAATTCGCAATTATTTAGCTGTGAATGGAGCAAAGTAATGAGAAGTTTGATTGATATTACCGATCTGTCCGTTGCAGAAGTGGATGAACTGCTGAAGACTGCTTGCGACATCAGTGAAAACCCTGCTAAGTATGCTGATGCTTGCCGCGGTAAGAAGCTTGCAACATTGTTTTTTGAGCCTTCTACCCGTACTCGCTTAAGCTTTGAGGCTGCTATGTACGAATTGGGTGGTAATGTTTTAGGTTTTAGCGATGCCGGTACATCCTCTGCATCTAAGGGTGAGAGCGTTTCTGATACTGCAAAAATGATTAGCTGCTATGCTGATATTATGGCTATGCGCCACCCAAAGGAGGGCGCACCCTATGTGGCAGCCTGCAGTGCATCTATTCCGGTAATCAATGCCGGTGACGGTGGCCACTGTCATCCCACCCAAACCCTGGC
>JAZQWQ010000089.1:0-2312 GCA_045632385.1 Faecousia sp.
TAGTGGGCATTGCCCCAGCCGCCTCTGCCGCCCTTGGCAATGATGAAATCCTCACTGGTGGACATATCGACAATAATTTGATTGGTCTCGGCATCCCGGACAACAGTACCCCGGGGAACCTGAATGATCAGCGGCTCGCCACGCTTGCCACTCATCTTCCGACCCATACCGTTTTCACCGGCCTGGGCGGAATATTTCCGCTTGTACCGGAAATCCAGCAGGGTAGTCAGGTTGTCATTGACGTGGAGAATGACGCTGCCGCCGTGACCGCCGTCGCCGCCATCCGGACCGCCGGAGGCAACATATTTTTCCCGGTGGAACGCCACCGCACCGTCGCCGCCGCGACCGCCGACTACGGTAATTCGCACTTTATCTACAAACATAGGAAACTCCTCCTTGTTATGCTGTCATAGACGGTTGCTTGGTACAAGCAACCATATATCGCAGCATAATAAAAAATAGGGGCTGCTGCAAATAGTATGCAGCAGCCCTTTGTAAGCAATACGGAAATTCGTGATTACTGCTCCACAGCGTAGACAGAGCACTGACGACGATCCTTGCCCTTGCGCTCGAACTTGACAGTGCCGTCGATCAGAGCGAACAGGGTGTCATCGCTACCGATACCAACGTTGGTACCGGGATGAATGTGCGTACCTCTCTGGCGAACCAGGATGTTGCCAGCCAGAACGAACTGACCGTCAGCACGCTTTACGCCCAGACGCTTAGCCTCGGAATCACGACCGTTCTTGGTAGAACCGCCGCCCTTATGGTGAGCGAAAAACTGAATACCAATCTTCAACATGGTATTACACCTCCAAAACTTCAATATAATCGGGGTAATCTTCCTTCATATTGACAAGGGTCAGAAGCAAGCCGGATAAAACCGCCTGAACTGTCTCTTCCTCGTCGCAGGAAGTGGGGAGCGTCAGGGTGATGCGGGCATCTTCCTCTTTGACGCGAACCTTGGCCTTTTCCCCGCACACATCATTGATGGTGGTCTCGGCCATAGTCACAACGGCAGAGATAGCAGCGCAGACAATGTCGCTTCCTGCTTCCGCATAACCGCTGTGTCCGTACACGGTAAAACCGGTAATCCGGTCACCGTCCATAAAAAACTCGCATCTAGTCATAATTACAGTGCGATCTTGGTGATTTCCACCTTGGTGTAGGGCTGACGATGGCCCTGCTTCTTCTTCTCGTTCTTCTTGGCCTTGTACTTGAAGACGGTGATCTTCTTAGCCTTGCCGTTCTTGATGGCCTTAGCCTCTACGGTAGCACCCTCAACGACGGGAGCGCCGATCTTGGAGTTTTCGCCGTCCAGAACTGCCAGAACCTGGTCGAACTTTACGGTAGCCTCAGCTTCAACCTCCAGCTTCTCGATGTACAAAACATCGCCCTCAGCTACGGTGTACTGCTTGCCACCAGTTACGATAACTGCTTTCATTTCCTTTTTCACCTACTTTATAATGTGTAGTCTCGCTCTAAAGGCTCAGGCGTTTTTGGGCGCACTGATTAAAGCCCATTCGATGCGGCTGGACTATTTTAACAAAGGAAAAGCAGTTTGTCAAGGCTTTTTTACAAAAAAACAGGAACATTCCAGGGCATATTGGGCTTGACTTTAGGGCGTTAAAGTGATAACATAATAAAGCGATATTGAGAAGAGGTGGATACTATGCAAAAACTTCATTGCCAGTCCGTTGACAGATTGTTCCAGACGATCCTCGGCTTGCAGACCCTTGAGGAATGTTATGCCTATTTTGAGGATCTTTGTACCATTAAGGAAATTTTAGATATGTCCCAGCGGTTGGATACTGCGATTATGTTGTCCCAGGGTATGAGCTACCAAAAAATTGCAGAGCAGGTGGAAATCAGCAGTGCCACCATCGGCCGTGTCAGCAAGTGCCTGAATTATGGCACCGGTGGCTATCAAAAGGCCATTGAACGGCTGTCAGAAAAGGAAGAAGCTTGATGGATTTTTCCGAAGATTACAGGAAAATAAAAATTATTTGGTAAGAAGAAAAGAAAACCCTTGACAAATGCCTTTCCTTTGGCTATAATCACTCTTGCCTTTGGACGATTAGCTCAGCTGGCTAGAGCATCCGCTTGACGTGCGGAAGGTCATAGGTTCGAGTCCTATATCGTCCACCAAACAAAAAAAATCCCCATCCATCTGAAGTGAACCCCAAAGTTTAGACAAAATATAATATTAACTTGCTTGTGAATGAGTTCGGTATTGCACCGGACTCATTCCTTTTAATTTTAGAGATATTCGGTCGTTGTTGTAATAATAGATGTAATCATCCAGAGCATGG
>JAZQWQ010000090.1:0-7015 GCA_045632385.1 Faecousia sp.
TACGATATAAGGCAGCGGCTCCGGAACGACCGTGTCCTCGGTAATGCTGGTAGTATAATCACGGGTGATGGGGCAATAGGACATCACAAAGCGGTTGGGATTATTCAGCTTGATCTTCTGGGGCGCAAACAGGGTGTCCACATACATACTAAAGCCAATTTGGGTATCCAGCCCTGCCTCTGTCAACTTTTCATCCAACTCGTTGAGGATCATATTCCGCCAGTCTGTAGGGCGCATCTTTACACATTCCTCACACTCGCAGTAGTTGCGGCTACCGTCGGCAAAGGAGAAATGGATACGATTATAGTTCTGATGATTTTTTGCATAATCCACGATCACGTCTGCAATGCGGCTGCGGACAACCGGCTGGGACAAGCACAGCTGGGTGTAGGGGGGTCTGCCGGTAAAGAACTTCCGCTTACCCTTTACCAGAGCCAGCATTTCGATGAGTTCCGGAGGAAAGTCTGCCTCGTCCTGAATTTCTGCAGCAGGATTCAAGTCAGGATTCTCCTTGAAGCCAAAGGCGCGGCTGGTCCAGCCGTGACCGATACCGGTAACCCGGAAGCCACGCTTCGCCAGCTCTACCTCACACATACGCCGCCACTGCAGCACCTGATTTTCATCCACAGGTTCAGGCATCCGGTTGGCTTCGTTGTAAAAATGAGAATAGTAGCGAGTATAGTAATTCATGGGGATGAAGAACTCCAAATTAAAGGTGTTCAACTCCAGCTTTGTGTAGTAGTCGATAGCCTCCAGCATCGCTGTCTGAGAGGAGTAGCCCTCATCGCAGAAGCCACGGATCCGGTGGTCCGCCAGCTTGTGATAGGAAACAGGGACAATATCCTGCATCGGCACATAGTCGCCGTCAATGCCGGGGTAAAGCCAACGGCAGCCGTTTTCCCGGAGATAGCGATATACGGCAAAGAGTACGCTTCGGGGGTTAGATCCGGCAATGATACCGCCGTTTACATCCGTTTCGATGTGAAGTTCATCATCCAGCTCCGGGTTTTCACCGGTAAAGGCGACACCAAAATCCTCCAGATAGCCCAGACGGAAGCCGTCCTTGGCCTCAGGGTTATAGGCAATTGCGATCTCGCCACCCTCGGGCATCATCATCCGAAGATACTTCTTCAGCTCCTGGGCTGCGTGTTCCACAGCGCTGTGGGTATGTAGCTTGTTAATGGTTAACATAACATCCTCCTTGCGTGTTTTTCTTTATTTTATCACAGGCTTTTTATAAAAACTATCAATATCTTGGCTTTTTTTATAGATATCTTGGCTTATTTCAGCAGGAAGTAGCCCAAAACCAATGCGTCCAATCGGTGCCTCTTCCCCGAGAAGCTTTAAGATAATGCGCAAAAAACCGCCCGGACAAGCTGTCCGGGCGATTTTGCAATGATTAGTTGACGATGATGCGCTTGGAAAGAGCCTTGGCGCGGCACAGCCAGGTGATGATCTGGTAGGCATACATGCCATGTTCGTAGTAGCGCTCCATTTCAATCTCGTACTTGCCGAATTCCACACGGAACTGCTCTGCCAGTTCCCGGGCCTTCCAGTCGTTGCCCTTTGCCTTTTCGATGACGATATTGGCCATCCAATCCAGCCACTCGGCATAACGATTCAGCAAGCGCCAGGACACCGTCTGCGGTCGGGTGGGCATTACGTGGTGGGTCTTGAACAGGAAGCGCAAACGGGCGGCCATATCGTGAACCGCATCCAGTCTGGGAACGCGCTTGGGATCATAGTACATGGAAACTTCCTCGTCGATGGAGCGAGCGCCTTCCATATAAGCAAAATCAAAGGCATTGGACACATCTTTCAGAACTGCATCTACCTTGTCCCAATCTTTGCCGTAAATATGCGCCATATAATCTGCACGAACCGCGTCAAAGTCGCAATCCCGGTTCATCAGGGTTTCTGCGTAGATGTACACAGGGAAGCCGTTGGGGAAGGCGCTTCTCTGGCTGCCGTCCTCCAGCATGCCACAAAGACCCATAATTTTCAGGCTACGCACATCTTCGTATATCCGCTTTGCCAGAGCATAGCCGCCGGGCTCTACGCACTGGTGGCGCCAGAAGTGATATTCATAGCAATAGGTGTCACCGGGATAAACGGTCTGCCAATCCTTCAAAAGGCCATAGCCTTCCTCTGTGGTAGGTGTCTTCCAGGCATTGACCGCGTAGGGCAACGGCTCCGGAGCAACAGTATCTTCCGTCACGCTGGAGGTATAATCCCGGGTGATGGGGCAGTAGCACATCTGGAAACGACCCGTGTTGTTCAGCTTGACCTGGTGGGGCGCGAACATAGTATCCACGTACATACTGAAGCCAACCATTGTATCCAACCCGGCTTTTGTCAGCTTTTCGTCGATCTCGTTGAGGATCATATTCTGCCAATCAGAGGGGCGCATCTTGACACATTCGGCGCACTCGCAGTGGTTACGGCTACCATCCGAGAAAGAGAATACAACCAGCTCATAATTGGTATGGGTTTTTACGTAATCCACGAAGCAATCAGCCACAAGGCTGCGCACCTGGGGCTTGGAGAAGCAAAGCTGGGTATAATTGGGTCTGCCAACAAAGAACTTTCTCTCACCCTTGACCAGTGCCAGCATATCGATGGTTTCCTGGGGCAAGCCCTCTGTGGTTTCCTTGATGTTACCGTCATCCATACTGGGGTTTTCGGTCAGACCCAGCGCGCGGCAAGACCAGCCGTGACCGATGCCGGTCAGGCGCATACCACGCTTATTCAGCTCCACCTCGCACTGGCGGCGCCACTGCAGAATCTGCTCGTCCGGTACAGGCTCGGGCATACGGTTGGCTTCGTTGTAGAAGTGGGAATAATAACGGCTGTAGTAGACAATCGGATTGAAGAACTCCAGGTTAAAGGTGTTCAGCTCCAGCTTTGTATAGTAGTCAATGGCTTCCAGCATGGCGGTCTGGGAGGCGTAACCCTCGTCGCAGAAGCCGCGAACCCGGTGGTCCGCCAGCTTGTGATAGGAAACGGGGACAATATCCTGCATCGGGATGTAATCACCGTCAATGCCGGGGTAAAGCCAGCGGCAGCCGTTTTCACGAAGATAGCGATACACAGCAAACAGGACACTTCTGGGATTAGAGCCGGCCAAGATACCGCCGTTTACATCGGTCTTGATGTACAGTTCGTCATCCTGCACCGGGTCTTCGCCGGTGAAGGGAACACCGAAATCTTCCAAAAAGCCCAGGCAGAAACCGTCCTTTGCCTCAGGATTATAGGCAATCTCGATCTCCCCTGCTTCAGGCATCATCATGCGGAGATACTTCTTCAGCTCCATGGCGGCATGGTCAATGGCGCTATCATAGCGCAGTTTGTTAATAGTTAACATAACATCCTCCTCGCGCATTTTTCTTTATGATACCATAAACTTCTGGAAAATTGTATCAATATGTTGGTAAATTTTATCACATTATGCTGGTAAAATTTATCACATTTTTCGCTTATTTCAGCAGGAAGTAACCCAAAACCAATGCGCCAAGAACGATCCGGTATGCGCCGAACACGGCAAAACTGCGCTTACGCACATATTCCATCAGCGCCTTAATTACCAGCAGGCTCACGATCAGGCTGACCACGCAACCCACAACCAGCACGAGCCACTCCATACTGGTGGGGATCGCAGCCTCACCGTCCAGAATATCCATACCATATTTCAGCACCTTCAACGCGCTGGCGCCCAGCATTGTGGGAATGGCCAGGAAGAAAGAAAACTCTGCGCCGGCGCTACGGCTGACTCCCAGCAAAATTGCGCCTAAAATAGTGGAGCCGGAACGGGAAGTGCCGGGGATCAGGCTCAGGCACTGGAACGCACCGATCAGAATAGCCGTTTTATAATCAATATCGTACACGGCCTCAATCTTGGTGTTACGGGCCTTGTTCAGCTTCTCTGCAAACAGGAATGCCACACCATAGACAACCAGGGTAATTGCCACCACCACATAGTTATACAGGTGCGCATCCATCCAGTCATCCAACAGAACACCGATCACAGCTGACGGCAGCACCGCCACAATCACCTTAAACCACAGCTGCCAGGTATCTTTTTTCTGCACCTCGTCCTTTTTCGGGGAGAATGGATTTAATTTGTGGAAAAACAGCAGAATAACCGCCAAAATCGCGCCCAGCTGAATGACCACCTGGAACATTTCATAAAAGGCATCCGTCACGTTCAGATGTACAAATTCGTCCAGCAGGATCATATGTCCGGTGGAAGAAACCGGAAGCCATTCCGTCACACCCTCCACGATACCAAACAGAACCGCTTTCAAAATTTCAAAGATCGCTTCCATAAGCTCACTCCTTATCAAAAATTCCTCTTTATTGTACCTGCAAAAGGATAAATTTGCAAGGGAAACTTAGTTTTTACAAATTGTTCACCCCAAAAGGCAAAAATCTATTATAATAAAGAAAAAGACTTGGGAGGTATCGCCAATGGCTATTTCTGTTTTGATTGTGGAAGACGACAAAAATATCGCAGAACTTTTACAAATGTACCTGGAAAAGGAAGGCTATGCCGTCACCTTAGCCACCGACGGCGGTCAGGGTCTGGAAAAATTCCGGGCAAGTACCCCGGATCTTGTGATTTTGGATATTATGATGCCGGTGATGGACGGCTGGGCGGTCTGCCGGGCCATTCGGGCCAGCTCCCAGGTGCCGGTGATTATGCTCACCGCCAAAAGCGAAGTGGACGACAAGGTAGCCGGGCTGAAAAACGGCGCAGACGACTATATTACCAAGCCTTTTGAGATGAAAGAGGTGTTGGCGCGAATTGAGGCAGTGCTTCGCCGCAGTGACCGCGCCGCCGGTGAAAGTGCCGCCCGTAAGCTTACCTTTGACAAGCTTACCATTGATATGGATGCGTTTGAATTGACTGTAGATGGAAAAAAAGTGGACACACCGCCCAAAGAAATGGAGCTTCTTTTCTATCTGGCTTCCTCTCCCAACCGGGTCTACACTCGCAACCAGCTTTTGGACGAGGTTTGGGGTTTTGATTATTTCGGCGACTCCCGTACCGTGGACGTCCACGTAAAACGGCTTCGTGAAAAATTAGAGGGCATCTCTGAAAAGTGGAATTTAAAAACCGTGTGGGGTGTCGGTTACAAATTCGAGGTGTTATAAAGAATGAAAACCACCTTTAGCCGCAGTTTTTTTGCATATGCGGTGATTTTATTGGCGGCGCTGCTGCTGGTGGGATTTTCCTTTCAATTTTTGGTGCGGAATTTTCTCACGGAACGGGTCTATGAAGACTTAAAAAGTGACAGCGCTGCTGTAGCGCAGATCGCCTCGGCTTATTTACGCCGGGATTCTGTGAATAGTCAGGATTTTCTGGTCTCTTTGGCCATCGCAGAACGGGTTTCCGGCAACGACGCTGTGATCTGCGATGCCCATGGGCAAATTTTGCTGTGTTCCTCTGCGCCCTTAGGCTGCGCCCATCAGGGGCTTGCCATTACCAGTCAAAACTATCTGAAAAAAGTTTCCCAGGAAAACTTCGTGGTTTCCAGCGGTCTGGTGGAAGGCCTTTACACAGACAACCGATACGTAGTTTCCACTGCGATCCGGGGTGCCGGCAATGAATTTTTAGGGCTTGTTATGGTTTCCGCGCCCACCGCCGCAACCACTGCTGTTCTGAAGCGGATCTCGGACATTTATCTGTTTGTATCTGTGCTGGTAGTGCTGGTGGCTGTGGTCATTATGACTGTATATGCCCGGAAAAGCAGCAGCCCCTTGCGGGACATGGCCAAAACCGCCGCGGCCTTTGGTCATGGCAACCTGAAAGCCCGGGCGCAAGTACCGGAGGATTCCCCGGAAGAGATCCGGGATCTGGCGCTGGCCTTTAACAATATGGCCCAATCCCTGGAAAAAATCGAATATGGACGTAAGGAATTTGTCGCCAACGTGTCCCACGAATTAAAAACACCAATGACAACCATTGGCGGCTTCGTGGACGGTATTCTGGACGGCACGATTCCGCCCCAGCAGCAAAACAAATACCTGCAGATTGTTTCCGACGAAACCAAACGGCTAAGCCGGTTGGTACGCAGTATGCTGGATGTCTCTCAGATGCAGGACGGCATCGTGCCGGAGGAAAAAAAGAGTCGGTTTGATATTGCAGAGTGCGCCGGTCAGGTGCTGATCACCTTTGAAAGTAAAATCACCGCCAAAGAACTGGACGTGCAGGTTAACTTCCCGGCACATCCGGTGATCACATACGCTTGCCGGGATTACATTACCCAGGTGATCTACAATCTGGTGGACAATGCGGTTAAGTTCTGTCCCCAAGGCGGCACTTTGGGCTTTTCGATCCGGGAGGGCGGTCAAAAGATTTCTGTCAGCATTTCCAACAACGGCCCAACCATTCCCGCCCAGGAACTGCCCCTGTTGTTTGAACGGTTTCACAAGCTGGATAAAAGCCGCAGTCAAAACCGGGACGGCTGGGGACTGGGGCTTTATATCGTCAGAACCTTGGTTTGCGCCCACGGAGAGGATATTTCCGTTTCCAGTGCGGGAGGCATTACCGAATTTACCTTTACACTGCCGCTGGCAAATTAAGCGGAAGGGAAATTTTTATGGATGAAAAATTTTGGACGGAGCAAACTTGCTACCGCACCGGCTTTACACAACCGAAAAAGCCAAAACGAGGGCCTGTTGCTGTCATTTTGGTTCTTGCCATCTTCTTTGGGGGGCTTAACACCCTTTTTCGGCTGCTGAACATACGCCTGTTCCGGGAGATCACCCAGGATGCCGCCATCGCATCCTCCTCTGTGCAGTTTTCCGGCCGCAGCCGCATTGTAGAAAACAACCCGGTTCTCCCTGTCCTGGGTCTGACCGGAAAGGAGATCTCTTCTTTTGAACAGCAATGCTACGGGCTGCCTGCCGGCTTTTACATCACTGCCGTTAAACCTGGCAGCCCGGCAGAAACGGCCGGCATTCAGCCCGGAGATATTTTATTGTATTGCAATGATACCCCCACTACAAATCT
>JAZQWQ010000091.1:0-5525 GCA_045632385.1 Faecousia sp.
GGCTAAAGCAGAAACTACCCGGGATTTGCTGGAAATTGAAGAAAGACTCACTGAGGTACGGACAGAGCTGGAAGAGATCACTTCCCAGCTTCGGGTGATGGACAATCAGGTCAATTACGGCACGGTCAACCTGTCGGTTTCCGAAGTGAAGGAATACACGGTTGTGGAAGAACCGGAAACTGTTTGGCAGAGAATTGGTAACGGCTTTATGCAGAGCCTGAAAAGCATTGGCAAAGGCTTTACAGAATTCTTCGTATGGATCGTAACAAGCTTGCCCCATTTGGTGCTTTGGGGCATTCTCACCTCCGGCGCATGGGCTGTTGTTCATATCCTGCGAAAGAAGAAAAAAGCAAAGAAGATCAACGTTCCACAAGACAATAAATAATATAAATCCGCCCACCGGAGATTATCCGGTGGGCGGTGTGCTTATGGTGTTTTTACGATAGCAGAGTAGCTACTCCGGGAAGATGTAGAACTACCGTAGGCAGTGACCTTAAAGTAGTAAGTCGTGCCGGTTTTTGCCTTGGTGTAGGTGTAAGTTAGCTCGGAAGTAGAAGTCAGCTTCTTATATGTGCCGTTTTTGGAAGTTGCCACATATACCTCATACTTCTTCGCACCGCTTACTTTGCTCCAGGTAATCACCGGCTGTTTTTTGTTGTTCAGCTTAACCTTCACCACTGTCGGTGCTGCACACTTTGTGGTGATGCTCTTGACAGAACTGTATGCGCCCTTGGTACCGTTCTTGTCAACAGCAAGCACCTTATAGTAGCACGCCTTCGCTGCCGGCGCACCGGAATGGGTGTAGGATGTGCCGGTAACGGTACCAACTAACTTATACTTTCCGGATTTGGAAGTTGCATAGTAGACCTGGTACTTTGCCGCACCGCTGACCTTACTCCATTTGATCACCGGCTTGTTTCCGCTTAAGAACACCGAAATTGTCGGTGCAGCACACTTGATTGATACAGACTTTACAGAGCTGTATGCGCTGGCTGCATCCTTAACGGAAGATACCGCCCGCAAACGGTAGGTGTACTTGTTGCCACCGGCAAGACCCTTGTGGGTATAGGATGTACCGCTAACCGTAGCAATGGTCTTATATGCACCGCCGTTGACGCTGCACTGCAGCTCATACTTGGTTGCGCCGGTGATCTTCTTCCACTTGATGGTTGCCTGACCGTTCTTGGCGGTGACCGTCAAAGAAGGTGTTGCCAGCTTGACCACCGACCGGGCTACCGCAGAAAATGCACCGGTGGTAGAAGAAGTGCTATAAGCACGCACCTGGTAGTAATATTCCTTACCGGCAGATGCCTTGGTGTGGGTGTAGGAGGTCTTGGAGGTAGATGTCAGCTTTTTGTAGGTGCCATTTTTAGAGGTTGCATAGTAGACATCATATTTCTTCGCACCGCTAACCTTGCCCCAGCTGATCACCGGCTGTTTTTTAGAATTTTGCTTAATCTTAATCGTCGGCTGGCCGCATTTTGCCGCCGCCGAAACAACGTTACTGTACGTGCTGTTCAGCTTGCTGTCGCTGTTACAGACCGCGATTACTTTGTAATAATAAGTCTTGCCCAAAGAAGCGCTGCTATCGGTATAGCTGGTCTTCGTGGTGGTCGCCAACTTGGTGTAGCTGCCGGTCTTGGAGGTCGCCCGATAGACTACATAAGAGCTAGCCTCCGATACTGCCTTCCAGGATACAGCAGGCTTGCCGGTCTTGGCATCGTTTGCAATCTTCACAGAAGGCGCAGAAAGGCCCTTTGCGGCAACATACTTCCCCTTAAATTTAGCCTTACAGGCACAACAGGTGTAGGTAGTATATCCTTTTTTTGTAAATGTTGCAGGTGTTATTTTTTCGGTGCAAACTTCATGGTTATCCAAATTGGTCGTATTTTCAAACACCATACCACACCATTTGCAATAAGCATCAGAAACGCAAGTGCCAGGTTGAATGTTATGGTTGCTACAGTAATATAGGATTTCAAAAGTATCCTCTTTACCATAGTATGTGACTGTTACTGTATTTTTCCCCGGATAAGGACCGCTCCACGACATTGATGAATATTGTACAGCTTCACTTGTGTTGTCATCATAATATGCTACAACAACCATACCAGTAGAATCCACCCTGCCGTTATAAGCGTGTTCATAGTATTCGAGAACATTCGGCAATTTTGTGATTTCGATACTTAACAATTTTTTAGTGTATGTTGCTACACAAGTTTCACAAGTGTATGTAACATCACCATTCTGGTAATTAGTTTTTGTTTTTTTCCATAAATGTTCTCCGGTTGCCGGAAGTTCAGTTTGGGCAATAAAGACTTCGTTGCAGATTTCGCAATGCTTACCCTCAGTTAATCCTGTATTAACACAGGTAGGAGCAATCGCTGGATCTACAATTTCTGTATGACCGGTAGCATTTTTCGTTATCTCTTCCTGGTGACCACAAAACTTGCAGGTGTGTAGTTCTCGTCCGTCTTGTGTACAAGTTGCTACAGTGTATATTTCTGTTACCTGCATTTGATGTTCTCCCTCGACAACAAGCAATGTGCTTGTTGTCAATATAGTATCATTTGCATCTACCACTTTTACGATTGTATCACCCAGATAGACTGGCACTATTTTTGCACTACTTGATTGTCTGTAATATGACCCCGAAGATATAACAGAACTTGAAACATTAGTGATCTTTGCAACAGAGGTATCTTCAATAGAAAAGTCAAATTTCTTTGTGGTCTCGTATGATAATGTAATGGTTTCATCGGTAGTAATTATAAAGTCAAAAGCTTTTGACGAATTGCAGATTTTACATCTTGCCGTATTTTCTCCGAGCTGTTCATATATATGAGATCCTTTTCTATGCTCACCACAAACATTGCACACCTCGTCGCAGTCATTATCATAACTATGTGGCATATCTGCCGTTCTTATATAATCGCAATTTTTGCAATTTGTAGAACATTCGCAATTGTATGCGTGAGCATCATTTTCACAGGGGGTATAATGCCAATTAGCGGCTGTTAAATCTTCATTGCTGCCAGCAATTGTTATTTTGGCCTTATCTACTTTGTTTCCGGAATAGTATACATCATTTAGAAAACTGCACAGATAAAAAGCACCATAAGCAATATCTGTAACGCTCTTTGGTATTGTGATGCTTGTATAATCACTTCCGGCAAATGCTGAAATGCCAATTTTTGTAACACCTTCTGGAATAGCAATGTTAGCATGCGCGCTACATCCATTAAAAGCGTCATCTTCTATTGAAGTTACACCATCAGGAATGACACTGGATTTGCAACCTGCTACTAATGCATTCGTGGATTTTTTAATGATGCAATTATTAGCGCTGTAATATGTAGGATTATTCTCATCCACTTCTATATTCGTGAGAAGAGAACAATAACCTAATGCACCAGCACCGATTGAAGATACATTTTCCGGTATTCTAATGCTTGTAAATCGACAAAGCGCAAATGCATCGTCTCCAATTGAAATCACACTGTCTGGCAATACAACTTCGCTGATTTTTGAACAATTATAAAAGGCCTCACTACCGATGGATGTTACACCGTCTGGTATTACAATGCCCGAGAGGGAATTACAATAATAAAACGCATTGTTTTCAAAAGACTTTAGACCACTGGGAATAGATATACTTTTGAGTGCAGTACATCGATAAAATGCGTAAGAACCTATCGAGGTTACACCATTTTCAATTATCACCTCGGTAATATCGGTACCCCAGGGCGAAAGATTATTATAACTATTATAATTACCCATTGCGCCTTCACCGCTAATAGTAAGCACAGTGCCTGTGCGTGTCCACGTGCACTGCCCTGTTGTTCCAGTAGCTCCCCCACTCGCAAAGGCGGTAATCACTCCGGTTGGAATGACTGAGAATAGTAACAGTATTGAAAGCACCAAAGATAATGCTCTTTTCATAGTTTAACATCCCTTCCATAAAAATAAAAAAGTGCGTAGCCGAAACTACGCACCGAAAAACGCAGTCCGGTCCTGTTGCGACACAGTTCACTCCCAGCAGGATATGACGACCAGGCATACATTTTTACCAAAAGTATGCCTGCTAGGAGAAATATTATACTGTGCCGCACAATCATTGTAACATTCTATCTATTGATAATCAAGGATAATTTTTACGCACATAACTTAACCATAAGAAAACCACCCGACCAATCAGCCGGGTATTTATTTGCAGAGAACGGATTGCCACGGCTTGCAAAGCAAGCCTCGCAATGACCGAGGAATTTGGGAAATGCCCCCAGATAACGCTGTCACTGCGAGGAGCAACGCGACGTGGCAGTCAGTAAAGATCCTTTAGAGAGCTGATTGCCGCGCCGCCAAAGGCGGCTCGCAATGACGGAGGAGTTTGGAAAAAGGTAGGGGCGGCACGCAGGCTGTTCCCTGCAAAAAATAATCAGAGGGTGTCTCATTCCGTTTGAGACACCCTCTTGATTTTATGTCGGTATACTTGTTACTGGAAAAAGCTTCTGGGTGGGTGGGGACGGCGGGGACGTTCTTCTGTATCTTCAATATAACGTTTGGATTGGGTAGTAAACAGGTGGTGGTATTTCCCCTGCTTGTCCATCAGCTCCCGGTGATTTCCCTGCTCCACAATCTCGCCATTTTCCAGCACGATGATCTGGTCAGCAATGGTAGCCGAGGACAGACGATGGGACACAAAGACCGTCATTTTATCGTCCCGGAGTTTGTCAAACTGGTTGAAGATCTCCTGCTCCGCCAAGGGGTCTAAGGATGCAGTGGGCTCATCCAGGATCATAATATCCGACTGGGCATAGAAGGCTCTGGCAATTGCCAGCTTTTGCCACTGACCAATAGACAGTTCCCGGCCCTCCGGCTCAAAAATACGCATCAGGGGTGTATCATAGCCCTTGGGAAGATTGGGGATATATTCCGCAGCGGTACTTTGCCCGGCGGCAAATTCCACTTCCGACATAGGCGCATTTTTATGGATACTACCAAAGCGGATATTGTTTTCCACCGTGTCGGCATATTTACCAAAGTCCTGGAAAATAATGCCAAAGGTTCGGTACAGACTTTTCAGGTCATATTCCCGAATATCCTGCCCGTCCAAAAGGATCTTTCCGGCAGTGGGGTCATACAAACGGGTCAGCAGTTTGATCAGGGTGGTTTTACCGGCACCGTTCAAGCCCACCAGCGCCAGAGTCTCGCCCGGGTGGATGGTCAGGTTGATATGCTTCAGGATATCCCGGTTCGTTCCGGGGTAACGGAAGCTTACGTCCACAAATTCAATGGTATGCTGTTTGCCCTGTTCCACCAGCCGAGGCTGGGACAAGGTAGGCTTGACACTTTGGGGTTCTTCCATAAAGGCCCGGAGATTGTCTATAAACAGCGTACCCTCATATACATTACCGGAAGCGTTGATCAAGGCCGTAATACAGGTAGCAACGGATGCGATTGCGCCGGTGTAGAGGGAATAGTCACCGATCTGCATTGTGCCGGTAAATACGTTTTTTGCGATGAGA
>JAZQWQ010000092.1:0-4749 GCA_045632385.1 Faecousia sp.
ACGGTTATTTCTTCTTGATGACGCAGTGTATCGTGATGTTTTAGAGGAAGACATTGCAGCATATGCAAGGTTTCGATTACAGGAAATGATGAACAAGGCAACCGAGGTTTTCGATGACGGAAATGGTGGCTGGTTTGAAACAGACCCCAGAGATGAACAGATTGAAAAATATTTTCTAGAAAAGGGATTAAAAGAAGATAAATAAATTCGATCCATATAAGGCATTCACAAATCCTATATTAGTATTTTGAAAGGGAATTACCTACAATAAAATAGAAAAACCGTGCAGGAGCGGCAACTCCTACACGGTTATGCACAACACTACGACGATCAAATCATAGACATCAGTGCGCCCATATTATACCCTTTTATAGGCGCACTGTCAAGAAAGGAGTATACTTATGGCATCCACAAGAAAACTGAACACAAAGGACGGTACGCCCTTTTACGAAATCTCTGTCTCCCGGGGCAGAGGGCTTCCCCGGCTTACCACAAGGTGGTATCCACCTGTAGGTTGGAGTCAAAAAGCCATTGACCGGGAGCTGGTCAAAGTGGCTGTGGCATTTGAACAGAAGGTCAAGGCGGGTGAAGTAATTACCCGGCAGGAAGAGCGTATAGAGAATTACCGGAAAGAACTGGAAGCCGCACAGATAAAAACCCTAAAGCAGTATGGTGAAACGGTGTATATGCCTTCTCTGGCGATCCACTGTTCTGAGAATACACGCACAAGCTATCAAGGCAATCTGAACAAGTGGATATATCCGGTTTTAGGCGATTTCAAGCTTCCGGAAGTCACTGCCGCGCAAATTACCGCTTTGCTACTGTCCATACAGTCTCAAAACAAGAGCCACAGCACGGTGATCAAAGTTTATACGGTTTTGCAAGGTCTGTTCAAAATGGCGTATTTGGCAGATCTGATTGACCGCAACCCTATGGACAAGGTGCAGCGCCCGCGCCCCCGTAAGGACGAAGTGAAAACACAGGAAGCAGAGGCTTATACTGTGGAGGAGATTCGTCATATCTGGAATTGCCTATCCCAGGAGCCGCTGAAATGGCGGGCAATGATCCGTCTGCTGATCGACACAGGCATCCGCCGAGGTGAGTGTTGCGGACTGCAATGGAAGGATGTGGACTTTACAAAGAACACAATCACCATCTGCGGTAACCTCTGCTATACCCCGGACAAAGGCATCTATCTGGATACCCCCAAGAACGGACGGAGCCGTACCATTGATGTGGATCCGCAAATCATTGCGCTGTTGCGTGAGCTTCGGTTTGAGCAAAGCAGGAAAGCCATCAGCCAATATGTATTTACCCAGGAAGGTAGCCCCGAACCCATTCATCCCCAAAGTCCTGCCCGTTACCTGCAAAACTTTGCAAGGAAGTATGGTGTTCAGGGGTTGCACCCTCACAAGCTCCGGCACAGCTTTGCCAGCATCGCCATCACCAACGGCGCAGACATTGCCAGTGTGTCAGAAAAGCTCGGCCACACTGACAAAGCTGTTACGCTACGGATGTATACCCACGCCGATCAGGAGAGCATAAAACGGGCAAGTCAGATATTTAGAGACGCTATCAAGCAGGCGTAGAAACCGACACAAAACCGACACGGGCCATAAAAAACCGACACAAAACACCCACCGCAAGCTACAGTAAGGGACAATAAGCAAATCCGAAAAGTCCTTGATACACAAGGGTTTTATCCAATAATTTACGATAAGCAACGCAAGGCAAAACGGCTTCCAAGATAGTTGGTAAGGATGAGGTCGCCAGTTCAAATCTGGCTAGCAGCTCCAAAAGAACTTCGATTTCATTAGAGATCGGAGTTCTTTTTTAGTTTCAGAAAAAAACTGGCGACCTCATCCTATGCGCGAAGCGCAGATTAAAATCTTGAGGTCGTTTAGGGCTCCCACGAAGCATGCTTCGTGGGAGGTCGGTAGCCAGTTCAAATCTGGCTAGCAACTCCATAAAAAAGCCTGGAACTCCAACGAGTTTCAGGCTTTCTTCTTTTTTACACTATATGGTGTCCACCCCAGAAACCGGCACGGCTGCATTTTTGTGTGCAGAACCCCTCTATAATCGTTGCCCGTTTACACTACAATCAATGCTGTCTGCAATACTTTGTTTATGAAATGCAAAACCACCGACAGGGCGGCTTCTTGTGCCGTCACCGTCGGTGGTTTATTTTTATATCACAGAAAAGATTATTATTTATGCAGTAGCAATGTTATTCAGGTTCCAGGTTGCCATTGCATCTTTCCAGGTTTTATAGAAGTTCAGGATAATTTCCTTCTTATCGGTGTAGTTGTCCAGATTGGTATCCAGTTCCACCATAACGTCCTGCAAGCTACGGGTAACACCGTTGTCAGCCAGCACGATGGTGCCATCGTCCAAACGCAGATAAGCGTTTGCGTAGATCTTCATCTCGCCACGAGTTGCATTCTTTGTTGCAGCCAGGTCTTCTTTAAAGATATTGAACACGGAACCGGAAGTGAACTCACCGGAAGGCTTGCCAGTGTAAACGGTGTAACCCTTTGCATTTGCAGTTTCAAAGTCTGCGCCAGGCATATCCTTTTACGCTTAAAATAACACCGTAATTCTGCACAGCGTTGGTCACAGTCTCATCACATGCCAGCTTTGCAGTGTAGTAGATACCTGCCTTCTCGGTACGCAAAGAAATGACAGACAGGCGCAGAGAAAATGCGTGAGCAGTATAGTTGCCGTCAGCATCCTTCATTGCAATGTAACGCACATCGTTGTTCGCAGTCAGCTTTTCAACAGGGCTGGTGGTAATCAGCTTGCCGGCGCCGGCTGCAGCAGTGGTAGCAGATGCATCGTAAGTATAAATCTTAGCAGCAGTCACATTTGCAGTAAAGCCGTTCAGATCCAAGTGCAGCTCAGCTGCAGTTGTAACAGCCTCGTTTGCATTTGCCCGCAAAGTGACAAAACTTTTCTAAATGCCCCTGATTCACCACCGGTCGCAGGCTGGCAAAAATCATTCCTTTGTGACTGTAGTTTTCGAATCAGCGAAGCTATGGGTATTGCGACTTTGATCGCCTTATGGTATTATAATCTCAAAGATACCAGGATGCCGACTTCTAAAAAAGCAAAGGATATGGTAATAAAAAATGAAATATGTAATTGATCACGATTTGCACATACATTCCAATCTTTCTGTGTGCTCCAGAGATCCCCACCAGACCCCCGAAAACATTTTACGCTATGCGAAGGAAAACGGGCTGCATACCATATGTCTGACCGATCATTTTTGGGATGAAAACATCCCAGGCGCATCCCAGTGGTATTCTACGCAAAATTATCCGCATATTGCCGCAGCGAAGCCTTTGCCCCAGGAGGACAATATTCGGTTTTTATTCGGTTGTGAAACAGAAATCAACAAACTCCTTACTTTAGGATTATCGAAAGAGAAATATGATTTGTTTGATTTCATTATCATTCCCACTACGCACTTTCATATGAAGGACTTTACTGTATCAGAGGAAGATATCGTAAATACACAAACACGAGCAAAAGCCTGGATCAAGCGACTTGATGCCGTGCTGAATATGGATTTACCCTTCCACAAGGTGGGTATTGCCCATTTGACCTGTGGCCTTATTCAGCGGGACAGCCGAGAAGAATTTTTGGAAGTTTTAAATCTCATACCGGAAGATGAATTAACAAGACTTTTCCTTCGCGCTGCAAAGTTGGGGGTTGGTATTGAACTCAATGCCTCGGATATGAATTTTGCAGATCACGAAACGGAAACCGTATTGCGGATTTACAGAATTGCAAAGGAATGTGGCTGCAAGTTCTATTTAGGCAGTGATGCGCATCGTGTAGAGTTCTTTCAAAAGAAAATTCCGATATTTTCCAGAGCAATTCATCTTCTGGAACTTTCTGAAGAGGATAAGTTTATGATACATCCGTGATAATCTCACGCCGAAAAATACCAAGAATTCTATATTATTTGCCAAGATTTTGAAAGATTTATCTTACTGATCATGTTATAATATTGTCGTACTTTTAAAAAGGAGCAGGATGTTATGAAAAAGCCTTTGCGTTTGGAAGCCCTGACTATTGAGCAAAAAATCGGCCAAGTTCTTTTGGGCCGGAATATGGGCAGACCGGAAAATGTGGAATTTGCCCTGAAGCTGATCAAAAATCATGCGCTGTGCGGTGTTCAGCTGGATCCAATACCCAAATATGTAGATATGATCAAGATGTTCCAGGATGCGGCAGATTATCCCCTGTTCATTGCCTGCGATATGGAACAAGGCAATCCTATGGGCGAGTATCTGATCCCCGGTAACTTTGCCTTAGGCATTGTAGATAACCCGGAGGATACCTATAATTTTGCAAAAGCTACCGCAAAGCAGGCAAAAGCTTACGGCTACAATATGATGTGGTCTCCGGTGGTTGACCTGAGCAATCCGGACTCTTTGGGCATTATGCGTGGCTTTGGTCACAAGAAGGAACGTCTTGCCGACCATGCCATCGCTTATATGAAGGCTTTTGCTGATTGCGGTATGATCGGCGGTGCCAAGCACTATCCCTCTGCAGAAAAAGATACCCCGTACGACTCTCATATGACTGCCGCTGTTTCTGACGTAACAGAAGAAGAAATCCGGGAAAAGAACCTCTATGTCTACCGGAAAATGATTGAAGCGCTGGGCGAGGATATGTGCGGCATTATGACCAGCCATATTGTCTGCAAGAACATTGACCCGGACTATCCCGGCACTTTGT
>JAZQWQ010000093.1:0-3976 GCA_045632385.1 Faecousia sp.
GAAACCGACAGGTTGACCGTGCCGTAATTGACCTGATTGTCCATCACCCGAAGCTGGGAAGTGATCTCTTCCAGCTCTGTCCGTACCTCAGTGAGTCTTTCTTCAATTTCCAGCAAATCCCGGGTAGTTTCTGCTTTAGCCAGCAGTTCCAAAAGCCGTGTCTGCTCTGTTTCCAGTGCGGTAATGCGGCTTTGAATGGCAACATAGCGAAGGGTCACATCGTCTGAGGTTTCGTTGGAAGATACAATATTGCTTTCCTCTGTTACTTTCGTCACAAATTCATTCAGTTTCTCTGCAGGAATACGAATGGTAAGGGTGCCACGACGGTAACGTCGCTGGGCGGTGGGGGAGCCGTGGTAAATTTCCTGCTGCTCAATGTAGCCGCCCAGTTGCTTAATTTTTTCAGCAATGGTTTCCAGCAGTGCATCCAAATCTTCGGTTTCTGCCTCTAAATAGACTTTGCGGATGAGCTTTTGCTCTGTGACAGCCGGATATTCGCTGACAGGCGCAGATCCGGCAAGAGAAGTGGTGCTGTTTTCCGCACTATATTGCCCGAACACCCGGTCAGCGCTTTCTGCTGCACCTTTAAAATTGTCTTGTTCTGCTACTGTGCTTTTTGCACCGCCACAACCGGCAAGCAGCCCCAAACAAAGAATGATGACTGTGATCCAAATGATGCATTTTTTCATAATTTGTTTCCTCCTGTTATTCTATCAAAATACTTTCCGGGTATAATTGCTCAAGGTTATTGGGTTCTTGCGCAAAGCACATAAAGATCTCTGACCCGGTTGGAATTTCTTTGGGCGCTTCCAAATGATCCAAAAAGACCGTTGCGGTTTGACCATCTGCCAGGGTGACGACCAAATGCTCCTCTGCGACTTCTATGATTTTGCCGGTAAGGATATAACCATTTATGGTTAAGAAGTTGCCCTTATTATCGCTTTCACCACGGTCAATACCTTGACCGGCATCTTCTACGGAAAATTCGGCTTCTGTTGTTTTCTCCATCGGTTGCAGATGATAAAGCCCCACCACCAGCAAAAAGCTTGCGGCAACAGCGGCGATTGGCTTCCAAGAGATTCGTTTTCGCTTTCGGAGGGCATCTACAGGTGCAAGCAGCTCTTCCGGCAGTAAGGTGATCGCGTCCTGAAGACGCTCTGCATCAATCATAAAAACCCTCCTCTTTCAAGTATTGTCCCAGCCCTTGCCGGGTGCGGTACAAAAGTATTTTTACCTTGGATTGGGAAATTCCGCAATACCCGGCAATCTTTGCCACAGGATCTAAGTAATAATATCTGCCGAGAAATACGTTCCTTGTTTCCTGGGGCAGACTTTTTAAGTAGGCGGCAATGGCATCTGAGAGCATTTGTCCGTCCAGCGCCTGTTGTGTGGTATCCCCGGTACTAAGACACTCCGTCAATTCATCCAAGGATACGGCATATTCACTACCCACCCTTTTTTGGGAGGTCTTTTTGCGATACATATCGATGCTGATTCGCCGGGTCAGCTTCCCTAAATAGGTAGACAGTACCTGGGGCTTGTGAGGCGGCATAGAATTCCAGGCAGCAAGATAGGTGTCATTGACACTTTCCTGGGAATCCTCCCGGTCAGAGAGGATGTTGTAGGCTATGGTATTTAAGTAATGCCGGTATTTTCTGTCGGTGCAGGCAATGGCAGCTTCGTCCCGCTGCCAATATAACCCAACAATCTCTATATCGTCCATTTTTACCACCTCTTACCAATCTACTCGTAAAAAAAAGCTTCCGGTTACAACCCCGGAAGCATTTTTTTGAAAATTCGGGGCTGTATATCAGTCCACTTTGAGAATACGGCCTTCCTGCCGGGGTTTCCGGATAGGTTCGCCGTCCGGATAGCCCAGAATACAGTTGCCAATTCCACGATAGGTTTCCGGCAAACCCCACTTTTTCAGAAGTTCTTTGCCTTTGGGGGAGTCGAACATTTCTCTGGCTCGGTGAATCCAGCAGTTGCCAACGCCCAAAGCGGTGGCGGCATTCATCAGATTGCCCATCACCAACGAGCCATCCTCCACCCAGGTGCTTCTCTCCGGATCAGACAGCACAACTACCACACAAGGAGCGTTGTAGAAGGGGTCTGTGTTTGCGCCCAGGATCTCTGCGTTCATTTGGGAGAGGGTGTCCCGGGTGGCTTTGTCGGTGACAGCCACCATAACGGCTTTTTGGTTATTCATGCCGGTAGGGGCATAAAGTCCGGCCTCCAGAATTTGATCCAGAAGCTCTGTTGGCACCGGTTTGGAAATATATTTTTTTGTACTGCAGCGACTTTTCAGAACATTTAGTGTGTCATTCATATGCGTACCTCCTTATTTTCCTCCATTTTACCCCAAGGATACCCTAATGTCAATATTTCTCCGGATAGACATTTGTGTGCCTGTGGCATATTTTTGCTTGCAAAAAGCGGGGGAGAGTGCTATACTGGATATAATATTTTTTCGGGAGGAAACGACTATGAATTACAATCGTACATTTAACTTTTCTGCCGGCCCTGCAATGATGCCGGAGCCTGTTCTGGAGGAGATCCGGGACGAGATGATGAACTACCGTGGCAGCGGTATGTGTGTGATGGAGATGTCTCACCGCAGCGCTGCTTTTCAGCAGATCATCGACGAGGCAGAGCAGGATCTGCGTGACCTGATGCAAATCCCGGATAACTACAAGGTGCTGTTCATTCAGGGCGGCGCAACCATGCAGTTTTCCATGATTCCTATGAACCTGATGAAAAACGGCAAGGCGCTGTACATTGAGACCGGTGCCTGGTCCAAGAAGGCTGTGGCGGAAGCCAAGAAAGTCGGCGAGGTACAGGTGATCTCCTCTAAGGATAAGAACTATACCTACATCCCCGATTGTTCCGACCTGGATATTGCCGACGATGTGGACTATGTGTACATCTGCGAAAACGAGACCATCCACGGCACGACCTATCAGACTCTGCCCAATACCAAGGGTCACATTCTGGTATCTGACCAGTCCTCTATGTTTTTGAGTAAGCCCTGCAATGTGTCTGACTACGGTATGATCTATGCCGGTGTGCAGAAAAACGTCGGCCCGGCCGGCATGGTGGTCGTGATTATTCGTGAGGACTTGATTCGTGACGACCTGGATCAGCTGCCCGTTTATTTGCAGTACAAGACCCACGCAGACAGCGCATCGTTGTATAATACTCCCAATTGCTGGGCAATTTACTGCTGCGGCAAGGTGTTTAAGTACCTGAAAAACCAGGGCGGTTTGGAAGCGATCAACCAGAAGAATATCGAAAAAGCAAAGGTTCTGTATGACTTCCTGGACAGCTCCAAGATGTTTGGCGGCACGGTGGAAAAGGAAGTTCGCAGCCTGATGAACGTGCCTTTTGTCACCGAGAGCAAGGAGTTGGATGCCCAAGTAGTTGCCGCAACCAAGGCAGCCGGTTTTGACAACCTGAAGGGTCACAAATCCGTTGGCGGTCTGCGCGCATCGATCTACAACGCAATGCCTAAGGAAGGCGTGGAAGCATTGGTGGCCTTTTTGAAAGATTTTGAAGAGAATTACAGAGGATAAGTTATGGCGATCGTAAGACCTTTCCGGGCGATCCGTCCCCAGCGGTCAATAGCCGGCCAGGTGGCGGCACTGCCCTATGATGTAATGAACAGCGAGGAAGCACGGCAGATGGTAAAGGGCAATCCCTATTCCTTCCTCCACGTGGACAAAGCGGAGATCGATATGGATCCTTCCATCGACCTGTACGATACCCGGGTGTATGAAAAAGCCCGGGACAACCTGAACGAGATGATCGAAAAAGGTGTGTTTTTGCAGGATGAGACCCCTTGTCTGTACGTGTATAAGCAGGTGATGAATGGTCGTGCCCAGATCGGTATTGTGGCCTGTACATCTGTGGACGAGTACCGGGAAAACATCATCAAAAAGCACGAACTGACCCGGGCAGACAAAGAGCAGGACAGAGT
>JAZQWQ010000094.1:0-3879 GCA_045632385.1 Faecousia sp.
ACGTACATAGCGCCGGCTTCTACCTTCTGGCGAAGCTTATTTACCTGCAGGAAGATGGGGTCGTACAGAGGCGTGACAGCAGCGCCCTTGTAGAAGGAGGGAGCGCCACCGGCGATCTCGTTGCCGCCACAGTCACAGCCGGTTGCTTCCATCTTGGAAAGCATCTTCAGGATGCCCACGGAGTCCAAGTCGTAAACAGGCTTGGTGTCCTTGCAGTCACCAACCACGGGGTGGTCACCGGTCAGCGCCAGCATGGTGTCGATGCCAAAACCGGCAGCAGCCAGAGCGTCGCCCATCAGCGCCATACGGTTACGGTCACGACCGGTCATCTGCAGGATGGGCTCTAAGCCAGCCTGCTTCAGCTTGATACACAGACCCAGGCCGGTAGCCTTCAGGCAAGCGGACTGCATATCGGTAACGTTCACAGCGTGAACCTTGCCACGGAGAACCTCAGCGGCCTCCATCTGCTCAGCAAAGTCATAACCCTTAGGGGGTGCCATTTCTGCGGTAACAGCAAATTTACCGGCTTCCAGTACTTCTTTTAAAACACTCATTATTTCTTCCCCCTCAAGCTAATGGTTCTGGGATAAGCGACCTTCTCATAGCCCTTGTCCTCACGGCCGGTAATCAGCTTGTCCAGCTGATTGGTAGTCTGCAGACGCTCGTAGATCTTGATCCAGGCGCAGTCGTTTTCGGGGTTTACTTCGCACTTGCCGTTCTTCTGGCCGCCGCAAGGACCGTTGACCAGGCTCTTGGCACACTGGGTGATGGGGCAGATGGCGCCGGTAGAACCCAGCACGCACTGACCGCAGAAGCGGCAAGCTTCTTCCCAAACGCCGAAACGAACAGCTTCGCCTAAGTACATGGTATCGTTGGAGGGGTAAACGGGGGCGTTGCCGGCGTTCTTGGCGACGCACTGCACACCGTCACCGCAGCTCATACAAACCACGCAATCGGGGTTGGCGGCGTTGATGGCCTTCATCTTGGCTTTCACGCCCAGGTTCATACAGCAGTAGTCACAGATGGCGGTAGCCACAACCTTTTTACCGGCCTGCTCCAAAACAGCGGTCAGCTCAGCAATCTGAGGTTCGCCACCGGTCTGGCAAGCGGTAGCACAGCTGCCGCAGCCAACGATTGCCACGGTTTTGGCATCGCCGACCATTGCCATGACTTCTTCAATGGGTTTTTTCTGAGTGATAATCATGAATGTCGTCTCCTTTATGTAGTCGTTATACACATACATCATACCTTATAGAATAGGAAAAATCAACCGGATATGTGAGATAAAATGAAAAAAATTGAGATTTCCCGTTTATAACTTGTTAATAAATGTTAATAAGTCCTTTTCGTGTACAAATGTCTTTGTGCATAATACACAAACTTGAAAAAAATGCAAAAAAGTACTTTACAACTTTAGCGAACTAAAGTATAATAAGGCCATCCTACAAAACACCAAAACAAATTTGAAAGGAAATGAAGAAAATGAAAAAGTTAATCGCACTGGTTATGACCCTGATCCTCGCAGTAAGCTGCTTTGCAGCTTGCGCCCCCAAGAATGATGCTCCTGCCACTACCGCCGCTGCTGACGGCACCACCGCTGCAGCTGACGACACCACCGCCGCTGCCGCTACTGACCTGTCCTACATTCAGGACAACGGCAAGCTGATCGTTGGTATCACCGACTACGCCCCCATGGACTACAAGGACGACAACGGCGAATGGACCGGTTTTGATGCTGAGTTTGCACAGCTGTTTGCTAAGGAGCTGGGTGTAGAGTGTGAGTTCTTCGTCATCGCTGACTGGGGCAAGAAGTTCGTGGAGCTGGAAACCAAGAACATTGACGCTGTCTGGAATGGTATGACCATTACCGACGAGGCAAAGCTGAATGCTTCCGTTTCCAACCCCTACGTTGTGAACGCTCAGGTTCTGGTTATGAAGGCTGACAAGGTTGCTTCTTACAAGGATGCTGCTTCCATCGCAGATCTGGCGGTTGCTGTTGAGAACGGTTCTGCCGGTCAGGATGCTGCAGAAGCTGCCGGTGTGAAGAACATCATTGCTGTTCAGGACCAGGCTGCCGCACTGCTGGAAGTCAAGGCTGGCACCTCTGACGCTTGCGTTATCGATATCACCATGGCAAACGCTATGACCGGTGAAGGCACTGACTATGCCGACCTGGCCGCCGGCTTCAGCCTGACCAGCGAAGAGTACGGTGTTGCCTTCCGTAAGGACTCTGACCTGACCGCGAAGTTCAATGACTTTATGGCAAAGCTGATCGCAGACGGCACACTGCAGGCTCTGGCTGACAAGTACGAGCTGACCCTGGCAAAATAAGATAACAATAAAATCACCTTGCAGGGAGGATTTTTTCCTCCCTGCTTGTGTGCGTAAGGATGTGCATTATGTTTCTACCTGTAACGCTGCAATTGTTGGAAGGCTTCTGGGAAAGTCTGAAAATTTTCGGTTTGACCCTGGCTTTTGCTTTGCCGCTGGGACTTTTGATCAGTTTTGGCTCTATGAGCCGGTTTGCGCCCCTGAAGTGGCTGCTTCGGGGCATTATCTGGGTCATTCGTGGCACACCCCTGATGCTGCAGCTGATGGTCATTTTTTATGGTCCGGGTCTGCTGTTCGGTCTGCCGGCGATGCCTCGGTTCACGGCAACCATCGTTGCCTTTTCTATCAACTATGCTTGTTATTTCTCTGAGATCTACCGTGGTGGTATTGAAAGCATTTCCAAGGGCCAGTACGAAGCCGGACAGGTGCTGGGTATGACCAAGCCCCAGATCTTCTTTAAGGTGGTACTGCTGCAGGTGGTCAAACGGATCATGGCCCCCATGAGTAACGAAATCATTACCTTGGTGAAGGACACCTCTTTGGCCCGTGTGATCAGTGTGTATGAGATCATTTGGGCAGGCGAATCCTTTATAAAAAAAGGAATGTTGTGGCCGCTTTTCTACACCGGCGCATTTTACCTGGTGTTCAGCGGAATTCTTACCGTGCTGTTTGCCAAGGCGGAGAAAAAACTCAGCTATTTCAGGAGTTAAGCTATGACAGTGTTAGAAGTAAAAAATATTAAAAAGGACTTTGGCAAAACCAAGGTGCTCAAAGATGTCAGCTTTTCCCTGGAAGAAGGACAGGTGCTGGCGATCATCGGTTCTTCCGGTAGTGGCAAGACCACGCTTTTGCGTTGCCTGAATTTTTTGGAAAAGCCGGACAGCGGTGAAATTATCGTCCGGGGTAAGCCACTGCTGACAGAGGGTTGTACCGAGGAACAGATCCGGGAAAACCGGCTGCACTTTGGCTTGGTGTTCCAGAACTTTAATTTGTTCCCCCAGTATACGGCTCTGAAAAACGTGACCCTTGCTCCGTCCCTCCTGAAAAAGGGAACACCCCAGCAGCTGGAGGAACTGGGTAAAAAGCTTTTGACCCAGGTAGGTCTGCAGGATAAAATGGATAACTATCCGTATCAGCTTTCCGGTGGCCAGCAGCAACGTGTGGCCATTGCCAGAGCCCTGGCTTTGCAGCCGGAGATCCTGTGCTTTGACGAGCCTACATCTGCATTGGATCCGGAGTTGACCGGTGAAGTTTTGCGGGTCATCCGCAACCTGAAGACCGGCGGAAATACGATGATCGTGGTCACCCACGAAATGGATTTTGCCAAATCGGTTGCAGATGTTGTGATCTATATGACCGACGGTGTGATCGAGGAGATCGGCACACCGGAGCAAGTCTTTGACAATCCCCAAAGCGAGAAGACCCGGGCATTCCTGCGCGGTGTGCAAGAAGGCTTCTGATAATAAAAAACGTCCCGGAACGCTAACATTCCGGGACGTTTTTTTAACTGTGTAAATGGATAAATTCCATCAGCCGATGCCAGTCGTG
>JAZQWQ010000095.1:0-10422 GCA_045632385.1 Faecousia sp.
CACCGGTTCGCACCAACCACCGGCTCTCTGCAGCCCTATAAAGGGAGGGCAGGATTTCCGTCAAAGTCATTAAAATATTAATGCCATTTAAGCACAAACAACCGGATTTGTCAATGATAATTTTCACTTTTTTGAAAAATCTTTGTCCGCAACACAAAAATTTTTGTTTTTTGTGGAAAAACATTTGACTTTTTCACCGAGACGTGGTAAATTTATTGCAATATGAAAAAAGCGAAGACGAAGTCGGCAGAATCAGGGACTTTTTCAGAGAGTTGGCGCTTGGTGCGAGCCAATAAATTTCCGGTTCAATGGTCTATCCCTTCCGAGCTGAAGCGCTGAAAAAGATTGAGCAGTAAGCGCGTCCGTATTCCTGCGTTAAAGGATAGGATTTGTTGGAATCTGAAGTGGCAGCAGAAGCTGCAATTTGAGTGGTACCGCGGGTTTGTTTTGCTCGTCTCAAGAACATTCTTGAGGCGTTTTTTTATTTTTATTCGAAAGGAGATCCTACCATGGCAAACACAAATACCTCTTCGCAACTTATGGACGTCGCAGCTCGTATCAGAGGTATGCGGGAAATTTTGGGCTACAGCGTGAAAAAAATGGCCGAGCAGACGGAGGTGAGCGAAGAGATTTATCACCAGTATGAGTCTGGCCTGGTAGATATGCCTTTTACCTTTTTACATAAGTGCGCCCAGGCTTTTGGCTTGGAGATCACCGTTTTGCTGGAGGGCCAGAGCGCAAAACTGTCCGGCTATACCGTTACCCGCCGTGGCAAGGGTCTGGTAACAGCCAGCGAGGACGGCATCACCATTCAGGATATGGCACCGATGTTCCGGAAAAAGCTGGCAACTCCTTACTGGGTTACCTACGAATATTCTGAGGAATTGCAGGACAAGCCTATCCACACCACTACCCACGCGGGTCAGGAATTCAATATGGTGATCAAGGGCGCTATGCGCATCAAGGTGGGCGAAAGTGAAGAAGTTTTACGGGAAGGAGATTCTATCTTCTATAAATCTTCTACACCCCACGGTATGATCGCCATCGACGGCAAGGACTGCGTGTTCCTGTCTATGATCATGGCTTCGGACACCACGGATAAGCCCTTGCACATCGGCCAAAGCCGTAAGGGCAAGCAGGAGCAGAGTCTGCTGTGCAACAAGTTCGTGCAGGCCAAAGAAGACGAAAACGGCATCTTCCAGGGTATGACCTTCTCGGATGAGGATAGCTATAACTTTGCATTTGATACGGTGGATGCAATTGCCCGTCGTGAGCCGGAAAAGCTGGCGATGGTTCACGTAGCCAATGATATGACCGAGCGCCGCTTTACCTTTAAGGATTTCAAGGACGCATCCAGCCAAAGCGCCAACTACTTTAAGTCTTTGGGCATCAAGCGCGGCGATCGTGTGATGCTGGTGCTGAAGCGGCATTACCAGTTCTGGTATGCGATCCTGGGTCTGCATAAGCTGGGTGCAATTGCCATTCCGGCAACCAATCAGCTGATGGAACACGACTTTGTGTATCGTTTTCAGGCTGCGGACGTCAGTGCTGTTCTGTGTACCGCTGACGGTAACACTGCAGAGCAGATCGAATTGGCAGAAAAGAAAGCCAACATTAACCTGACCAAGATACTGGTGGGCGGCAGCCGGGATGGCTGGCACAATTATGACGAGGAATACTGCCTGTTCAGCCGCCGCTATGAGCGCACGGAGGATGCTCCTTGCGGCTCTGACCCGATGCTGATGCTGTTTACTTCCGGCACAACCGGCTATCCCAAGATGGCTACCCATTCTTATAAATATGCCCTGGGTCATTATGTCACCGCCAAATACTGGCATTTGTGCGAGCGTGACGGCCTGCACTTTACCATTTCTGAAACCGGCTGGGGCAAAGCCTTGTGGGGTAAGCTTTACGGCCAGTGGCTGTGCGAGGGTGCGATCTTTACCTATGACTTCGACCGTTTCGATGCGGAGAAGATCCTGCCTATGTTCAAGCAGTTTAACATTACTACCTTCTGCGCACCGCCTACGATGTATCGTATGCTGATCAAGCAGGATTTGAGCAAGTATGACCTGTCTTCCATCCACCACGCAACCACTGCCGGTGAGGCCCTGAACCCTGAGGTGTTCTACCAGTTTGAAAAGTCCACGGGTCTTCGGATTCACGAGGGCTTTGGTCAGACAGAAATGACTCTGGGTATTGCCAACCTTTATGGCGCAGAGATCAAACCCGGTGCAATGGGTAAGCCCGTCCCCGGCTACGGTATTGATATTGTGGACGCAGACGGCAACCCGGTGGAAAACGGTGTCAACGGCGAGATCGTCATTCGTACCGATCCTAAGCCCACCTGCGGCGTGTTCCTTGGCTACTATCGCAACCAGGAAGCAACTGATTCCGTGTGGCACGACGGCATGTATCATACCGGTGACGTGGCCTGGCGGGATGAGGACGGCTACTATTGGTATGTTGGCCGTGCAGACGATGTGATCAAGTCTTCCGGTTACCGCATTGGACCCTTCGAGATCGAGTCTACCATTATGGAGCTGCCCTATGTTCTGGAATGTGGTGTCTGCGCTGCTCCGGACGAAGTTCGCGGACAGGTGGTCAAGGCCTGCATCGTACTGGTGCCCGGCACAGAGGGTACGGAGGAACTGAAAAAAGAGATCCAAACCTACGTCAAGAATCATACGGCACCGTACAAGTATCCCCGTATTGTGGAGTTCCGTAAGGAGCTGCCCAAGACGATCTCCGGAAAAATTATGCGGAATAAGCTGTAAAAAGCCCGACATATATTGACAACACTTTACTAAATTTAGTATAATTACTTAATTACAGAATTCGAGGTGGGACCCTATGACCGATATCAACAGCAAAATTAAAGAAACTGCCCGACGGATCCGGGAACTACGTTTGATCTCCGGTATTTCCGTAGAGGAAATGGCAAAGCGTACCGACCTGAGCGTAGAGGAGTATGTCCAGTGCGAAGAGGGTAGCCGTAATATGAGTATTGCCTTCCTGTATCGCTGCGTGTTGATCTTCGGCGTGGATATGGGCGACCTGCTGGAGGGTCGCAGCCCCAAGCTGCGTTCCTATGCGCTGACCCGTAAGGGCGAGGGACAGCGGATCGAAGAAGCGCATAATATGCTGGGCTTCAACCTGGCGGCAGACTTCCGCAACCGTATTGCGCTGCCGCTGTATATGGAAGTAAAGTATACTCCCGATGCCCAGATCGAACTGATCACCCACGAGGGTCAGGAATGCGACATTGTGATCCGTGGCCACCTGAAAATTCAGGTGGGCGACCATACGGAGATCCTTCACCCCGGCGATACCATTTACTATGACTCTTCCAAACCCCACGGTATGATTGCGGCAGAGGGTGAGGATTGTGCTTTCTATGCCATCGTGCTGAGTAACTCTGCTGCCCGTGAAGGTGAGCAGGCAGCTGCTGTGGCAACTCAGGCAGTCGCGCTGAAGGCTGCCGATTCTCAGCCCCGTGTCTATCATAACTTTATTATTCCCACTGTGGAAAATGGCAAGCTGACAGCTATCGATTTTAAGAACGAGGAGAAGTTCAACTTTGCCTTTGATGTGGTGGATGCTTTGGGTCAGCAGAAGCCGGACAAGCTGGCAATGCTCCATATTGCGGAGGATATGACCGAGCGCCGGTTTACCTTTAAGGACATTATGAAAGAGTCCGCCCGTTGTGCCAACTACTTTAAGGCTTTGGGCATCCAGCGTGGTGACCGGGTAATGCTGGTGCTGAAGCGCCACTATCAGTACTGGTTTGCAATTCTGGGTCTGCATAAGCTGGGCGCAATCGGTATTCCTGCAACCAATCAGCTGCTGGAAAAAGACTTTACCTATCGTTTCCAGGCAGGCAATGTGAAAGCCATTCTTTGCACGGCTGACGGCGATGTGGCCGATGCCGTGGATGCAGCTGCTGCAAACAGCCCCATGCTGGAGCATAAGATCCTGGTCGGCGGCAGCCGTGAGGGCTGGCACGACTTCAACGAAGAATATACGATGTATTCTTCTCACTTCGCAAGAGCAGAAGATGCGCCTTGCGGCAGTGAGCCTATGCTGATGTTCTTTACCTCCGGTACTTCCGGCTATCCCAAGCTGGCCGCCCATAACTACAAGTACCCCTTGGGACACTTTATTACTGCGAAATACTGGCACCAGGTCAATCCCGATGGCTTGCACCTGACCATTTCCGATACCGGCTGGGCAAAGTCCTCCTGGGGCAAGCTTTACGGCCAGTGGCTGTGCGAGGCAGCGGTGTTTGTCTATGACTTTGACCGTTTTGACGGCGCAAAGATCTTGCCGATGTTTGCAAAGCATAAGATCACCACATTCTGCGCTCCGCCTACCATGTACCGTATGCTCATCAAGCAGGATCTTTCCGGCTATGACTTAAGTTCTATTGAACACGCATCTACCGCCGGTGAGGCACTGAACCCGGAAGTGTTCCGTCAGTTTGAGCTTTCTACCGGTCTGAAGATCATGGAAGGCTTCGGTCAGTCTGAAAGCACCTTGATGATCGGCAACCTGGCAGGCGACAGCCATAAGTTTGGCGCTATGGGTAAGCCTGTGCCGCTGTACGACGTACATCTTTTGGATGCAGAGGGCAACGAGGTGGATGCCGGTGAACCCGGTGAAGTCTGTGTCAACATCCAAAACGGCTTGCCCTGCGGTCTGAGCTATTGCTACGAGGGCAATGAAGAAGTGACCGCCGAAACCTGGCGGGACGGTTATTACCATACCGGCGACCTGGCCTGGAAGGACGAGGACGGCTTCTTCTGGTATGTGGGCAGAGCCGACGATGTGATCAAGTCCTCCGGTTACCGGATCGGACCTTTCGAGATCGAAAACGTCATTATGGAACTGCCTTATGTTCTGGAGTGTGGCGTTTCAGCTGCTCCGGACGAGGTTCGTGGCCAGGTCGTCAAGGCCAGCATCGTGCTGGTGAAGGGCACAGAGGGTACGGACGCATTGAAGAAAGAGATTCAGGAGTATGTTAAGAGCCGTACCGCACCTTACAAGTACCCCCGTATTGTGGAATTCAAAGAAAGTCTGCCCAAGACTGTTAGCGGTAAGATCATTCGTAAGAAGCTTTAATTATGGAACATAAACGTTTAACCTTATTTGCCGGGCATTACGGCAGCGGTAAAACCAATATTGCCGTAAATTATGCCCTGTATCTGGCAAGGGAAGGAAAGAAGGTCTGCATTGCGGACCTGGATATCGTCAACCCCTATTTTCGCACCAAGGATAGCGCCAAGGTGCTGGAAAAAGCGGGCATTGACCTGATTTCCCCCCAGTATGCCAACTCCAATGTAGACCTGCCGGCGCTGCCGGCGGAGAGTTACCGGCTGGTTCGGGACAAAAGTGTTTACGGCATTATGGATATCGGTGGCGACGACCGGGGCGCGTATGCCCTGGGACGGTTTGTGCCGGATATCCTGGCAGAAAACGATTACCGGATGGCTTTCGTTGCCAACTGCTGCCGACCTCTGACCCGTACCCCGGAGGATGCGCTGGAAATTATGAGAGAAATTGAAAGCGCCTGTGGCCTGAACTTTACCTGCATCGTCAACAACTCCAATTTGGCAGAAGAAACCGATGGGGAAGTGATTACCGGCTCTGTTGCCTATATTGATAAACTCTGCAAACTCAGCGGCCTGCCTCTTTGGATCCATACTGCTGAACGCTCCGTTGCTGAGACCTTGCCGGAACTGAATGCTCCGGTGCTGGCAATGGAATTGCAGGAAAAATATTTTGCATTACCTACGATTTAAGGAGGAAGAAAAATGCCAAAGTTAACATTCAAAACGGATCTTTGCAAAGGCTGCGGTCTGTGCGTCAGCGCTTGCCCCAAGGGCTGCCTGGTGATCGCCACCGACAAGATCAATCAGAAGGGTTATTCCCCCGCAGAAATGGCAGAGCCTGACAAGTGCATCGGCTGTGCATTCTGCGCCACGATGTGTCCCGACTGCATTATCACTGTGGAAAAGTAAGGAGAGAGAATATGGCAGAACGTGTACTTATGAAAGGCAATGAGGCCATTGCAGAAGCTGCAATCCGTGCCGGTTGCCGTCATTACTTTGGTTACCCCATCACACCCCAGACAGAGATCGCTGCATATATGGCAAAGAAGATGCCCAAGATTGGCGGCGTATTCCTGCAGGCAGAAAGTGAGATCGCATCCATCAATATGGTCTACGGCGCAGCCGCAGCCGGTATGCGTGTAATGACTTCTTCCAGTAGTCCCGGAATCTCTTTGAAAGAAGAGGGACTGAGCTATATTGCCGGTTCTGACGTGCCTGCTTTTGTGGTCAACGTCCAGCGTGGCGGCCCTGGCCTGGGCGGCATTCAGCCCTCCCAGTCTGACTATTTCCAGGCTGTCAAGGGTGGTGGTCACGGCGACTATAAAACAATCGTGTTGGCCCCTGCTTCCGTGCAGGAAATGGCAAGCCTGACCATTAAAGGCTTTAATCTGGCAGATAAGTACCGTATGACCGCAATGATTTTGGCGGACGGCACCATCGGTCAGATGATGGAGCCGATCTCCTTTGAAGATGCGGAAGTCGAAACCTATGAAAAGCCCTGGGCCCTCACCGGCACCGAGGGTAAGCGTCCTCACAATATTGTAAACTCCCTGTACCTGCAGCCCGACCAGCTGGAAAAGACCAACTTTGAACGGTTTGAAAAGTACAAGGCAGTTGAGCAAAATGAGCAGATGTGGGAAGAGTATATGATGGACGATGCAGAAATCTGCGTTGTTGCCTTCGGTATTGCTTCCCGTGTTGCCAAGAATGCGGTGGTTGCTGCCCGAAATGAGGGCATCAAGGCCGGTCTCATTCGTCCCATCACCCTGTGGCCCTTCCCCACAGAGGTTCTGAACAAGGCAGCAGACAAGGTCAAGGGCTTTGTCAGCGTGGAGCTGAGCATGGGTCAGATGATCGAAGATGTACGTCTGGCAACCCAGTGTAAGAAGCCTGTTGCCCTTTGCAACCGCTGCGGCGGTATGATCCCCAGCCCCGACGAGGTGCTGGAATCCCTGCGGAAAGCACAGAAAGGAGAGTTCTAAGATGGCTGTAGTATTTGAAAAGCCGAAGGCACTGACCGATGCACCTTTGCATTACTGCCCCGGCTGCCCCCACGGCATTATTCACCGTCTGGTTGCTCAGGCAATGGACGAATTGGGCATTGAAGGCAAGGCCATCGGTGTTGCTCCTGTTGGCTGTGCAGTTATGGCTTATGACTATTTTGCTTGCGATATGATCGAGGCTGCCCACGGCAGAGCCCCTGCAGTGGCTACCGGCATCAAGCGTTGCCGTCCGGAGAATATCGTCTTTACCTATCAGGGTGACGGCGACCTGGCTTCCATCGGTATGGCAGAGACCGTACACTCTGCTGCAAGAAACGAAAATATCACCGTGATCTTCGTCAACAACGCCATTTACGGTATGACCGGCGGTCAGATGGCGCCCACCAGCTTGCCTGGTCAGGTGACCCAGACATCCCCCTATGGCCGTGACGTGAAGCACTGCGGTTGGCCCATTCGTGTCAGCGAAATGCTGGCAACCCTGGAAGGCCCTGAGTATATTACCCGCGTGGCGGTAAACAATGTCAAGAATGTCAATGCCGCCAAGAAGGCGATTAAGAAGGCATTCCAGAACCAGATGGAAGGCAAGGGCTTCAGCCTTGTGGAAGTAGTTTCCGCTTGTCCTACCAACTGGGGTATGACGCCCCAGCAGGCTCTGGAGTGGGTGGAGAGCGATATGCTGCCTTACTACCCCTTGGGTGTGTATAAAGACAGATCTGCCGCAAAGGAGGAAGTGTAATATGAAGACGACACAAATCCTCATTGCCGGCTTTGGTGGACAGGGTGTTCTGTTTGCCGGTAAGTTCTTGGCTTATAAGGGCCTGACAGAAGACCAGCAGGTTTCCTGGCTGCCTTCTTATGGTCCTGAAATGCGTGGCGGCACTGCAAACTGCTCTGTTGTCATTTCCGACACGCCTGTTGGTTCTCCCATTATCACGAACCCGGATGTGCTGGTGGCAATGAACCTGCCTTCACTTCTGAAGTTCGTGGATGCTGTCGTTCCCGGCGGCCAGATCTTCATTGATTCCACTTTGATCGATGCAAAGGTAGAGCGTACCGATGTAAAGGTACACTACATCCCCGCAACTCAGATCGCCAAGGATGCCGGTTTTGCGACCCTTTCCAACATGGTGCTGATGGGTAAGGTGATGAAGGAATGTGATGCGGTTTCCTTTGAAGGCTGCAAGGCCACTTTGGAAGCATTCATTCCTGCAAAGAAAGCAAATTTGATCGACGTCAACTGCCAGGCTTTGCAGGCCGGTTATGATTACTAAGGAGATGATTTGATGTTGGACATCAAGATTACAAAAACTACTGAGCCGAAGCAGAAGCCGGTTGCCGGTCAGAAGCTTGGCTTTGGCAAGATCTTCACAGACCATATGTTTGTGATGAACTACACAGAAGGCAAGGGTTGGCACGATCCCCGTATCGAGCCCTTCCACAATATCAGCCTTTCTCCTGCTGCGATGGTTTACCATTACGGCCAGGAAATGTTCGAAGGCCTGAAGGCTTATAAGGGCGAAGACGGCAAGGTATTCCTGTTCCGCCCCGATATGAATGCAAAGCGTACCAACGCTACCAATGACCGTCTGGTCATTCCCCAGCTGCCTGTTGAGGACTTTGTCCAGGCAGTGAGCGCTGTTGTGGATGTGGACCGTGACTGGATCCCCACTGAGCCTGGTACTTCTTTGTATATTCGTCCCTTTATCATCGCAACCGATGAGTTCCTGGGTGTTGCGCCCTCTAAGACCTATCTGTTTATGGTCATCCTGTCCCCCAGTGGTGCATACTACGAAAGCGGTTTGGCACCTGTGGGTATTTGGATTGAGGACGAGTACGTTCGTGCTGTCCGTGGCGGTATTGGCTTTGCCAAGACCGGCGGTAACTATGCAGCCAGTCTGATCGCCCAAAAGAAGGCACACGATGCTGGCTACTCTCAGGTTCTGTGGCTGGACGGTGTAGACCGTAAGTATATTGAAGAAGTGGGCGCAATGAACATCTTCTTCAAGATCGCCGGCAAGGTGGTTACCCCGGCCCTTAGCGGTTCTATCCTGCCCGGTATTACCCGTGACTCCACCATCCAGCTGTGCAAGTCCTGGGGTTATGAAGTAGAAGAGCGTAAGATTTCTGCGGAAGAACTGCTGCAGGCCCAGAAGGACGGCACTTTGGAAGAAGTGTTCGGCACCGGTACAGCTGCAGTTATCTCTCCTGTTGGCAAGCTTCGCTATAAGGACGATGTGATGACCATCGGCGATGGCACCACCGGTCCTTTGAGCCTGAAGCTGTACGAAACCATCACCGGCATCCAGACCGGAAAGTTGGAAGATACTCTGGGCTGGAGAGTTCAGGTTGGCAAATAATCAGACGTGAAAAATATCGCCCCATTTGCTTAGCAAATGGGGCGATATTTTTGTAACGAATTAGAATTTCTGAACTTCTCCATCAAAAATGACGGTTTGAACGTTCATCTTAATATCCACAAGAACCAAATCAGCACGAAGACCTACCCGGATCTCACCACGGTCATTTAGACCCACCACCTTGGCCGGGTTGTAGGATGCAACCTTGAACGCGTCTACAATGGAAGCGCCGGTGTGCTTCATATAGTTCCGGCAGGCTACATTGAGCGTCAGCTTTGAACCGGAAATATCAATACCACCGTTTGCCATATAGGTGAAATTGATGTCCCTCACGTGCTCAAATCCAGGAGGATTCTCCAAACGGGCATTGGTCTGATCCGAAATCAGAACAATTTTGTCATCGCCCTTGATCTTCCGAATCAAGCGCTGCATATAGGGGTCAACGTGAATGCCCATACTGTCAGAAATCAGCTCTGCATAAATGGCATTGTTGTAGTTGACGGTTTCATCCACGCACACACCACGGCACTCCGGGTATTTGGGCAGATCACCAGTGGCATTGGTGTGGTGCGTACCCAGGCACAGACCGTAAGGCACAAGCTTTTCAATCTGGGCAGGGGAGGCCTGAGAGTGACCCACGGTAAACTTCACTTCCGGATTGGCCTTCTTAGCAGCCTTAACAAACTCCTCAATGCCCTCACGCTCCGGGCCTAAGGTCCATACACGAATGATATCGGCACCGGCTTCCAGCAAAGGCTCGTAATCTTCCGGAAGAACACCACCTGTCCAGGGGTTTAAGTGGCTTTCAGAACCGAAGTTGGGATTGATGTAAGGGCCTTCCATATAAATACCGGCAATGTTTTTGCCCTCGGGGGTGGCCATGGCTTTCCGGATTTTTTCGATGTTTTCCAAATATTCCGGAACGGTGGACAAGTAATTGGTAGTTGCCAG
>JAZQWQ010000096.1:0-21902 GCA_045632385.1 Faecousia sp.
GAGCGTCACCTATCCCGAAATCGCTGCTATGCAGACCAAGGCAGTCATCCGCGCCGCCATCAACACCAAGAAGAATCATCCCGACTGGACCATGGTTCCCGAAATCATGATTCCTCTGGTTGGCGATGTGAAGGAACTGAAGTATGTCAAGGACGTTGTGGTCAAGACCGCTGACGCCGAGATCGCTGCCGCCGGTATCGAGCTGCGCTACGAGGTCGGCACCATGATCGAGATCCCCCGTGCATGTCTGACCGCCGAAGAGATCGCCAAGGAAGCTGAGTTCTTCTGCTTCGGCACCAACGACCTGACCCAGATGACCTTCGGCTTCAGCCGTGACGACGCAGGCAAGTTCCTGAACGCTTACTACGACACCAAGATATACGAGAACGATCCCTTCGCCAAGCTGGATCAGATCGGTGTGGGTATGCTGATGGAGATGGCTGTGTCCAAGGGCAAGGCCGCCCGTTCCAGCCTGCACTGCGGTATCTGCGGTGAGCACGGCGGCGACCCCATGAGCGTGGAGTTCTGCCACAAGATCGGCCTGGACTACGTGTCCTGCTCTCCCTTCCGTGTGCCCATCGCTCGTCTGGCTGCTGCCCAGGCCGCCATCAAGGGCTAAGATTTAACCCAATAACGAATCCCCACCGAGCATTCGGTGGGGATTTTTGTCAATTTTTATTGACGTATTATAGTAGTATTGATATACTACAAATAGACTAGTTAACAAAAAATTCATATTTTCTAGTCAAAAGAAAGGATGTTTACTATGGAAAACACTGTAACAACTGCCCCCGTTGGTCAACTTAAGACAAATAAAGGATTACTTAAAACCATTTTGCTTTCGTTGATTACTTTTGGCATTTATCCCTTGGTTGTTATGTCAGCAGTTTCTAACGATATCAATATTGTTGCTTCAAGATATGACGGAAAGAAAACTATGCATTACTGCCTTTTGACCTTCATTGTTGCTCCTATTACATTTGGTATTGCAGGAATCGTTTGGTATCATAGAATCTCCAACCGTATTGGCGCAGAATTAAACAGACGCGGCATCGCATACAGCTTCAGTGCAACTGACTTTTGGCTTTGGAATGTGTTGGGCAGTTTGATTGTTGTTGGTCCTTTCGTTTATCTGCATAAAATGTTTAAGGCCGTGAACAAAATGAATGCCCATTACAATGTAAACGGTTAATTTCCTCATTTGTGCATAGCACCGCAGGCTGCAATCAAAGAATCTAAGTAATTAGATTTATAAAGCAAACTTATCGCCCTGCCGAACTCTCGGCAGGGCGATTTTTTACAATCAGTTCACTTTTTTATATGTAAATATGTTACAATAAAAACATCATATTATAGTTCATCGAGGTGCAATATGAAAAAAATATTAGCGTGTTTTGTGGTGTTAACCCTTTTGCTTTCGGGTTGTCGTTCTAACGAACAAAAAAATGAAGGAACTCAAATCAACTTGTCCGATAACAAAATTACAGTTGACGGACAAGAGATTACAAGTGATGCTACACAGGCGGTTTATTCTGCCAATGACATTGTGTTTTATCTTGCAGGACAAGATTTCACCTATGGTGAGGGAGAAAAGCAAGACGAACACGAACAAAGTGAAGCAGATGCACATACTGTTGTTCACATTACAAAGCCAGGCAGATATATCTTGAGTGGAACACTCTCTCTGGGGCAAATAGCAATCGACCTGGGTGAAGATGCAGAAACAGACCCCAATGCAGTAGTAACACTGATTCTTAATAATGTTGATATTACTTGTAAGGTTGCACCTGCTATCATTTTTTATAATGTATACGAATGTTCAAACAGTGATGAAGAAACAGCAACAAAAGATGTTGACACTAAAAATGCAGGTGCAAATGTGATTATTGCCGACGGTACTGAAAACAATATCAACGGTTCTTATGTCGCCAAAATTTACAAATCTTATGAATTGAGTGAAGACGGAAAAGAGGTTGTGGATAGTAAGAAACTTCACAAGTATGACGGTGCTTTCTACTCAAAGAAAACAATGAACATAAACGGTGGAGATCAAGGAACAGGTATATTAAACATAAAAGCCGAAAACGAAGGCCTTGATACTGAACTTCACCTTACGATAAATGGCGGTATTATCAATATCACATCGGGCAACGATGGAATTAATACCAACGAGGATAATGTGTCTGTCACCACTATGAATGGAGGTACACTCAATATTCTTTGCGACGGCAACACGGGTGAGGGTGATGGAATTGACTCAAATGGTTGGCTTGTAATCAATGGTGGAACAATTACCGCACAGGCTTGTTCTTCAAGCGGTGATGCAGGTATCGATTCTGATAAGGGCATTTATATTAACGGTGGTAAAGTAATTGCTTCAGGAAATATGCTCGACCACATTGCTGGCGGCAATCAAACTTATGCTGTATTCAATTTTGTAAGTCGTCAAAAAGGCAGCGAAACATACACCCTTAAAAATTCTGCTGGTAAAGTTGTTGGCGAGTATGCTCCTATGAATGCTTTCACTTACTTAATTGTTGCAGGAAGCGAAATTATCCCCGATGACTATACATTCTGGCAAGGAACAACTCAATTATCTGGAAGTAAAACTCAAAATATTGGGGGCGGAATGCCACAGGGACAGAGACCACAAATGCCGAATGGTGAACAGGGCACCCCTCCCGAAATGCCAGAGGGTATGGAAAGACCCGAAAAACCGAACGGAGAATTTCCACAAGGTGAAAGGCCCGAAATGCCCAACGGAGAATTCCCACAAGGTGAAAGACCCGAAATGCCCAACGGAGAAATGCCAGAAGGTATGACACCGCCAGATAACAAAGGCGGAATGATGGGTGGAAATATGATACCAAGCGGAGAATCCTCAATTACATTTACAATTACAAAGGGTGGAAACCAGTTTTCAAATATTGCACAAGCGGCTTCTTAAAGATTCATTTAATCTCCCTCTTTTGCGGATAGCGCCACAGGCTTCCTGTTGCGGTGCCCGACATATGCCTGCGTCGGCGACGCTCCTTGGCATCTGTCGACCGCGGCCACTCGCTCGCCTCTTTCCTCCCGCCACCGGCGGCAGTCGGCTCGCTCCCCATCAAGGGCTAATTGCTAACAAAAAAAATCGCCACCCGACTGGGTGGCGATCTTTTTTGAATTGTTTTTTCTCCGTGCGCTTATTCCTCGGTTTGGGTGATGGGGATCGTGATGTTTCCGTCCTTTTGCTTAAAGTTGGGCAAGCCATTGCTCATAAGCACATTGACATTATGAATGACGATTTCCTCCACGGTGCCAGTGATTTCTCCGGCAACCTCAATCACAAAAGTGCCGGTTGCGTCCTTCTCAATCTTGCAGCTATTTTCGGCCACAGAGCCTTCCACTTTTCCGTCGGAAGTTTTGATTGTAACCTGGGCCTTTTGCACCCAGCCAAGGCTATACGCCTTGGTATCGTCATTTTCGTACTGGACGCGAATGCCTCTGGAAAGCTTTTGGTCCACAGTCAGCTTCAAACCACCATGTTCGACCTGGCCCCGGATAAACTTGGAGGTCACAGCGTTGGGCGAGGTGGGATTGCCTTCCTGAATGGGGATTTCAATGGTGCAGCTTTGGCCGTGGGGCAGGCCCGAGGCAGACAAGGGTCTAATATCTCGCACGGTGATGGACAGGACCTGTCCCATCAGCTCCTGACCCATATTGATGGAAAAGGCGCCGCTGGAATTGGCCAAAAGCTTCTGATTTCCGTTGCCGGTGGATACAGCAAAGGTGCCAACCGAGGTTTTCACATCCACCTGGGAGCCACCCACCCAACCTAAGCAATAATCGCAGGTATCGGTGTTGGTATAGTTAATCAGGATGCCGCTAGCCTTCATCTGGTTGACCTGGAAGGTCAGACCTGCATAGGAGCCGGTACCGCTGATAAATACAGGTCCGTCATAGTCCGGAATCAAATCATCGCCAGTATTGGAATTATCTCCATTACTGCTTTCGGTAACATTGCTCTCGGACTGAGTTTGCTGGGTTTGCTGGATTTGGCTGGACGGGGTGATTTCGGGTGTCTTGTTGCCGTTGTCGCGACCCAGCTGCGCCAGCAATAAAACCACAAGGATCCCGATAAATGCAACGCATAGGCCTATTACCATACCAAAATGCTTGCGGTTACTGCTTTCCTTGACCCGGGAGATTTCCAGCTCGTTGGCCATTTTCGACTGGGAAATCTGGGCCGCAACGCGGGCCTTTTCCAGTTCTTTTTTCATTTCGGCATTTGTGAACTGGTCTATATCACTCTGGAGCAGAACCTGCGCCATAGCGCAAATCGGTTTTACCGTCTTGTTGTAATCATCGGTTATCAGAAGGCGCTTGCCGTCCAGAATGAACACGGGAACACCGCATTTTTCGCAAATATCTTCCAGCTTTTGCACCGTAATCGCCAGATTTTCCCGTTGGATAACCGTTTCCAACGCCACTTCTTCCATGTGCAGCTTCTTATTCGCCTCACACCATCTGCTATGGGCGCGATTATAATAGGATTGCTCTTCGGTAGCACCCGGCTCGGCGCTGAAATTTGGGAAAAAGCGAAGAAATTTGAAGAACAACACAATATTTTGGTTGTACTGGTCTATCAATTTCTGCTCTTGCTCCGGCATCAGGCCGGCCAATTCCCTTTCCGCCTCTTCTACCGGCTTGTGAGCAAACTCGGCGTTACGGTAAGTAATCAGGTCTTCGCAGGTTCTTTTGAAAATATGTTTTTCTGCAATTCCAAAGGTCTGTACCAGCTTTTCCCGATAACGCTCCCGGTAGAAAAAGACCTTCATAAAGGCCTGCATATCCAGGTCTTTACAGTTGAGAATAAAACCCTCCGCGTCGGTTTCAACCTTGCATTTGTTTTGGTGAGACTGGGAACCGGGACTGCGCAAAGGAATGGGTCTGTCCGGATAAACCTTCTGCTTTGTTTTGGCTGCTTCCTCCAGCGCGATCTCCATTTCCTTTTTGATTTTCCGTTCTTCATCCAAAAAGGCCGGATACCAGGACTCGTCATTGGGGTCGTTGGTTGGGGAGGCTGCGGCGCACAGGGCCTTATAAGCACATACCTCCACATATCTGCGAATTTCGTCCAGGCAGTCCCTCATGGTTATGTAGCCATGAATGTTCAAAATTGTCGCCATAAATCGTCCCTCGCGATATAATTTTTGTCATTTTTTATTATACCACGGAAAAAATATAGTGCAACAGCAAATTGCGCCCTTTGCGCCCCGGACAGATTGGTGCATTAGGCGCTCATAGCAAAAGACGGAATCTGGCACATAAGTTTAATTTTCCTCTTTTGCTGATAGCACCACAGGCCGCTATTCTATAAAAAAGCTCCCCGCTGAATAATCAGCGGGGTGTTCGTTTTTAGGTGCATCTAAAGGAATGTTATGATTTTTGCGGGCGTTTTGATTTTTTTATCTTTTTTTTGCGGTTAGAACATAGAACCAAAATAAGAACAGTTATGAAAAGAACGACCTCAAAAATAATCGTGCCGGTAAAGCACATATTTCCAATAGAGTTGAATCCAAGCGTGTATCCACGCGTGGAGAACAAGTCAGCGGTGTCAAAAATAATGGATACGGAACAAACCGCGCCAATCGCAGCAGAAATAAGACTGATTCTGCGGTTGATCAACTCGTTAGACTTGTTTGACTGATATTGGGTGTGATCAAACATTTGCTGCAGCTGATCAATGAGTTCCGGATATAAGTCGTCGGTGTTGTTTGCCTGTTTAATTTTTTCGTATACCCGCTGAATATGTTGCTCATCTGAAACAATCGAAAATATATGTTTGGACCGGAAATCCAGCAATGCTTTTTGGTTGATTTTCAGTTCGCTCTTATCAGGGTCTTCTGCAATGTCATTCAAAAAGTTGTAAATTGCAAATTTCTCATGCAGCACCAGCAAATAGAGGTAAAAATAGTTGCTTTCAACAGAAGATAACCAGCGTTCTGTTAAGAACTGATCATTAATTGGCAGACCGGTAAGATTTGCAACAACCGAGCAACCACGCTTTGAAAAGCCCCAACAGATATAATCCTGCTGGTGATAAAATTGGTTTTCATCTTCTACAAAGGATTTCTCCCGATTGTCGTATGCATTTGCAAGACAATAACACAGCTTGGTATTTGCGCGATTATCATCGTTTTTCTCGCACAGACCCGCAGAAAACATATTGATTCTCCGCAAACTGATGTCATTGAGCGTTGGGAACAGCAAAACCCCCTCGTCAAACAAAACAGCAAGGTTTTCCGCGGCAATATTACTAAGATACGTCTGTACATTTTCTTTTGTAAGCGGGATTCCTTGATTTCCGCTTTTTTGATGGGCTGAACTGTGCAGAACCGGGCAAGTATTTATAATCACAGAATCATCTACATCCTTGTAGGGAATATGAAATGTGAAAAAGCCAATGCCGGTATCGAAGCAATATACTTGCAGCTGGCTGATCGTTGTTGGATAATGGTGCTTAATGGTTGGATTATTCGGATCATCCAGGTGAATTACAAAGGTTAGATTATCACACGCTTTTGAAAAACCCACAACATTATGCGCAAAAGAAGTATTAATATGTTTTAAAAGATTATTACCTTGCAGTGCTTGTTTTTTCCAACCATCGTTTTCCGCTTTTTGCGTAAAATTTTCGCAGAAAACATCCACATCTGTAAAAGAAAAAGGAATGTTTGCGCGAAGAAATGCCTGTTTAACCATCTGTTTCTCCTTAGACACTTTTCTATTTAAAGAAGTTTGATCAGAACAATGTCCGATACAGCAGATAAATATGCAATGCCATAAATATGTAAGCGAGGATTGTGGACCAGCGTGTTTTCACCAGCGCGCCTCTTTTTTTGGAGACGAACGTGCCCCGGCGAAGCTGGTTCAGATTATATAACGGACCAAATAAGAAGCAACCGCAAGTCAGCAAATAAAGAATTCCTTTGAGGATGTTGCCTACGTAAAAATGGTGCGCGCCGGTCCAGCCCAGAAGGCCGCAAAGAATTGTCGCAACCACAGGTGTAGAATCCTGACTGGATTTATCAAATTTTATACAAGGGGAACATTCCATAAAAACATCAGGGTACAGGAACTGTATTGTTTGGCCGGCTTTTTTAATGTTGGAAAAGTTCAGGTCCCCAGAGTTTACATGCATAAAAGCATTGGATGTGTTTTTGAGGTTATGAAGCGAATTTACCATATTAAGGTTAAGGGAAGATTTTCCGAAAGCCGTGGTGTTGTTGTTTTGGACAATGCAACGCAAATTGTATTGCGCAGTCCGCAAATCTATGTAATTTCCCTCGACCGAAGCATCTGTGGGCAAAATGGATAGATTGAAACACCAAAGGTTCGTGATACATTCGGTAAGTTGCCGGATCAAACAGCCCCGGATTAAGATATGGGGAAACGTTTCACGAATGTTAAATGTATCTAATTCTTTTTGCACCTGCTGAAGATATTTTTTGATGTTCTTTTTGTCTGTTCGCAGGATTTGCCTTGCGATAATCGCTCTAAAGGAAGTGCGATAAAGACTTTCAAGCGCCGCAAAAGAAACTCCGGGGCTGATGATATGAGGATGCGCGACTGTATTTGTTGCACTCAGCACATTTGAAAGCACAGATTCCATATGTTGATCATAATCCGGAAGAATTTGTCCCCGCAACATTGAAAGCCTCTCGTACACACTTTTTCCGCCGATATCAATGCTGTTTTTGGTGCATACATCAATGGAGATCACTTCCAGCGCATGGCGCATAAGCAGACCAAACCCGAGGCGGCGCGAAGTTTCAAAAAGCGCCGGGTCATTTTCGATCTTATAGAAATTTTTCTTATACAGGTAGGTGTAAACAGTATATAGATGGCTTATATAATCATTAAGAGCACCTAAGTAAGTGGGATTTTGGTTCTTGAAATTCTCGAAGTTTTGTTTCGAATTTGCAATTAGTGTATATTCATCGAAATAGTATTCGTCATCATTTGTATACATCAGCGCGCCTCTTTTCTTTTTTCTTTATACTATCACGACGGACAAACGTTGTCAATTAATGAGAAATATATAGATTTTCCATATCCCCCTTTTTACGGTCTGATGTGCAAGCGAATTACCTCCCAATTTGTTGGGAGGTTTTTCTTGTATTGCAAATGCTTGTTGTTACGATTATAATAATCAAAAGGAGTGATACTATGCTATATACCGAACAAACAAAAAAGGCAATGAAATTATGCTTTGAAGCACACAAGGAACAACTAGACAAAAGTGGGTTGCCCTACGTTTTCCATCCCTATCATTTGGCAGAGCAAATGGAAACAGAGGAAACAACCGTCGTTGCGCTGTTGCACGACATCGTCGAAGATGCCGCCTATACCATTGCAGATTTGACGAAGATGGGATTTGCAAAACCAATTACCGATGCGATCGCCTTAATGACGCACGATGATAACGTTGACTATATGGACTATGTCCGTAAAATCAAAGAAAATCCCATTGCAAAAGCGGTCAAGTTGGCAGATCTGAAGCACAATTCTGACTTAACCAGATTAGACCGTATTGACGATAAAGCACTTTCCAGAAAAGAAAAATATCAAAAAGCACTCGCTCTTTTGGAGGAATAGTTTCCGCAAAACTGCTTGGAGGTGATTTTATGGACAAGAAACACATTCTGCTGCTGACTACCGGCGGCACCATTGCCTGTACCTCCGGTGAACAAGGGCTGGAGCCCCAAAATTCCGGGGTTATGCAGTTTGCTCTGGAGCAGTTGCGTGGTTTTTATGATATAACCGTCCGGGATGTGATGTGCCTGGACTCTTCCAATATTCGCCCGGCGGAGTGGCAACTGATTGCCCAGACCGTTTTCCGGGAACGAACCAACTACGACGGCATCGTGATCTCCCACGGCACCGATACCATGGCCTACACCGCCTCGGCGGTAACCTTTATGCTGCCGGGATTGGATAAGCCGGTGGTGTTTACCGGTTCTCAGCTTCCCCTGACAGACCTTTTGTCTGACGGGCCGGACAATTTGCGCACTGCCTTTGCTATGGCCGCCTCCGGGCAGCCCGGTGTTTTTGTAGCCTTTGACCGGAAAGTGATGCTGGGTTGCCGGGCTGTGAAGGTTCGGGCCTCCAACTTCTCCGCCTTTGAAAGCGTAAATGCCCGTTATGTGGCACAGGTCAGCAGCAACGGCTTGGTTCTCAACCCAAAAGCCGTCCCCCCGGCAAAACAGCCGCCGCAGCTGGTAGACAACATCAGCCAGACGGTATTCTTATTGAAGCTGACCCCCGGCCTTTCTCCGGAAATCTTCCACGCATTGAAAGGCCTTGGGTACAAGGGTATCGTCATTGAAGCCTTTGGTTTGGGCGGAATGACGGTGCTGAACCGTGGTCTGCAAGGTATTCGCAATGCGGTAGACAGCGGCATCAGCGTGGTGGTCACCACCCAATGTCTGTATGACAGCGCCGATCTTCAGGTCTATCAGGTGGGCAAGCAGCTTTTGGAGCTGGGTGTCATCCCGGCGCGGGATATGACTTCCGAAGCCGCTATGACCAAGCTGATGTGGGCTTTGGGACAAGGCATGGACCAACAGCAGATCGCCAATCTCTTCCGGCAAAACCTGGCCGGAGAAATTACGATTTAATATTTCAGGCTTGCATTTTTGCTGATCGTGGTGTAAGCTTAAATTGACCTTTGATGGATATAACAGGAGGTTTTATTATGAAAAAATGCGTCATTTCCTTGCTGTGCATTGTCCTTTGCCTTGCACTGGTCGGCTGTAAAAGCAGTCAGCCGGAGGTAACAGAACCGCTGGCGACCACTGCGCCCGTAGAAACCACGGAGGAAACCGTTGCCCCGGTTTTCCTTGCCTTTGAGGATATCCGTTGGACAAGGGAAAGCGAAAACTGCATCGAGACCATCTGTTTCCTCGGTAACGGAGGCTTCCGCTATTCCTGCGCTTGTGGCGATCCGGTCAACGATGCCGATTTGTGCGAGGGCTATCGTTACGAAGAAGAACGCAAGACGATCTATCTGGATTTTGAAGAGACCACGGAACAGACCGTTACCCAGATCACCGTAAAAAGCTGTGACGGAAAAACCCTTGTTTTGGATTTCAATGGCGAGCTGCGTACATTCCAGCTGGCAGAAGATGTCGCTGCATAAATTTGAAAAGCAAAATCTCCCGGTTTGCTCCGGGAGATTTTTATATGTGCAGCGCAAGCTTGTTGCAACAAGGCAGGGTTTGTGGTAGTATATAGATAATTTTGCAAGAAGGTGGTGCGGTATGCTGATTGCGGCGCAATTTATTGGCTTTGCGGCTGTGGGCTTGTATCTTTTAAGCTATCAACTGAAAAAGCGAACACATATCGTTTGGGTCACCTTTGTTTCCAATATGTTCTATGTGCTGCAATATTGCTTGCTGGGGGCATTCTCCGGTGCGATCATGGATATCTTATCCACCGTAGCCTCCTTTTTGGCTGCCAAGAAAAATGCGCCAAAGCTGAAAAAATACGCAACCGGGATTTTCCTGGCTACGATCTGCGGTGTGGTCGCCATTGGTCTTGCCATAAGCATTCTGCAACGGGATTGGATCGAACTGATCCCCATTGCCGGAACAGTCTTTCAAGTCATCAGCCTATGGTGCGACGACGAGCAGAAACTTCGCAAATTCGGTCTGTGCAGCGCGCCCTTTTGGCTGGTGTACAACTTCATTTCCCAGGCCTACGGAGCCTCTGTTGGTTCAGTTTTGGCTATGATCTCCATTCTTACCTCCTTGGCAAGATACCGCAAAAAAGCCGCTGATATGGAAAATAACAGTTGCACAGGTTGACGAGAAACAGGATCTATCGTACAATGACCCTATCCGGAGCAAGGAAGTGATACTATGGCCATACGTATGGCAACGGTGCAGGATGTGCCGCGTATTTTGGAAATTTACGCACCCTATATTGAAAACACCGTCTGCAGTTTTGAGTACACCGTACCCAGCCTTGCAGACTTCACTCAGCGTTTTTTGAAGATCACCCGCCAATTCCCCTGGTTGGTTTGGGAAGAAGATGGGTTGGTTTTGGGCTATGCCTACGGCAGCTTGCCCTTTTCCCGGACCGCTTATCAGTGGAGCGCAGAAGCCTCCATCTATCTGTGTCCCCAGGCAAAAGGACAAGGCATCGGCAAGAAATTATATGCTGCGCTGGAGGACCTTTTGCAAAAGCAGGGGTATAAGAAGGTCTTTGCCATCATCACCACTGCTAACGCAGATTCTATCGCCTTTCATCAGGCGGTGGGCTACCGGTATGTGGCCACGCTGCCGGCTTGCGGCTTTAAGTTTGGCGCCTGGTACGGCACGGTCTGGATGGACAAGGAACTCAACACCTGGGACACCCCGCCCCGGGAGCCTGTCCCCATACATCGGGTATGCGAACAAACAAAGTAAAAAATTGGGACTGCCAATAGCAGTCCCAATTTTTTAATCTACAGACAAACTTTTCAGATATTCAATGGTGTTTGTGCAGCTGGCAAAGATCGTAATGGTTTGCCGTTGGGTATCGCCAAAGGAATCATAATATTCAAAGGCCAGATACCCCAGTTCCTTTTCGTACTGGTGATAATCCCAGACTTGCGCCATATTGCCCGCTTCGCAGTCTTTTTTGATAGCATCTACCAGGCCCATAGCCACCGGCTCCAGGTGGAACCGCTTATCTGTCAGTAAGCCAAAAACACTCTGATTATCACTTGCCTTATCATCCAGCTCTCCAAAATATTCTTCATGCTGGCTGTTTCTCAGAACGATGGACACATAGGGCAGCCCGTATTCATTGGTATAGGGCCAGCCCTCGATCATAATGGTGTTTTCCAGCATTTTGTAGGTATCCTCTGCACCGAAAACACATTCCGGTGTGCTATAGTACTCCTTCAGCAGCTTGCCCCAGGTGGAATCTGCGCTGATTTGATACTGCCGGTTTAACTCAGCCCCGGATTTGAGGAAGTATTTTATATTCACAGTCATACTTTCGCCAGCAGGACGATTATACACAATTTCCTTGTGCATTTGGGTGATTTCTGCCACTTCTTCCGGCTCGGACAAGGTCAGAATATAATCGCTGCGGAAATTCCAGTTGGGGTGCGGGCTGATCCACACCGCAGACACATCTTCTGTTTTTGGCACGTGCCGGGTAATGCCGATGGGATCTACTGCCGTAAGGCTTAAGGAAAAGGCAAAGATCACGACCAAAATGCCAAACTGCAAAAAGACCTTTTTGCAGAACACATTGACCCGACGGGTCAAAAGCATCTGTCCGGTGAAGAAACCGATTGCCATTCCCACCAGCAGGAACAGATACTTTGCTGTGCCCTCTGTGATCTCATCGGCAATCAGATACAACACAGCACCTGCGCACAGAGAATACACCACCAGGAAAATCGGCGCAGCAGGCTTTACCGCCACGAAATCACCGGCACTCTCCAGCTGCCGCTTCCGGTAAATCTGCACGGCCGATGCCAGGAACACCAGGCCCACGGAAAAGGTAATGAACAAACGCTGCCAATCGCCTCCGTAGAAGCCCCGGAACACCGCTTCCTCATTGCTCCAATCAATGTTTACATAGCTGCTTTGGGTAAAAGCTACCACAGGGCTTAAGCTGTAGAACCGGAAAATATCCAATTCTACACCGTAAAGCAGCGGAATATAGAACACCTGGACAAAGAAGGTAATTACCACCGCAAGGAAATTGATAATGGCATAAATTGCCGCAGCGCCCAGCCGGTTGCCGGCGCACATACAGCTAAATACCGCAACACCAAAGAAGAACACATAGCTTAAGCACGCCACAGCCAGCCAAAGATAGGCTAAAAATGCCAATCTTTCCAGCAGTAAGCCAGCCAGCACAGCCCCCAACAGGTTCGGACCTGCACTAAACAGCAAACCGGCGGTCAGGTGGGTCAAAAACCAGCCCTCTCTGCGAAGGGGCATTGCATGCAGCGCATTGCACATACGGCTTTGGAACAAGTCGCCAAAGAGCATAATGGCGGCAATTCCGGCATAGGCAAGGTTGATTGCGCCCATCATCGCCATAATCTCCGGCGCACTGGTAGCAAATCCGTTGCGTCCCTCATCCCAAATAAAGAAGAGGAATATGAGCATAAAGATGGTGTAAAGTCCCCAAATCGGGGCAAAGCGGGTGATGTCCTTTTTCAGGACAGTGCCGCTGAAATACTTTCCTTTCATTGTCTTCTCCTTTCTCACAGGACGATGTTTTTCACTGCGTAGTCCACGCCGCCCAATTCGTAAATGAAGATCTCCTCCAACGACAGGGGCAGAACATCAAAGTAAGCAGGGTTTGTAACCTGCACCTTGGCAGAAATTTCTTCTGCTGAGCCACGGACGACCAGGGTTTTCAGTCTGCCGGAGCTGCTTTCGTGGAGAATTTCCAGGTTTTCCGGAATCTCGCCCACAATTTGCAGCTTTACAGTGCTGCCCTGCATATCCTCCAACGAGCGCTCCAAAAGCATTTTGCCCTTGTCCATAATGCCCACGTGGTCGCAAATGTCCTCCAGTTCCCGAAGGTTGTGGGAGGAGATCAGAACGGTGGTTTCCCGCTGGGCAACCTCAGACAGCAGCAGACTCCATACTTGCCGCCGCATCACCGGGTCAAGACCGTCCACCGGCTCGTCCAAAATCAGCAAATCCGGGCGAGTGCAGATGCTCAAATGAAACGCTGCCTGCTTCTGCATACCCTTGGAAAACCGACGAATAGGGGACTTCCTGGGCAGGTTGAACACCTCAAACAGCCGGTTGTACAAGTCCATATCGAACTGGGGATAAATGCCCCGGTAGAACTGGCACATATCTTCAATGCTGGCAGAGGGGAAATAGAAAATGTCGTCCGGAATGTATCCCATCCGCAGCTTTGCTTCCGGATTTTCATACACCGGCACACCCTCCATCAGCACACCGCCGCTGTCCGGACGGTATACTCCGGTAATATGGCGGATGGCGGTGGACTTACCCGCACCGTTAGGGCCGACCAGGCCATACACCGCACCCTTTGGAACGGTCATGGACAAATCGTCCAGCGCTTTGAAATCTCCAAAGGTTTTTGTCAAATTACAAACTTCCAGCATTTCCGTTTCCTCCTTTATTGATACGGTCGATCAGTTCCTGCTTTGTAACACCGCCAGAAAGCAAGCTTGCCACAAGCTTATCCAGCTGCGCCAACTGGTCAGATGTTTCTGTGTTTTGAGGCACTTGGCACACAAAGCAGCCCTTTCCGGCCACGGTGGCGATCCAGCCGCCCTGCTCCAATTCCCGGTAGGCGCGCTGAATGGTGTTGGGATTGATGGCCAGCTGCCCAGCAAGCTCCCGCACCGAGGGAAGCTTGTCACCTGAGCGCAAAATTCCGGATTTGATCTGCTCCTGAAACCCGGAGATCAGCTGCGCATAAATGGGTCTGGCATCCCGGTAATCCAAATGAACCATACAAAACCTCCTTGCTGTATGAAGTGTATCAACTGTACTAGTACAGTTATCATAAAGCAAAAATTCCCTCCTGTCAAGGGGGGAATTTTATTTTTATTTCAAATGAAACTGCTTTGTTCTATGTACAGCGGCTGGGGTGGGTCGAATTTTTGGGGTTTATAAGTAATCGAGCCAATGGGTTTTCCGGAGATGCCGTACTTGGGATTATAGCCGAACAGGTTTACATAACGTTCCAAGTCTGGGTTCTCCTGCTCCATCGCTTTCATAACTGCCACCGTGGCAATCACATCATCCACCGCCCGGTGGGAGTTGACCACCTGTCCGGAAAGATTGTAAGCTTCAATAGCGTGGCAGAGCTTGTGGGGATAGGGCTTCCGGTCCTTATACACTGTCAGCAAATCCAGTTTGTCCTTTCCCTTAAGAATACAGGGATCGCCGTTTCTGAGGAGCAGATAGTACAAGAAGCTTAAATCAAAATGGGCATTATAGGCCAGCAGCAACGTATTGCCCTCTACCATCCGGGCAATGTCCCGGCACAGCTGTTCCTTGGGGATTCCTCTTTGGCGAATATCCTCGGTGGAAATTCCGGTGAGCGCCTCGATTTGGGACGGCACAGTATTTCCGGGACTTAAGGTGATCAACTCGTCGTATTCCTGAACGATCGTTGCTGTGCCGCTGTGATTTTCCACCACTACCGCAGCAAACTCAATAATTTCATCCCGGGCATATTCCAAACCGGTGGTCTCCGTGTCAAACAGAAACAGCCGATCATATTGGGAAAATAACGTTTCAAAATCTGCCATATTTTGCCAACTCCAATGCTCGTTTGAATTTGCTTTTTTCTTCCCTTGTCAAGTCATAAATTTCTGCAAGGGTCTGGGCGAAAGCGATCACAGCGGCCGGACTGCCGGCTTTCAGTTCCACTTCTACCTCGCAAAAGCTTTGCTCTTTTCCGCCACCTGTCAGCACCCCTGTATCTGCAGCGATTTCCAGGGTGCAATCGGCCAGGGTCACTTCCTTGGCATAACGGGTAAATCTTGCACCGCAAACTTCTGTCAAACCGGTGGTGGGTAAGGAAACGCCGCTTAGTTTACATAATGCAGGTATCGCCTGTTCAATCGTTTCCTGCATTGTTTCATATTCCCCTCGTCCCAGTTTTCCGGCGGGGGTTTTCAAGGTGCAGACACTCCGGTCATTTTCCTGCCGTTTACGCAAGGTATATTTTTTTGCGGATAAGCTTCCGGCCGCATCATCATAATAGGTGGTTTGCATTTTAATCATCTGACCTCCGGGGTAGGCCTTTTTAATTTTATCCAGCGCGTCCGGTGTTGCCCGGAACTTCAGTTCAAACTCAAAACCCATACGATCACTCCTAGATTTATTATACACCGCAACGCTTGTGCTTGCAACTACGGATTTAGTACTTGGCAAAGAGAATAAAATAGTGTAGAATAGGTACATAATCCCGGAAAGGAGGGTGTGTTATGGCCATTGATCCGGAAGAATTAAGCAAGCGCCGGGCGCTTCGGCAGCAGTATCGGCAACAAAAGAAAAAGCGGCTTATCCGTTTTGCCATCATCGGACTTGCCATCGTCCTGGTTTTGACCCTGGCCATTGTCCTGATTTCCAAAGGAATTGGATCCGGCGCGCAGGTGGAAGCCACCGCTGACGCAACCGCCCTCCCGGATACGGTGATCCGGCTGGCTGCGGCCGGTGATCTGAACGTGACAGAGCAGGTCATTGCCGCCGGAGGCAACGACTATGATTACACCGCCGCCTTTATCGACGTGCTGCCTGTTTTATCCGAAGCGGATATTACGGTTTTGAATTTTGAAGGCAATTTTTACGGCGCTCCCTACGGAGCAGATCGCTCTGCCCCGGCAGAATTGGCTCAGGCGCTGGATGCTGCCGGTGTGGATATTGTTCAGCTGGCCAACTCCTATTCCATTTATAAAGGAATGGACGGTTTGGCCAAAACCATTCACACCCTGAAAGGTGCCGGCTTAGAACCTTTGGGCGCTTATGCAACCGCCGCCGAAGCCCGGGCGGAAAAAGGCTACCTGATCAAAGAGGTTCAAGGCATTAAGATCGCTTTTGTGGCCTTTACCAAGGGTATGGACGGTATGGCACTACCGGATGGCAATGCCGGCTGCGTAAATTTGTTGTACACCGACTATTCCACCGACTACCAAAAAGTAGATACCGCCGGAATTACCAAAATTATGGATGCGGTAAACAAAGAAAACCCGGATCTTACCGTTGCGATGCTTCACTGGGGCAGCGAGTACAACAACAATATCAGCCAAACCCAAAAAGAAATTTGCTCGCTGTTGCAGGAAAACGGTGTGGATGCCATTTTGGGCACGCACTCCCATTACGTGCAAAAAATTGATTTTAACCCTCAAAACGGCTCATTCGTAGCATATTCTTTGGGTGATTTCTTTTCGGATGCCCAGAAAGCCGGATCTGAATATTCCATTATTCTGGATTTGGAAATTACCAAGAGCAGTACCACCGGACAGACCCAGATCACCAACTACACCTACACCCCCATCTTCACCGTAGCCGAACCGGAGCAGCCGTTGCGCGTGGTTCGCATTGCCACGGCGATAAAGGCCTATGATGACGGCTTCCTGGGAAAAGTCACCCCGGAAACCTACGAAGCAATGCAATATGCTCTGACACGTATAGAAGCCCGAATTACCGGAAAATAGGGAGCTGTATCAACAGCCCTCCGGTGTTGGCTCTGAAGGCACAATGTACACCCTTCACGAAATGACAAAGGTCAAGACGATTGTCTTAAAAGACGTTTACTAAACAAAAAACCCGGAATGTTAACATTCCGGTTTTTTTTAGTCTATTTTCTTGCCTGCGGCTTGCATTGTCTTTCGCACACTGCCGATACCCCAAAGCATCAGGGCAAAAAGCGTCGTTAAGTAAAGAGGAAATACATCCATACCAAAGACCTGCCCCAGGAAACCACAAAGCGCCGGGACGACCATAATACCAATACAAGAGGCCGCCATTTGTGTGCCGATCACCGATTGGGAAATATCCTCGCCAAAATTCATCGGCGTCAGATAGGTGAAGTTGGGGAACATCGGACCATTTCCTATGCCCACCAAAAACAGCGCAACCGCAATTGCTGCCGTCGGCAAGGGAAGCAGCAACATTCCCACTGCAATACCCAGCACCACCATACTGATCCGGATGATCTTCCAGCAGGAAAGCTTCGTTGCCAAAACTCCGGAGAGCAGCCGACCTGCGGTCATTCCTATATAGTAAAACCACACCACTTCCGCTGCACGCTCTGCCGGCAGGTTCTTTGTTTCCACAAGGTAGGTGCTGCCCCAGGTACCAGCCGTATACTCAATAGCGCAGCTGACAAGGAACAGAAGCCACATCGTCTTGACTCCCGGAATTTTTGCCAGCTCCCGGATGGACAGCACCTTGATGGGGGCTTCCGCCGTATCCATTTTTTTCGCTACCTTTGTCCACAACGGCAAACTCAAAAACAGAACCAGCGCGATGGCCAGCTGAATAAAAAAGGCAAATTGAAAGCCTCCTCGCCAGCCGGCCTGCGTACTGATAAACCGGGACATTACATAAGGGCTGATGGAAATACCCACACCAAAAAAGCAGTGCAACAAACTCATCTGCGCAGAAGAATAATGCAGCGCCACGTAGTTATTAAGACCCGTATCCACTGCGCCTGCACCAATTCCCAAAGGAACCGCCATCAGGCAAAGAGCCCAGAAATTGCCGGCATAGGCGCAACCCAAAAGGCCCAGCACCGTCAAAGCCGTACTAACTGCCGTTACTTTTCCTGTGCCAAACCGGGCGATCAACCGGTCGCTGACTATACTGGACACCATTGTCCCGGCAATCATAATAATGGTGATCGCGCTGCCGTAGGAAAAGGGCAGCGAAAATTCCTGATAAATTGCCGGCCAGGCAGTGCCAAACAAGGAATCCGGCAGACCCAGACCGATAAATGCAATATAAATCACAATCAACAAAATCGTAGCCATAGTATTTTCCTTTTTTGTTTTGCCACCATTATACCATATTTTCAGAAAACTACAACGCATTTGTGCGCAAAAAACCGAAGTGCAACAGCACTCCGGTTTTTATGTGTAATCAAATCAAGCCAAGGCTTTCTCTATCTTGCGCTTTTGCAGCTGCAACACAACCACACACGCAACCAGGCACAGACCCAAAACGTCTGTAACTACACCGGGGTAGATCAGGAGCAAACCGCCAACGGCACTGATAATACGCTGATACCAAGGCATATTGCACAGGAAGTAGCCTTCCAGGGAAGCCGACACAGCAAAGATACCAACAAAGGAAGTGATACAAATCAGGACAACTTCCCAGGCAGTGGTATCCACAAACAGCATAGCCGGGTTCAAGGCAAAAACATAGGGAACGATAAATGCGCCAATAGCCAGCTTCGTAGCCGTAAAAGCTGTCTTCATAGGATTACTTTGCGCAATGGCAGCACCGGCATAGGCCGCCAGCGCCACAGGGGGTGTCAAATCTGCCACGATACCAAAGTAGAACACGAAGAAGTGCGCAGCAACGGTGGGAACACCCATACGCACCAAAATAGGTGCACAGGTTGCTGCCATAATGCAGTAGTTTGCGGTGGTGGGAACGCCCATACCCAGCACGATACAGCAAAGCATCGTCAAAAACAGAGCGATGATCACCTGGTTTCCTGCCAGCGCAACGATACCGTTGATCATCATATTGGCAAGACCGGTCATGGTGATCGTACCGGCAATAATACCGGCAATACCGCAGGCTGCAGCTACCGTAATGGTGCCTTGTGCGCCAGCGGCCAGGCCTTCCAAAAGGCCCTTTAAGGTAATGCGGTTTTTCTTGTTAAAAAGACTGACCACAATAGCAGCGAGGATTGCAATGGCTGCTGCATACTGAATGGTGCTCTTGCTGGTGCTGACCAGGCCGATCAAAATGATCAGAGGCAGCAGCAGGTAACAATCCTTCAGCATCGGCCGCAGCTTCGGCAGTTCTTCCTTGGTCAGGCCACGCAGACCCAGCTTCTTTGCTTCCAGGTGCACAGAAACGAAAATACCGGCAAAATACAAAATTGCAGGCAAGATTGCCTTAACCACGATAGAACTGTAAGGCAGCTGCACATAATCGGCCATCAGGAATGCGGCCGCACCCATAATGGGGGGCATAATCTGACCACCGGTAGAAGCTGCTGCTTCTGCAGCCGCTGCAAATTCCGGCTTATAACCGGTCTTTTTCATCAGGGGGATGGTCACAGCGCCACTGCCAACCGTATTGGCTACGGAAGAACCGGACACCATACCCTCCATTGCGCTGGCAACAACGGCCACCTTTGCAGGGCCTCCGGAGAAGCCGCCAACGACAGAATTGGAGATGTTAATAAAAAAGTCCGCAATACCGGTACGCTCCAAAAACGCGCCGAAAATGATAAAGACCACAATAAACTTGGAGCATACGTTGATGGGCGTGGAGAGGATACCCTCCTTGCTGTAGAACAGATACCGGACGGTATAGCTGATCTTACCCCACAACGACGGATTGGCCAAGCCCCAAATCAGCGCGTACAGCACAAATGCGCCGGCCACAATCAAAATGGGCAAGCCCACACTGCGCCGGCAAACTTCTGCCAAAGCGCCAATGCCAATGATACCAATTACGATCTGATACCAGGCAAACATTGTACCCTGCTGAATAATGGTGATGGCGTTGAATGTAAAGTACAAAAACGCGCCCGTACCCAGCACCATCAGCACAATATCGTACCAGGGCATATGGTTGACTTTCTGCTGGCCCTTCTTAGCCGGGAACACCAGATAGCCCAAAAAGACAATGCCAGCAACAAAGGATGTCAGTCGCCACTCTTCCAGCCATCTGGCAAACAGGGTGACATACAGGCAAAAAATTGCAAACGCCGCCAACACGCAAGTAACTACGAGCTTGGGCATTCCTTCCCAAACGCGGGTATTGGACTCCCGGTCGAATTTCTTCATTACCGATTCCAGATCCATCGGTTCTTGCGCGGCAGGGGCTTTTTTCTTGAAAAAGGCCATAAAAACCTCCTTGTGTATGTACTAAATTGGCTGCGGCACATCCGCGCCGCAGCCAATGGGTTTCTGAAACAAATTGGATCAGTTGGTGGTTACGGTCACGCCCTTTTCAGCAAAGTACTTTGCTGCACCTGCGTGGAAGGGAGCTGTCATACCGCTGGTAGCGTTGTCGATGCTCAGTTCTGCGCCCTTGCCATTTTCCTTTGCGATTGCTTCGGTGTTGTCGAAAATAGCCTTGGTCAGGTTGTAAACAGCATCTTCAGAAGCGCTGGCGGAAACGATCAAGGTAGCCTTAACGGTGACCGTGGTGACATCCTCAGTCTGACCGTTGTAGGTGTTTGCGGGGATCACGTAAGAAGTGTAGAAGGGAGAGCTCTCCATCAGCTTGGCAGCGATATCGCCGTCAATGGGAACCAGGTATGCGCTGTTGGTAGCGCACAGCTCGGAAATTGCAGCAGTGGGAGCGCCGGCTACGATGAATGCAGCATCGATCTTGCCGTCCTTCAGGCCGTCAGCGCTGTCAGCAAAGCTCAGGTACTGGGGCTGAATGTCTGCCTCGGTCATGCCTGCAGCAGCCAGAACGTCAATTGCGTTGAAGTAAACACCGGAGCTGGGAGCGCCGATAGAAACAGCCTTGCCCTTCAGGTCTGCAACGCTCTTGATCTCGGGATCCATGGTTACCAGCTGTACGGACTCAGCATACAGGCCAGCGACAACACGGAAAGAGTCGACCTTGCCGTCAGCTTCGAAGGAACGAGTGCCTTCCCAAGCATAAGCCATAACGTCAGACTGAACGGTAGCCAGCTGATAGTCACCGGCTGCAACACCCTGGATGTTGGCCTTGGAGCCATCGGTGGAAACGACAGTCACGTCGATGCCGGCATGGTTCTTAATGTACTGACCCAGCACGCCGCCGAATGCGTAATAAGTACCGGAAGTACCACCGGTGCCCATTGTCATCTTGGTGGAAGCGCCACCACAGGCAACCAACGCCAGAGCAAGCGCCAGGCAAAGAACGATAGAAATAAGTTTTTTCATAAGATTTCCTCCTTGTTTTTGATTATACCAAAAGAAATGGCATAAGCATACACCAAATTGTATACTTGTATACAATTGCGATAGCATAAGTATACAATCAATTGTATACAATTGCAAGCATAATTTTTCCTTTTTTTGTTTTTTTGCAAAAGACTACCTGATTACATGCATAAAATTGCAAGATTATAGAGGATCGGCGCAAGCAAAATGGCCGGCAGATAGTCCGCAACCTTAATTTTGGTCATACCCAGCAGGTTGGTGCCGATCAGCACGATCA
>JAZQWQ010000097.1:0-9113 GCA_045632385.1 Faecousia sp.
ATATATTGATTACTACAATAACCGCCGCATCAAGGCAAGACTAAAGGGCTTGCCACCTGCATTACACAGACAGCAAGCCCTTTCGGCAGCTTAAACAATTTGAGTTTAAAATATTTGTCTAACTTTTTGGGGTCACTTCATCGAAACGATACCGTCTTTTTTGTTATTAGTTCAGCAATTCCTGACCGCCGGTAACAGGCACAGCCTGGCCGGTTTCGTAGGATTGCTCGGAGATATAGAAGATGGCGCGAGCTACGTCTACAGGCAGGCAGCCTCTGTTCAGAAGCACCTTGGACTCGTAGAACCGACGTACATCCTCCACGGTCTTGGCGCCGGGAACCTTGCCGGCATTAAGGTACTGCACAAACAGACCTCTTTCCGGGTCAGACCACAGGGGACCGTCCAGATAGTTGCCGGGGCAAATCGCATTAACCTTGATGTTGAAAGGCGCCAGTTCCATAGCAAAGGACTGAGTCAGGCCAATGCCGCCAAACTTAGAACCGGCATAAGCAAAGTTCTTGTTGGAACCCAAAAGGCCGGACTTGGAGTTGACCTGAATAATATCCATCATATACTTGGGAGCGAACTTGTGCTGCAGCTTCATCACAGCAGAAGCATACTTAGCGCACAGGAAGTAACCGGTGTAGTTGACAGCGGTAACCAGCTCAAATACAGGCTTGGTCATATCTTCCAGACTGCCTGCCTTTGCAATACCGGCATTGGCAACAAATACGTCCACACCACCGAAGTGCAGAACGATCTGATCCATCATCGCCTTTACGGAAGCTTCGTCAGATACGTTTGCGCCCACAGCAAAACCATTTTCGCCGTACTCTGCAGCGGCAGCCTTTGCACCGTCCAGGTTCATATCTACGATGGCCAGGTATGCGCCTTCTTTGTACAGCTCATCGGCAATACCCTTGCCGAAGCCCTGTGCGCCACCGGTAACTACCACGATCTTGTTAGCCATACGCTTTGCAGCGCCGCCAGCCAAAGAGACCTTGGAACGGTAGCTTTCTACTTCCCAGTTGACAATGAAGCCAATGAGGAACTGGGGCATAGGGGAAACCCCACCGAAGGATTCAGCGTAAGCGACCACCTTGATCGCATCCAGCATTACGGTCTGTGCGGTAACGGCTTCCTTGATGGTGCCGCCGCAGGCAAACATACCCAAACCAGCCACGAAAGCGATCTTGGGCTTGTAGCCGTTTGCTGCTACGAAAGACTCGAACAGCTCCTTGATCTTGTCACCGTCGGCATCGGCAGGAATGATCAGCTGCTTAGCCTTGCAGTAAACAATGTGATCAGGGGACAAGCTGGCGGTAGCCGGGTCGTAGTTCAGGATTTCCTTGTTGGTCAGGAACTTAACGGTAGCAGGCTCGCCTTCCCCGTACAGCGCACGCAGGACAGGGCTAATGGCAACGACCTTTTCCAGATCGTATTCAACTTCTGCCAAATCGGGCTCACGCTTTACAGCGGCCTTCAGTGTCTGCATAGTCTTCTCGGCCAGAGCGCCCACTTCTTCAGCTGTGTCGCCAGCGAAGAAAATGCCATGATTCTGCAAGAACAGCAGGTTGCAATCCTTGCCGGATGCGGCCTTGTAAGCGTCCATCAAATTCTTGCAGTCCAGCGCCAGAATGTAGCCGGGCTTGCAAGCAGCGACCCAAACCGCATCGGGGAACAGTGCCTTCATAGCCTTTTCACCATCGTTGGAGCAGGTAATGCCGTTGACAATAGCAGGATGTACGTGCAGCACATACTTCTGGGGGAACAGGTCGTGGAGCAATGTTTCCACAGAGGGACGACGGCTCTCACCACGGATACGGGCATCCATCATATCTTCCAGAACAGCTGCTTCACGAGCATCTTCATCTGCAGGATAGTTTGCTGTCCACATCTGGGCAAGCAGCTGACGCTCCATCACCACAAAATCCTCACCCTTAATGGTAGCCAGGGAAGTGCCGGAGCCTTTGATCCACAGATACTCGTCGCACTTGAAGGAGGTGTTGCCACCGCCAGCCAGCACGTACGCAGGGTCACTGCCAAACTTGTTGGACATAGCGGCCAGAGCATTCAGCTGGTTTTCAAAACCGGTAACCTTCATATGTATTAACCTCTTTTCGTCAAAACTTCGTCTTCGTATTTCTTAACAGTGTCAAACCACTGACCATCACCGGGAACACCGCATACACGGCAGTATTCTTCCCAAATCTCGCCGAAGGGCATGGTCTTCATTTCTTCCTGACGTACCATCAGCTCAGTCCAGTTGTTTGCATCCTGCAAAGCAGTGAAATCCGGAGTCAGAACAGCCATCAGCAGAGCCTTCTGGAGGTTTCGCAGACCCACGGTCCAGGCGCTGATACGGTTGATAGAAGCGTCGAAGTAGTCCAGTGCGATCTTGACAGAGCCTTCCAGGCCACCGCAACGAACGATCTCCTTACACAGCTCCTTGGTTTCGTCATCCAGAGCAACGACATGGTCGGAGTCCCAACGGATGCCACGGGTGATGTGCAGTGCGATCTCCGGGAAGAAAGCCAGCAAAGCGGGAATCTTGTCAGAAACCACTTCGGTGGGATGATAGTGACCGTTATCCATCAGGGGGATGCACTTATCCTTATTCAGGGCTGCGTAGCTCAGGGTGAACTCTGCGCTGCCTACAGTATAGGACTCAACACCGATACCGAAGACCTTGGATTCTACACAGGGCTTGACCTTGTTGAAATCAAAAGGTTCTGCCAGGATCTCGTCAATGGATTCCTTGTAACGAACACGGGGACCCATCCGGTCAGCAGGAATATCCTTGAAGCCGTCACCGGTCCAGATGTTCATAATACAGGGCTGACCCAGCTCTTCGGCCAGATATGTAGAGATACGGATACAAGCCTTACCGTGTTCGATCCAGAACTTCCGGGTCTCCTCGTTGGGGGAAGCCAGGGTCAGAGGATCGCACTTGGGATGGGAGAAGAAGGTGGGGTTGAAGTCACAGCCCAGACCACGCTCCTTGCAGAAGTCTACCCATTTTTGAAAATGCTTGGGCTCTAACTTGTCCCGATCCACCCAGCCGCCGTTTTCTTTATCGAAAATAGCGTAGCAGGCGTGCAGGTTCATTTTCTTGGTGCCGGGGCACAGCTTCAGAACCAGGTCAATGTCAGCCATCAACTCTTCCGGAGTGCGTGCGCGACCGGGGTAGTTGCCGGTTGTTTGAATGCCGCCGGTCAGGGGCTTGTTGGGGTCAGTGTCAAAGCCACGGACGTCGTCACCCTGCCAGCAGTGCAGCGCAACAGGAACATCTTTCAGCTTAGCGATGGCAGCATCGGTGTCGATTCCCAGCGCAGCGTATTTTGCTTTTGCTTCTAAGTAACTCATATTTGCATATCTCCTTTAAGGTTCGATAATTTTAATATCAAAGCTGTCGCGAATGGTATCTCTGGCTTGCTGCAGACTTTCAAAATCTCCACCGACAATCATCTGCACCAGAAGATTACCGATTGCTGTACCCTCGACAGGACCGGCATACACAGGAAGTCCGGTAGCTTTTGCGGTTCGGGTGTTCAGGTAATTGTCCTGACAGCCGCCACCAACGATATTGATGCTGGTGTAGGTTTTGCCGGTAAGCTTCTGCAGACTCAAAATCGCGTTTTTATAGCAGTCGGACAGGCTGGTGTACACACACTGCATAATTTGGCCTACAGTCTCCGGAACAGGCTGACCTGTCCGGGCGCATTCAGCTTTGACAGCCTCAATCATACTTTCCGGAGCCAGGAAGCACTCTCGGTTTACATCCACCCAACCGGTGAAGTCCTGACAAGCTTCTGCTTCGGCAATGAGGTCTGGGAAACTCCACTGCTTTTGCGCAACAGTGCGGTTTTGCTTGCCTTGCACGTAGCTGACACCGTTGAGTTCCCGGCGGATGGATTGGATCATCCAAAGACCCATAATGTTCTTCAGATAACGGTACCGATACCAGGCGCCACCCTCGTTGGTGAAGTTCTGCAAACAGCTTTCTTCAGTGGTAATGGCATTTTCATTTTCAACACCCAGCAAACTCCAAGTGCCGGAGGACAGATACACAGCGTTATCATCCCGGGCAGGCACAGACAGGAAGGCAGAGCCGGTGTCGTGAGATGCGGGGAGAATAACTGTGGCGTCAAAGCCCACAAGTTCCTGAATTTCCGGCAGAAGATTGCCCAGCCGGGTGCCGGGAACAGACGGCTCCATGAAAATATCCAAAGGCAAACCCAACTTGGCAAGAATTTCCTTATCCCAGGTTTTTTCCTGGGCATTTAACAAACTGGAAGTGGATGCCTCGGTGTATTCATTACACTTCACACCGGTGAGCAGGAAATGGAAATAATCCGGGATCATCAAAAAGCATTTGGCTTTTTCCAACTGTTCCGGATGCTCCCGCTTCAGAGCAGTCAGCTGATAAATGGTATTGAACTGTTGATACTGAATGCCGGCACGGGCATACAGCTCCTTTGCCGGAATGATGGCATTTACCACATCCTGCATACCCTCGGTGCGGCTGTCCCGATATGCAACAGCGTCACCAATGACATTGTCATTTTCGTCCAGCAGCACGAAGTCCACACCCCAGGTGTCAATACCTACTGTGGTGGGGATTTTTCCTGCGGTCTTGCAAGCCTTCAGACCACCAATAATGCCGTTCCACAGGTTATCCATATCCCAACAGTCGTGACCGTTTTTATGAACCTGCAGATTGTCAAACCGGAACATTTCCTCCAAAACCAGCTTGCCATTTTCAAGATGTCCCAGAATGTGGCGGCCGGAGGATGCACCGATATCAATTGCCAGATAATACTGCAATGCAAAGCCTCCTTATCAATCCTTCAAATTAAAGGCTACTTTCAGATCGTTTACTTCTTCCTGGGTAATATGGACGATATTGCCCAATGCGCCGGAGTTGATAATAGAATGTGCGGTAGACTCCATAACCTCCAGCCGGTCAAAGGCCTGCAGCAGGGAAGAACCGGTAACGATCACACATTCGTTGTTGACCATCACGGCAGGAGAAACCTCGCTGAACACGGCAGCAGTTTCTTCCTGTTTGCTATAAATCTCACCGTAGGGAAGTCGCTTGACATCCCGCAGCAGAATGTAGCTTTCCGGAATGGTTCTGGGGTCAAACTTGGCATCCGTTACGGCAAAAGCCATAGCGTTTACAGGATGCGCCAGCAGCACAGCGCGAATTTCCGGATTGTTTTCGTAGATCTTCTGGTGCAGACCGACTGCCCGGGAGGGTGTCTTGCCCAGTTCCTTCATACCACCCTTGACCCGAACCAGATCCTGCTCTTCCAGATAGGCTCTGTCCAAACCAAAGGGAGTGATCAGGAAGCTGCCGTCAGACAGGCGCACAGAATATGTACCGTGGGTTGCGGTAAACAAACCTTGCCGATAAGAACGGCGAATCAAGGTGATCATATCCCGACGGGCAGCCAGTTCTTCAGAAGAATGGCTGTGGGGGATAAAGTCGTCCATTTTCAGATGGGTGGTAGTTTCGGTGATCCGGAAAGCATCTTCTGCAAGACGATTGACCTTACCGATTCTCTTGGCAATAATTTCCAAATTAGCGGTATATTCCAAAGTTTCAAACCGTTGGAACGCAGTGAACATATCCGGCGCACCAATGCAAACACCGTGGTTTTCCAAAATAACAATATCGCCGCCGTCAGCAAAGCAAGCACCGATATTGTCGCCCAGCTGATCACTGCCGGGAACAGCGTAAGTAGCCATTTCCACGCTGGAGCAGACCTTCCGAACCGAGGGCAGCAGATCCAGATCCGGCAATTGCCGCACGATAGAGAAGGCGACCAAAGCAGGGGGATGTGCGTGAAGCACAGCCCGTAGATCCGGACGCATTTTGTAAACAGCTGCGTGGAAGGGGAACTCCGAGGAAGGACGGTGGGGGCCGACGGTAGTACCGTCAGGCTTGACGCAGATAATATCCTGACGAGTCAAAGTACCTTTGTCCACACCGGCAGGGGTGATCCAGATGTTGCCGTCATCATCGATAATGGAAAGATTACCGCCGGAGGTGGTAGTCATACCCTTGTCGTAGATACGCTGCATAAACATAACTAACTGGTCGGCAGGATGCATATATTGAATGTTCATAAAAGTCCTCCTGTCAAATTATAATTTTCCACTTATAGTATAGCATATTACTTGTCACTACGCAAGGCAAATTGTATGTTCCTATGAAGAAAATTAGCAAAGGAATTTGTACTGGACTTGTATTCTTAGCCGGTTTCTGCTATACTGTTTCCAAGAATAAAGAAAGTGAGAAAATTCTATGGATGTAAAGAGAATAGTTGCGCTTTTTTTGGCGGCAATATTGCTGCTAGGCCTGCTGGCAGGCATCTTGCCAAATGTGTCTGCTGCCGGGACTTATACCGTTGGTTTGCAGACTGCTGCCAATGACAATACGGTCACCGTTGAAGCCGGTGAAGATGTCGCGTTGTACTTATATTTGGCGAACAATCCGGGTGTTATCAGTGTCGGTATTACGCTCAATTGCCCCACAGGAATTTCGGTTGCAAAAACGGAAAAGGTGGCGAATGCAGGCGACTATGTCTGGCAGTTCTCTCCCAGCACCAAAACGAACCCTTACCTTGTGTGGATGCTGTCGCCGAAGAAGCTTGTGACAGATAATGGAAATTTCCGGAAAATCACGTTCTCAGTTGCCGATACTGTAGAGCCTGGTGATTATAAAATCAAACTTTCTGCCCCGGCAGATAAGAACCTGACGGCAGAAAGCTCCGGCAATATCGTCACCCCCAATACCAATAAAAAAGTAACCGGTCTTACTACGGAAGACTTTACCCTTACGGTGAAGCCTTCTGTCTGCAAACATCAATGGGGTGCTTGGGAAACGGAAAAGAAAGCCACCTGCGACGAAGCCGGTGAAGAAGTACGTAGCTGCACCCTTTGCCAAAACACCCAGACACGCACCATTGATGCAACCGGTCATCAATTTGGCGCCTGGACAGTGGAGAAAAAAGCAACCTGTACCCAGACAGGTGCGCAAAAGCGTACCTGTCGGAACGATGGTTGTACGTATGCGGAAAAGCAAGATGTTGCAGCCTTAGGTCATAGCTTTACAAACCCGACGATCACCAAACAGCCCACTTGCACCAAGCCTGGTGTAAAGACCGGAACATGCTCCCGTTGCAGCCAAAAAACCACGGAAGAAATTCCGGCCACCGGACATAACTTTGGCCAGTGGGTGCAGACAAAGGCGGCCACTTGTACGGCTGAGGGCGAAAAGACAAGCACCTGTGCCAACTGTCAGGAAAAATCCACAGAAGTGATCGCAAAGACAGAGCACAAATTTGAAAAGCCCCAAACCACAAAAGCGCCCACTTGTACCCAACCCGGCGAAAAAACCGGTAAATGTGTTACTTGTGATAAAACCACAAAGAACACTTTGCCGGCATTAGGCCACGATTTTGGTCAGCCGGAAGTGATTCGAGAGGCTACAGCTACAGTTCCCGGTTTGAAGCGGAGCAAATGCAGCCGCTGTAATGCGGTGGAGGAAACGGAAATACCTTGTACCACTGAATCGACCCAGGCCACAACAGAAGCAGCTACAGAGCCAACACAGACAACCACTGCGGCTACTACAGAAGCAACTGCAGAGGAAACTGTGGCTGCGACACAGCCCACGGAGCTTCAGCAGGAGCATGAACCGGATAATCAGCAGATGTTGCTGCTGATCATTGCAGTAGCCGGTGCGTTGCTGCTGGGTATTGTCGTTACGGTAATCGTGATGATGTCCACCGGTAACAAAAAGAAGAAAGATACTGAGAATTGGCTGTAACCCAGCGGACAGCTTGTTGCCGATAAAACAAAAAAACGAGGTGCGAAAGCACCTCGTTTTGGTTTATAGCAGAGGAATGTTGTTTTCCTGACAGGTTTTCAGAGTGTCATCATCCCACAGGCTGGTCTGCACCTCGCCAATGTGGGCGCAGCCAATCAGCAGCATACAAAGACGGCTCTGACCAATACCGCCACCGATGGTCAGGGGCAGTTCGCCATTTAAGAGCATCTTGTGGAAAGGAAGCTCCCGTCGATTGTCGCAGCCGGCTTCCCGCAGCTGACGATCCATAGCGGCTTCGTCAACACGAATACCCATAGAGGAGATCTCAAAAGCGATACCCAAAAGATCGTTCCAGAAAATAATGTCGCCATTCAGTGTCCAATCATCATAGTCCGGTGCACGGTTGCCGTGGGTCTTGCCGGAGCGCAGCTTATCGCCAATCTTCATAATGAAGGCTGTCTTATGCTCTTTTAAGTACAGATGTTCCCGCTGCTCCGGGGTGTTATCCGGATACATATCCTCCAGTTCCTGGCTGGTGACGAAGCTGACTTCCCGCTTCAGCTCTACCTTGATCTGGGGGAAAGCCTTTTTCAGCGCTTCACTGGCATCGCAAATGACATCTACGATAGACTGAACGGTTTCTTTCAGGTAGCTTTCCGTTCTGTCTTCTTTGCAGATCATCCGTTCCCAGTCCCACTGGTCGACGTAAATGGAGTGGATGTTATCCAAGTCTTCATCCCGACGGATAGCGTTCATATCGGTGTACAGACCTTCATGCATCGCAAAGCCATACTTCTTCAGGGCCAAACGCTTCCACTTGGCCAAAGAATGTACTACCTGCGCATAATTGCCGATAGCAGGAATATCAAAGGCAACAGCCCGTTCTTTGCCGGTCAGGTCGTCGTTCAGGCCTGAAGTGGAGGCAACAAACAAAGGCGCAGAAACCCGGAGCAAATGCAAGTTCTGGGTAAACTCTGCCTGGAAAATTTCTTTTGTCAGGGCAATAGCACGTTGCAGTTCATAGCTGCTAAGCACCGGCTTATAACCCTCAGGAACAATTACTTTATTCATCGAGATCCCTCCTGGGAAAAAGTTGCAACTAGTATATCACGAAAACCCGGGGAAAGTCAACAAATATCGCCCACTGCTTTGCACAGTGGGCGATTTACTATCAGATAAGCATCAGGGAGTTAATCAGCTGGGTAGCCAAAACCACCAGCACCAATGCAATGGGATAGGTGGAAGCATAAGCACCGGCAACATCGTCAGTACC
>JAZQWQ010000098.1:0-6921 GCA_045632385.1 Faecousia sp.
GGTTGGTGGTGATGGCAGTGTTCATAGCGTCAGCAAAAGCCTTCACATCGCCGGTAACGTGGAATGCGCCGCAGGTGAAGTTGTTGAGCATCATACCATTGACCAGGGAAGCAGCCTCGTCCACATTGGCGATCTGCTCAGTGGGGATCAGCAGGATGCTGGTCAGGCCTTCGTCAGCCAGGTCATACTTGCCGGGAGCGCCGTCAACAGCGTTGTTCATATCGCCGCCAGCAGCGAAGAACTTCTCGTCCTCTGCGTAAGAACCCCAAACGGTCTGCAGCAGTTCCAGTGCGCTGGCAGGCAGTACAACAGCCTCGGTGGTAGTAGCGGGAGTGTTTGTCTTATTGCCGCAAGCAACCAGGCCCAGAGCCATGGTCAGAACCAGCAGCATTGCAATGATCTTCTTCATAGTTTGTTTCCTCCAAAAATTCATTTGTTAGTTATTTTAAGAACGTTCTTGGGTTTTCCCAAAAATCGGAACTTACAGCAAATGTTCTATGAGAATTTTAATTCCCAAAACAATCAAAATGAGACCGCCGGCGGCCTGGGCTTTCTTTTCAAACCGGCTGCCAAACACATTGCCGATCTTCACACCCAAAGCGCTCATACCAAAGGTGATCACACCGATGAGCAGCGCTGCCGTCCAGATATTCACATCGCCGGCCATGGCCAGGGAAATGCCAACGGCCATCGCATCAATGCTGGTGGCTACCGCCATCACAAGCATTGTCTTAAAAGACAGGTCTGCATCCTGGTTCTCGCAGCAATCACATTCCTTGTGAAATGCCTCTTTGAGCATATTGATACCGATGATTGCCAAAAGGCCAAAGGCTACCCAGTGGTCAAAGGCCCGGATGGCATCGGCAAAGGTCATCGCCAGGAAAAAGCCGATCACCGGCATAATTGCCTGAAAACCGCCAAACCAAGCACCGCAAATTGCGCCCTGTTTCAGCGTTGCTTTTTTCATAGAAAGACCCTTGCAAATCGACACTGCAAAAGCATCCATACTCAGACCCACTGCCAGCAGAAACAGCTCGGCAAAACCCATCGTGATATCCTCCAATTCAAATGCCCGGGGCATTATATCAATAACCCGGGCACTTGTCAATACATCTTACAAAAAGTTTACAATTCCAATTATTTATATTGGTTATCCAACGCTGCAGGGGGAAGCTCCGGTTTTTGACCACGGGTCATCAGGCTATGTACTGCCTCGGCAACGCTGAGTCTGCCGCTGACCACATCGTCCAGGGTTTCCACAATGGGCATATCCACACCGTATTTTTCTTTCAGGCGCATTGCTGCCGGCAGTGCGTGAAGACCCTCCACCACCATACCCACCTGGGCGACTGCCTCCTGGGTGGGAATGCCTTTACCCAGCAACATACCGCAGCGATTGTTTCGGCTGTGGGGGCTGGTGGCAGTCACGATCAGGTCGCCAATACCGGCAAGACCTCCAAAGGTCTGCTCCCGGCAACCCATCGCCATACCCAACCGGGCGATCTCTGCCATACCTCTTGTGATAATGGCGGCTTTGGCATTGTCACCGCAGCCGTAACCGGTGGCCACACCGGCTGTCAGGGCAATGACGTTTTTCAGCGCGCCGCACAGCTCCACACCCAGCACGTCTTCATTGGTGTAGACACGCATACAGGTGTTGGAGAATACTTCCTGCACCAGGTCTGCCGCCGCTGCATCGTGGCTTGCAGAAACGATGGTGGTAGGCATATCCTTGGCCACTTCCTCTGCGTGGGTCGGACCGGACAGCGCAACCAGAGAAACCTTGGGATTTTGGATCTCGTCGGCAATGATCTGGGTCATGGTAAACAGCGTATCTGCTTCGATACCCTTGGCCACATCCACGATCACCTGACCGTCCGTAATGTAAGGGGCTGCCTTATGGGCAGTGCTGCGAACAAAGGGCGACGGCACGGCAAACAGCAGAATGTCCATTCCCTTGCAAACCTCTGCAATATCCTTCGTAAACGCAATTTCCTGAGGAATTTCCATACCCGGCAGATTGGGATGCCGGCGGGTCACAGAAAATTCATCCACTTCTTTTTCGATGGCAGACCATACGGTAACGCTATGGCCGGTCTTGCTTAACATCCGGGCCAAAGCCATACCCCAGGTGCCTGCACCGAGTACACCGATCTTTTTCATAGTTTCTCCTTATTCGGCAATGTACGCCTTTGTAATCTGACCGTAATACACGGTGTGGTAATCGCCCTCGTTGTGGGTGCCGGCTGCGTAGAACCGGTCAAAGCAAGCCTTGTCAATGGCCTCGGGGTCTTGCTCCTGCTTGTAGATCACCTTACATTCCAGGGTCAGGGGCAATTCCAAAAAGCCGGGGACGGACACCGTCTGACCGGGTACGACTGTCAGGCCCAGCTGCTGAACCTTATCCATATCCCGTCCGGATTTGGTGCCGCAAACGGCAATGATATTTTTATCGATCTTGGCCAGGGGAACGTTGATGGTAAATTCCCCGGTCTTATCCAAAAATTCCTTGGTATAGCGGCTTTCCCGAACCAAGACCTCAAATACCGGCCGTGACCAGACAACACCCAGCTTACCCCAGCCGATGGTCATCGTATTGACCTTTCCCTCGCTGGCGGTAGTCAGCAGAATGCCGCTGTCAATGGTCTTCATAATGTGTCCGGCATAATCCCAAACATCTACTTCACGAACCATATACAATCCCTCCATAACACATTTTTTATATTATAGCCCCACACAGCCAAAAAAGCAAGGATAATCCGTTGACAGGCTTCTCGTTCTCCAGACCTTGCCGTGCTGGTGGGCTACAGAATCGGATATGCACCCCAAAAATGGGGTGCATATCATTTATTTTAAATCGTTCGGGGCCATTCGCTGATCAAAAGACCGGGAACCAGCCACAGCAGTTCATACAGGAAAAGGTTTGCCGGGATCAGCAGCTGGGTCGCACCCAAAATTGCCAGGGTAAGCATCATCAGAAGACCCAAAATGCCGCCAACCATATGCACCACTGCGCCGGCTGTGGCCGCAGCTTTGACACTCCGGGCGCCACTAATCGCATGGGCAACCGGGGCCAAACCCTCAGCCGTTACCAGCGCCAATGCCGGCGCTTCCGGGTCAGCTTCCCGTTTCCGCAGCTGCTCTGCCAAATCGCGATCCAAATAGGTCATCCGCTTTGTGCTGCTGCCAAAGGTCGACCGCACAAATTCCGGAGTCAGCATAAAGTCATCTGCCACAAGCACACTCTGCAACTTCCGGCTTCCCAGCAAAGTCCCCAGACCTACTACTGCGCCTCTGTCTTTTTCATAGCTTAAGGCAAACAGGCCGCAAAGCTCTCCGTCCACCGCCAAGCAAACTGCCTGGGATACCCGGATTCCCTCCGGCACATCTGTACCCATATCCTTCAGGAAGGATAGCGTACCTGCCAGTACCGGCTCGCCATTGATCTGCGCGCCGATACCGCCTTCATAGCCCTGGAAATTTTCCACAGGATAGTGTCTGCCATTGCGGCTGTCCAGCAGTTGGGTGAAGATGGGCTCTAAGCTGTTGCCGTCTGCTTCCATCAATGCCGCAGCATAGGCAATGATCATATCCGGCTGCCGCGGGCCAAAGAATTTCACACCGTTTAACTGGACTGTTCCTACCGGGAACAGGTCATCATGCTCCACCGGGAACACCGCCTTGCCGCCCAGGTCTTCCACACCTTTCCAGCCGCAAAGCACTGCGCCCAACTTATGAAGCTGCTTTTCCAGCACGGCCATAGGCCGGGAAATGGTGATAAACATAGAGGCCGGCATTGCCGCCAGGCAAGCAACGGAGGCTACCTGGATGCCGGTGCTGACACCGTGCAGAACACCGCCAACCACACCGATCGCCACGCTGACACACAAGGCCACCAAGGTATAGATAGACAAGACCTTTTCCAGCTTGGAGCTGCTTTCATAGCTGTCCATAAAGTGCTCCACCTGGCCTTCGCCACGGACAAAGCCCTTTCGTTCTTCAAAATAATCCTCTACAGCGGAAATGCTGTCCAGGCGAACCGCCTTACGCATCGTATCCAGCTGTCCCAGCTTTGTATTTCTCTGCTGATAGCTGCACCACAGGGACATCAGCACCTGCAAGCTAAAGGCTGCACAACAGGGTACACGCATCTGACCCAGGCACACAATGCCGTCTATCACGCATAAAGCAAAGGTAAATACCAGGAACGTATTTAACGAAAATTTCTTCTTAAACAGATCTGTAATACCTTGCAGCAACTGGAAGCTGCCCAGCAAGGCCGATACCAGCATTACCCAAAACTGGGAAAACACCATCAGCCGGGTAACTTCCCTGCTGATCAGGTAATGCACCGTTGCGCCGGCAGAAAGCAACACCATCAAAAAGCTTGCAAAAATTGCCAGCTGCAGCTTGCCCAAACCGATCTCGCTGAGGGCATAATACTGTTTTTCCGGGCCGGCAACCAACTTCCGCTTCAGCTCCCGCAGACGGGAACGGGGGCGGAACGTAATGGGCTGGGGCGGCACATATTCGGCAATGGGCTGCTCGTATTCCGGCTCCCACTGCTCCGAGTAAGGCTCTGTCCCCTCCTCCGGCTGCTGGGGTTGGAGCGTCTCCGGCTCTTCCTCTTCAATGGGCGCAGCGTTCCGCACAACTCCCTGAGCCTCCGGGATTTTTTCCAGACGAATGGTATCGCCGCTGACCATAGTTGGCTGAGGCGCTGCCTGTTCCTCCTTGATGGCTTCTTTATCGTAGGGCTTAACATCCTCTTCCGGTTCTTCCGGCTGCGGCTGTTGGACCTCCTCGGTATCGCTGAACTCCCGGATAATGTCCTCCAGATTGAATTCCTGCTCCTGGTTCTTTTGTTCGTCCATACATTACCTCCTTTGCCGGACTGCCTCATACAGCAAGATGGATGCTGCCGCAGAGGCATTCAGGGAAGAAATGCTTCCCTTCATTGGAATATGCACTGTCACATCGCAGTTTTTCTGCACCAGACGGCTCATACCGTCGCCCTCCGAGCCAATAACAATGGCGGTCGGGCCGGTCAGGTCTGCATCGTACATGGGGATCGAACCCTCGGCGGCTGTGCCGAAGATCCAGACACCCTTCTCTTTCAGTTCGTCCATGGCGGCATTGATGTTGGTCACTCTTGCCACCTTCATATACTCCACCGCACCGGCAGAGGCCTTTGCCACAGTCGCTGTCAGGCCAACACTGCGGCGCTTGGGAATGATCACACCGTGGGCGCCGGCGCACTCGGCAGAACGGATAATTGCGCCTAAGTTATGGGGGTCAGTCAGTTCGTCACAAATGACGATCAGGGCATTTTCTCCACGATCCGCTGCTTCCTGCAAAATATCGTCGATGGTAAAATAAGACCGGGCGGCTGCCAGCGCAATCACACCCTGGTGGGCCTTGGTGGTAGACATCATATCCAGCTTTCTTCTGTCCACCGGCACAACCACCGCGCCGGCTTCCTTTGCCTGGGCTGCCAATCTTTGCAGGCCTTTATCCGTTTCTCCGGAGGCAATAAAGACTTTGTCGATGGTTCTTCCGCTGCGCAGTGCCTCTGTCAGGGCATTTCTACCCTCCAGCTGTCCTTCGTTTTCTTCCACTACAGGTTTTTCTTCACGACGGCGGTAATGCTCTTTCATAGTCTTTCTCCTTCATTTCGTGCAGCAAGCGACACTTTCTCATAATAGTTTTATTATTATAGCAGATTTTCCGTCTGACCGCAACTGCTCTTTCTGTAACCAGCGCAATTTAACAGAAAATTTACGAAAAACTACGGTTTCCTGCGTTGCGCCCAGGAAAAAAATATGATATTATGGGCAAAATACCTTTTATGGGAGGCGATCGTTTGGAACAAAATCGCAATGACCAAAACCGAAAACCGGGCGACGAAAAAAAGCCAAAGCTGAATATTCTGACAGCACTGATCCTTACCGTGGTGCTGATTCTCGTCGTAAACGCTGTTTTTCATTTTGCCCAAAACAGCCAGTACGCCCAGACAACCTTGTCTGAATTTATGGAGTATCGGGAAAAGGGCAATCTGGCCGAAGTGGAATTTCGCTACGACCGGATCGTTTATATGACCAAGGAAGACGCGAAAAAACCGGCTTCCCAACAAAAAGCCTACTACACCGGTCTTCCCTCCGGAGCCGATACCTACGCTTTGGCGGAGGAACTCCGGGCCGAGGGTGTGACCGTGAACCGGCAGATCGTGGAGGACAACTCCACCCTTATTATGATCTTGTCCTACGTACTGATGTTCGGTCTGATCTTATTCGGTATGCGTATGATCTCCCGGAAAATGAGTGGCGACGGCATTATGGGCAATGTGGGCGCAAGCAAGGCCAAGATGTATATGGAAAAGCAGACCGGTGTGACCTTCCAGGACGTAGCCGGTCAGGATGAGGCCAAGGAGTCTTTGCAGGAGATCATCGATTTTCTGCACAATCCCCAAAAATATGCCGCCATCGGCGCAAAGCTGCCCAAGGGCGCACTGCTGGTCGGCTCTCCCGGTACCGGTAAGACGCTGCTGGCCAAGGCAGTAGCCGGTGAAGCCAACGTGCCGTTCTTCTCCATTTCCGGCTCGGACTTTGTGGAGATGTTTGTAGGTGTGGGCGCAAGCCGTGTCCGTGACCTGTTCCGCCAGGCTGCCAAGGTTGCCCCCTGTATCATTTTCATTGACGAAATTGATGCCGTGGGCCGTTCCCGGGATGCCCGGTATGGCGGTAACACCGAACAGGAACAGACCCTGAACCAGCTTTTGGGCGAGATAGACGGCTTTGACTCCTCCAAGGGTATTGTGTGTCTTGCCGCCACCAACCGTCCGGAAATTCTGGACAAGGCGCTGCTGCGCCCCGGTCGGTTTGACCGTCGCATTATCGTAGATAAACCCAACCTGCAAGGCCG
>JAZQWQ010000099.1:0-9759 GCA_045632385.1 Faecousia sp.
TTTATCTTACAGAAAACTGATATGCTGGTTTATGCGGCCAGCTTGGAGCCTGCAGCAAAAGACTATGACATTACTGAAGAGAACATTGTATATAACTTTCGTTTGATCCAGCAAGACTGGAAAACCGGAGAAACATAAGAGGAATAGTTTATGAAGAAAGTACTCATTTTGGAAGATGAAGAAAATATTCGCAGCTTTGTAGTCATTAACCTGAAGCGTGCTGGTTACGCAGCAATCGAAGCTGGTTGCGGTGAAGAAGCTTTGGAGCGTTTACGTGACAATCCGGATATCGGTGTTGCAATTTTGGATATTATGCTTCCGGACATTGATGGATTTGAGGTTTGCCGTCGTATTCGTGCTAACAATAAGCAAATCGGCATCATTATGCTGACAGCCCGCACACAGGAAATGGATAAAGTCACAGGGCTTATGACCGGTGCGGATGACTATGTCACAAAGCCTTTTTCTCCAGCGGAATTGACAGCCCGAATTGATGCGCTGTACCGCCGCATGGGTGGTGATACCAATGCCGATGTGGAACTTCTTAGCCAGGGTCCCTTTGTGATGAATACCAGAAATCATACCCTGGAAAAATCTGGAAACCGAGTACGGCTGACCCAGGTGGAGTTCTCCATTTTGAAGCTGTTTATGCAGAATCCGGGCAGAGCGTTGTCCCGTGAGGAAATTTTGGCTGCGGTTTGGGGTCGTGACTATGAGGGCGAACTTAAAATTGTGGATGTTAACATCCGTCGTCTTCGGATTAAAATCGAGGATGATACTGCCAATCCCTCCTATATCACAACGGTATGGGGCTTCGGTTATAAATGGGGCGCTTAAAGGTTATGAAGAAGCCTGTTTTTCAAATCAAAGGCCTGCGTAAGCGTTGGCTGCTGAATACCATCGGTGTGACAACCGTGCTTGGCTTGGTTTGTGTGCTGGCAGTTACGACATTGTTTGCAGCTTATTACCAGTCTACCATGGAAGCAGATATGCGGTATCGTGCCAGAACAACAACGGAGTTTTTCTCTGGTTATCTGAATCTGAGTTATAATCAGTACTATCAGTCCTGTATTACCTATGCCCAGACCTTTGAAGATAAGAATGACCTGGAACTGCAGTTTATCAATGCAGACGGTAAGATCGTTGCATCTTCTTATGGCACCTGGTCCGGAGATTCTCCAACAACACCGGATATTGAAAAAGCCATCAACAATCGCAGCATTGTTCCGTATTTAGGAAAAAATCCTAAAACAGGTGAGCGTATTATGGCGGTATCCAGCCCCATGATTTACAGTAATGGTGAGGTAATCGGTGTTTTGCGTTATGTAACATCCACCTCTATTATGGATCGCCAGGTGTTTCAGATTGCCATTTACGCATGCTTAGCATTGTTGCTGGTTTTGGCAGTTGCGCTGTTTAGCAGTAATTACTATATCCATACTATATTGTTGCCTCTGGGTGATATTATCGACAAGGCAAAAAAGATCACCGGTGGCAGCTATGGTATCCAAATTCAGGTAAACCAGGATGATGAGATCGGTGAGTTGGCTGCGGCTATCAATGAAATGTCTGTGCAGATCAACCAAAATGAGAAAATGCAGTCCGAGTTTATTTCTTCGCTTTCTCACGAACTGCGTACACCTTTGACCGCAATTACAGGTTGGAGTGAAACGCTGCTCAGCACAGAGAATTTAAGTGGAGATACCCGTCGTGGTGTAAAAATCATCCACGGTGAAGCCGGACGTTTGACGGATATGGTTCTTGAACTTTTGGACTTTACAAAAATCCAAGACGGCCGTATGACACTGAATATTGAACTGACGGATATTCGTGCTGAATTTGAAGATACCATTTATATGTACGGAAGCCGACTGTCACAGGAAGGCTTCCGCCTGGAGTATCAGGATGATGACGAGGATATTCCGGAAATACCCTGTGATCCGAAGCGACTGCGCCAGGTGTTCTTAAACATTCTGGACAATGCGGCAAAACACGGCTTCGAGGGTAAAAAAATTGATGCATCGATCACCTGTCGAAATGATATGGTGATTGTAAAGATCCGGGACTATGGTCCGGGTATACCGGAGGATGAGTTACCTCTGGTAAAAAAGAAATTCTACAAAGGAAGCTCTAAAGCCAGAGGCTCCGGTATAGGTCTTGCTGTTTGTGATGAGATCATACAACTTCACGGAGGCAGATTGATGCTGGAAAATGCCGAAGGTGGCGGAACATTGGTGACGGTTGAAATTCCCGTCGAGTAAGGATGAAACTACTATGCAAAAGAACCAAAATCAGGAAAAATTTAAGACGATGATTGGCGGACAGGCACTTATTGAAGGTATCATGATGCGCGGACCGAAATTGGATGCAATTGTTACACGTACTCCGGAGGGACTGCACACCGAAACCACACCTCGAAAAAATCGCCCGAAGAATTCTATTCTTAGCTGGCCGTTCATTCGTGGTGTTGTGAACTTCTTGGATGCGCAGGTAACTGGCGTTAAAGCTTTGATGCGTTCGGCAGATCTGTCGCCTGAGCAAGTAGAGGAAAAGCCATCCAAGCTGGATATGTGGCTGGAAAAGAAATTAGGTGAGAAGAAATTCCAAAATTACCTGGTAGGTACTGCTGTTGTACTGGGCTTAGGAATGTCTATGCTGCTGTTTATTTTGCTTCCTAATTTTATCAGCACCTTCTTTGACCGTTGGGTCAGTAGTAATGTTCTGCGAAATTTAATTGAGGGCCTTGTGCGCATCGGGATTTTCTTGATCTATTTATTGCTGGTTTCCCGTATGGGAGAGATGAAGCGTGTCTTTTCCTATCACGGTGCGGAACATAAAACAATTCGCTGCTATGAAGCAGGCTTGCCTTTGACTGTTGAAAATGTTCGCAAGCAGACCCGTAAGCACCCTCGATGTGGAACAAGCTTCCTGTTTGTGGTGCTGGTTCTGTCAATTTTGGTCTTTTCTGTGGCATCTTCATTGCTGCTGGCCTTGGTGCCAGGTTTAGAGTCCATGCGTGGAACATTCCTTTACAGCCTGATTATGTTGGGCTTTAAACTGCTTTTGTTGCCGCTGGTGGTTTCTGTCAGCTATGAGATTAACCGCTTAGTCGGCCGCTACGACAATTGGCTGACACGGCTTGTTACCGCACCGGGACAGTGGTTTCAGAATTTTACCACCTACGAACCGGATGATGGTATGATCGAAGTTGGTATTGCTGCATTGGAGGCGGTGCTTCCCGAGAAAGAGGGGGAGGACCTTTGGTAAAGAAACTCTCAGAACTTTATCTGGAAGCGCGTAGAGCCCTTTCTCAGCAGGAGGATAAGCAGACAGCAAGTCTGCTGGCTAGAAACCTGTTGTGTCATGCCACTGGGAAAACACAGGAGCAGCTTTTGGCTGATCTTGAGTTATACGGTTCTCAGGCTGTATGCGAGGAAATGGAGCGTGCATTGCAGCGTGTCCTGGCGGGTGAACCCTTGGCTTATATACTTGGTCAGTGGGACTTTTACGGAATGACGCTTGTTGTAAATGAAAATGTCCTGATCCCTCGGGATGATACCTGTGCAGTTACAGACCTGGCAATCAAAAAGGGACTTTTTTTGGACAGAACACCGCGTATACTGGACTTGTGCACCGGATCCGGTTGTATCGGTCTTGCTATTGCCCACCGTGTAAAGGATGCGAAAGTGACTTTGGGAGATATATCCCCAGAAGCTATGGCTGTTGCAAAGAAGAACATTTCTCTGCAAAAGCTTTCCGGACGGGTTTCTTGTGTTCGCATTGACGCACTGGACGCCCCTACTGCCTTTTTAGGGAAATTCGATATGATCGTTTCCAATCCTCCTTATATCACTACTGCGGATATGCAGATGCTTCCCAAGAGTGTTCAGGATTTTGAACCCCATTTGGCGCTGCACGGTGGCGATGATGGTTTGATCTTCTATCGCAGTATTGCGGAAAAATTTCGTGAAGCATTAAAACCCGGCGGCTACCTGTGCTTTGAGTTCGGTATGGGCCAGGGCGATGATGTTTGTGCAATTTTGGAGGCAAACGGGTATACCATTCTGGAACGCACCAGAGATTATAACAATATAGAACGTGCTGTGCTTGCGCAGTTCGGCAGGAAGGAAGATGAATATGGCAACAAAAAAGACAATATATGATGCCCCCACACCCGCTTCTGACAAGAAGAAGGCGCTGCAGACTGCGCTTTCTCAGATCGAAAAGAATTTTGGTAAAGGCACAGTGATGCGCCTGGGTGATCGCCCGGAGATGAATGTGGATGCGATCCCTACCGGTTCTTTGGCACTGGATGCCGCACTTGGCATTGGTGGTGTACCCAAGGGACGTATTATTGAGATCTATGGACCGGAGTCTTCCGGTAAAACAACGCTGGCATTGCATATCTTGGCTGAGGCTCAGAAGATGGGCGGTGAAGTAGCCTTTGTGGATGCTGAGCATGCTTTGGATCCTGTTTATGCCGCAGCTCTTGGCGTAGACACCGATAATATGCTGGTTTCTCAGCCAGACACCGGAGAGCAGGCATTGGAAATCACCGATGCATTGGTTCGTTCCGGCGCTGTGGATGCTGTGGTTGTGGACTCTGTTGCTGCCTTGGTGCCTCGTCAGGAGATCGAGGGCGAAATGGGCGATACCTTTGTGGGCCTGCAGGCAAGACTGATGAGCCAGGCTTTGCGGAAGCTGGCTGGTACAATTTCCAAAACAAACTGCGTAGTCATTTTCATTAACCAGTTGCGTATGAAGATCGGTGTGATGTACGGCAACCCGGAAACCACCACCGGCGGTAATGCGCTGAAGTTCTATTCCTCTGTACGTTTGGATGTACGTCGCGTAGAAGCCATTAAAGAGGGTAGTAACGTTGTTGGTAATAAGACTCGTGTAAAGGTCGTCAAGAACAAGGTTGCTCCGCCTTTCCGTGAAGCGCACTTTGACATTATGTACGGTCAGGGTATCAGCAAGTGGAGCGAAATCATTGATATGGCGATTCAAATGGATATTATCCAGAAGAGTGGCAGCTGGTTCTCTATGGGTGATGAGCGCATTGGTCAGGGTAAGGATAGTGTAAAGGCTTTCCTAATGGCGAACCCTGACATTGCGGAGAAGGTGGAAGCTGAAGTACGTGCAAACTTGATGCAGCTTAGCGCAAAAGAACCCGCCCGTCCGGCCAGTTCTCCCATAGCCATCAGCGCGGATGATTTCGATGATGAAGATTGAGTCTCTTGCCTCCCAACCGGATAGGGTTGGGAGGCAAGCAGTGCGTTTTTCGAATGGCACAGTTATGAAGCTTTACAGACAAACGGTTGAGGACTTTGGCCTTTACACCGGTATGGAACTGGATGAAGCCCAGTTTCAAAAGCTGAAAACTGCAGCCGGACAGATGTCAGCAAAAATGCGTGCGGTACGGATCGTGGCTGCATCCAGTGTGTCCAAACAGGATCTACAGCGTCGCTTGGTGCAAAAAGGGGAGGACCCGGACCAGGCAAAACAGGCTGTGGAATGGATGACGGAACTTCATTTGGTGGATGATAGGCAAACAGCACAGCAAATCGTGCAGCAATGTATCCGGAAAGGTTATGGACTTTCCAGAGCCAAACAGGCTCTGTACGAAAAGCGGATACCAAAGGATTATTGGCAGGACGTGCTGGAGGATTATCCTGACCAGCTGGATGCGATAGAAAACTATCTGCGTAATCATTTGAAAGATGCCAATGACCCGAAACAGCTACGTAAAGTGATGGATGCACTTGTACGCAAAGGGCATAACTATGGTCGTATCAAGCAGGCACTGAATGCGATGACGTTAGATACGCAAGATTTCCCGGAGGATGATGAATGGCAAATATAGGCTTTATTTCCCTTGGATGTGCCAAAAATCAGGTGGACTGTGAACGGATGATATACCGTGTGCAGGAAGCCGGACACACGATTCAAGCGGATGTTTTAGGCGCAGATGTGGTGGTGATCAACACCTGTGGCTTTATTGACAGCGCAAAAAGTGAGGCGATCGACCACATACTGCAGATGGGTGCTCTGAAGCAAGAGGGACAGATCGGAAAAATATTGGTAACAGGCTGTCTTTCCCAGCGGTATCAGGGTGAGATTCCAAAAGAAATGCCTGAGGTAGACGGTATTTTAGGTACTGGCAGTTATACGGAAATCGTCCCGGCAATTGAAAAATTGCTGTCCGGTGACACAGTAGCGGACTTTGGCGATATTGATGCTCCGGAGCAGGAAACCGGGCGTGTTTTGACTACCCCTGAGCATTATGCTTTTATCAAAATTGCAGAGGGCTGCGATAACCGCTGCGCTTACTGCATTATTCCATATTTGCGAGGTAAGTTCCGCAGCCGTGGTATGGACGACATTTTGTATGAAGCAAGGCTGTTGGCCGCCAATGGTGTCAAGGAACTGATCGTCGTGGCGCAGGATACCAGTCGTTACGGAATAGACCTTCCGGGCAACAAACGTCGTTTGCCGGAACTATTGCGGCAGCTTTGTCAGATCAATGGTTTTGAATGGATCAGAATCCATTATGTATATCCGGATGAAATTGATGATGAACTCATTGACGTAATTGCAACGGAACCGAAAATCGTTAAGTACTTGGATATCCCAATTCAGCATTGTAACAGCAAGATCCTGAAGCTGATGAACCGTCGTGGCGACGGCGCATTTTTGCGGCAGCTGTTTGCAAAACTGCGTGATCGTATTCCCGGATTGGTGCTTCGTACCAGCGTGATCACCGGACTTCCTGGTGAAGGGGAAGAAGAATTTGCGGAGTTGTGTGAATTTCTGAAAGAAATGCGATTGGAGCGTGTCGGTGCGTTCCCGTTCTCTCCGGAGGAGGGAACACCTGCAGCAGAAATGGAATATCCCGACAACGAAATTGCACAGACCAGAGCGCAAATGGTTGAAACTATTCAATCCCGTATTATGGATGATTATAATGCGGCAATGATCGGTCAAACCCTTTCTGTTCTGGTCGATGGCTTTGACGAGGAATATGAACAGTTTTACGGACGCACCTTTGCCGATTCTCCGGATATCGATGGTCGAATTTGGATCGCCTCAGAGGAGGCTTTGGTGGAAGGTCGATTTGTGCAGGTCTGCATTGATGGTCTGATTGATGGCGACTTGACAGGTTATTTAATGGAGGAATAAAATTATGACAACAGCAAGTAAAATTACATTGGTACGTGTGGCTTTTATCCCCCTGTTTATGCTATTTATGTACTTAAGCGGCGGCGAACAAGGCCTATGGATGTGGCTGTCTTTGGGCACGTTTATTCTGGCTAGCATTACTGACTACATTGACGGCGAAATTGCCCGTAAGTTTAATCAGGTCAGTGATTTTGGCAAATTCCTGGATCCTCTTGCTGATAAGCTTTTGACCATTGCAGCCATGGTGATGTTCTGCCAGTGGGGTAAGTTTGAAGCATGGGCGCTAATGATCGTTTTGACTCGTGAATTTGCTGTTACCGGTCTTCGCTTGGTAGCTGTAGGCAATGGAACTGTGATTGCAGCAGGCAAAAGTGGTAAGTTTAAGACCGCAAGCACGATGATTGGCTTATGTGTGATGATGGCATTCCCCACAATCGCGATTTTGAACTGGATCATCGTAGGTGTCATTGTTTTGACAACGGTGTACTCCGGTGTGGAATACTTCATTCAAAACTGGAACTGTCTTTGGGAGAAAAAGTAATTGAATACTAAGGAAATAGGCGAGATTCGTCGCAGAGTTCGTCGTGACAGAAGCAATATGACAGCCATTTACGGCTGCTATGTCAACGGTCAAAAGGAGATCATTTCCACGTTTCGGCAAAGCACCGGTATGATGCCGGAAAACGAGGCTGAGAAATACTTTGCTGTGCTTAAGCGTACGTTATCTGGTACGATTGGTAAGAACCTGATCGACATTCGTTTCCAGACAGCCCAAGTGGCCAATAGTCCGGAACATAAGTTCCTGATGGAACTGCGCAATAGCCGCCTGGAAGACGAGAGTCTGCGCAGACAGCTTTTTGAGAAAATTATCGAGAATGTGTCCTTTGACGAAAGTTATGTGATTCTGGTTGGCTGTGACAGCTATGACGTGCCCTTTAAGAGTAAGGATGACGAAACGCAGGCGGATGCATCTACGGAGGTATATACGTATCTTCTGTGCGCAGTTTGCCCGGTAAAGCAGACAAAGCCTGCGCTGCGCTATATCTCTGAGGAAAAGCAGTTCCATGATGGGGGAATTTCTCAGGTGGTGTGCGCCCCGGAGCTTGGTTTTCTGTTCCCGGCATTTGACGGTCGCGCTACAAATATTTACAATGCTCTGTATTATAACCATAATACAAAAGTAGGTTATGATAATTTTGTGCAGACACTTTTCAATGTTCAGCCACCAAAACCGGCTGCAGAGCAGAAAAAGTCTTTTGAGGCACTGTTGACGCGTTGTTTGGATAAAGAGTGCAATCTGGATGTGGTGCAGAGCGTTCACGAGCAGATCAGCCAGAGCATCGCAATGCACAAGGAAAGCAAAATTGCTGATCCGTTGCTTATTTCTAAGGATGACGTGAAAACGGTTCTGAAGGATTGTGGCGTATCGGAACCTCGCATTGCAAAGTTTAGCGTAGATTTTGACGAAGCTTTTGGTCATGATGCGATGGTACACCCTAAAAATATTGTGGACGATCGCCACTTTGAAGTGAAAACCCCAGATGTATCGATCAAAGTCAATCCGGAAAGATTGGACTTAATTGAGACCCGTGTTATTGGCGGTGTAAAGTACATTATGATTTGCGCAGATGAAAATGTGGAAGTTAATGGTGTCAATATTAACATTGCAGAAGAAACCGTTTCGGTATAAAAATGCCCACCAAGCATTGCTTGGTGGGCATATCTTCTATTTGCTGTTTTTTACGATGTTATACAGGATTTCCACACAGTTTTCAATACCTATTGTGCCGGAATTCAGGCAAATATCGTAATTTTCTGTTGCGCCCCATTCCTGTCCGGTATAATGGTGATAGTTGACCTTACGGCGCTTATCTTTTTCGTTCAGACGTGCCTCTGGACTCTTCTCAGACTCGCCGTAGAGCGTTAAGACATGATTGATGCGAAAATCCATATCTGCATGGATAAATGCGTGCAGACAGTCCTCACGATCTTTGAGAATATAATCGGCATTCCTGCCAACGATCACGCAAGGGCCTTTTTCAGCCAATTGTAAAATGACATTACATTGTATTTTCCATAAAAAGTCTGCGGTAGAGAGTCCGTCCATAATGCCGGGAACACTTTGGTGAGAGAAGGAGTAGGCAAAAATGCTTTTTCCGGGAGCGTGTTCGCCATGTTCTTCTATGTAATTCGGTGCAAACCCGGATTCGAGAGCGATGTGGTCTACCAACTCTTTGTCATAAAAGGGAATGCCCAGTTTCTCAGCCAGCTTATGACCGATCGTACGTCCTGCACTACCAAATTCACGGCTGATGGTGATAATTTTTTTCTCCATAAAAGAACCTCCTTTGTTGATCTTCTTGCAATTTCATTATAACAGTAGCGCTTCCTGATGTCAATAATCCAAGTTGTTGGGAAAAAAGAAACAGCCAGTCAAATGAAGTGACCCCAAAAAGTTAGACAAATATTTTAAACTCAAATTGTTTAAGCTGCCGAAAGGGCTTGCTGTCTGTGTAATGCAGGTGGCAAGCCCTTTAGTCTTGCCTTGATGCGGCGGTTATTGTAGTAATCAATATA
>JAZQWQ010000100.1:0-6848 GCA_045632385.1 Faecousia sp.
CTTTGACTCTGGCATTCGTAGGTTCAAATCCTGCCATCCCAGCCAATGACCCGCTAGCTCAGCTGGCAGAGCAATTGCCTTTTAAGCAATGGGTCTGGAGTTCGAATCTCCAGCGGGTCACCACAAAACACCCTAGAAACAGCTTGTTTCTAGGGTGTTTTACTGCGTTTTACGAACTTTTTGGCAATGATAAATTTTGAGATTGTGACCGTGTTACTAATTTGTTACTAACCGCAAAATTACCAAGCTTTTGCGTTTCAGCTCTCAGGTCGTCAATATTGAGGTGCGTATAGATCTTTGTGGTCTCTTTATCTACGTGTCCGACCATCTGCTGCAGGGCTCTCTGATCCACACCAAACCGGGCAGCATTTGTAATATAAGTGTGCCGGCAACAGTACATTGACACATCTGGTCTGCCAATTTCTTCCATTAATTCCCGGAACTCTCTCTTTGAGAAATTGTGCTGGTCCTTGTTTCCTTCAAAGCCATCTATTAACTTCGTGCTACCGTTTCTTATGGCTTGGGCGCGAATACGTTGATAAGCTTCTAACCCAATCTGAGAGATTACAATTGGACGGTTCTTGCCAGCCTCGGTTTTGCTACCACCGATAAAGTAATCTTCGTGACAGTTTACCAGCATTGCATTAAAAAGCTCGTTAGGGCGGCATCCACAGGCTACCAAGATAAGAACAATATCAGCACCACGATTTTTGGATTGCTGGATGGCCTTAATGTTTTCTTCCAGCAGCACTTGTTTTGTGCTAAGCTGCTTTGCAACAGTCTCCAGGTACTGCGTGTGGTTTACCTGAATGATTTCTTCAGCAAGTGCCCATTTGGAGAGCTGCGAGAACAACTGGCGCATTTTCTCACATGTTGACTTTGATTTGCCTTCTCGTTCCAGCCTTATAATAACATTCTGAAAGTCTGATTTTTTCAGTTTCCGGAATTGCCGGTCGTGCAGCTCCGGACACAGGTTAAAGGAAGTACTATAACAGGCGATTTGCGATTTTGACACCTTACGTTCCTGGATGGGCTTCCACTGGTTATAGATCTGTTTGAAGGTGAGATTATATTTCTCGGTAATCGTGGCGTCTGTTACTCTTTCAAGGGCTTTCTGTGCCTCTGGGCGGGTCTTAAATGTTCCGATGCAAACATCGTTTCGCCGAGCCATCCACGGCTTTGCACGGTTACCGGAGAGCTTAGAGATCGTGCCGGTGCCGTTTGCTCGTTTCTTATATTTTCGTGGCTCCGGTTCTTGCCGTTTGCCGCAGCTTGGGCAAAAAATGGCGCCCTCGGGCAGAATTGTGTTGCATTTAATACAGTTAGGCATACTTCCTCCTTGCTTTTTGAAGGGGGATGTGTTACCATAAAAAGGTAGATTCCCCCTATGCGTGGTTTGTGTGGTGGGTTCTATCTTACCGCCCTGGTGTTGCAGCACTGGGGCGGTTTTGTATATTCTTTTGAATAATTAGTCATAAAGTGTACATAAAACGGCAAAAAATTACATTTTGTTACGAATTATGTAAAGTATATAAAATATTATCGAAAGAATATGCACAGTGTGTACTTTATTTGTGTATTTTACCTGTTTACTTTTTTGTACACAATGTGTATAATAATAGCAACAGGACCTCCCGCACCTCTCCACGGAAACGTGTGACGTGTCCCAGGGAGGGCATTTTTATTATGCCGGAGAGATTAGAAATGGCAGAACTAAAAAAACCGACAACATACCAACAACAGCTAGCACTGTTAAGAAAAAGAAAAATCATTATTGATGATTCATCTCGTTGTTTGGAGGTGCTGGAGACCGTCAATTATTACCGTCTTACGGCATATTTGTTGCCTTTTAAATGCGGTAAGAATCGTTATATAAGTGGGACGAAATTTAGCACTGTTTATCGGATTTACGAATTTGATCGAAAAATTCGGGGCGTTTTGCTCGTTGCGTTGGAAGAGGTGGAAACATACCTTCGTTCAAAGTTCGCATATTTCCATGCCCACAAATATGGCGAAGTTGGGTATATGAAACCCGAGAATTATTCCATAAAATATGATGATGATAAATTTCAAACAAACCTGAACCGGGAAATTACTAGCAATGAAGGGTCTGCTTTTGTGCAGCACCACCAAAAAGAGTATGGTGGTCGTTTCCCTATATGGGTGGCTATAGAACTTTTTTCTTTTGGTATGCTTTCTCGTTTTTATAGTGATATGAAAACGGCAGATAAGAAAGAGCTAGCGAGAGATATATACAATACTGTGCCCAAAAATATTATTAGTTGGTTGCGCTGTTGTACTGATTTGCGAAATATTTGTGCCCATTATGGACGGCTTTATTATAGAATTTTTACTGCAACTCCTGCCAGTGTAGCTGCTGGCCCAACGCAAAGACATCAGCTGTGGGGAGCTACTTTAGCACTGCAAGCGCTGTATCCAAATGCTGAAAAATGGAACACTGAAATACTGCCCCAACTGAGTGCTGTCTTTAGTGAGTATGGAGACGATATTGAGTTAAGACATATTGGATTTCCTCAGAATTGGGAAGAACGGTTGCGAAAATAAGAAAGAGTGGTATTCGTCTATGTCTATGTGCCGCCCCGGTACCGCCGGGGCGGTTATTTTTATTTATCCTCAAACCCCAACAGATACCCAACGGTCACACCAAAGTACTTGGCAATCTTGTAAGCCGTGGTAGCGTTGAGGTCTTTTTTTCTGCCCATTTTCAGATCCGTGATAATCCCTCTGCTGATACCCAGCTCGGAGCAGAGCTTACCGGGTGTGATTTGGCGCTGGGTACAGAGGGCAGAAATACGGTCATACATTCTTAGATCAGCCATTCAATGCGTCGGGGTAGGCGATAGAGTTGATAGTTTCACCTGTGGCTGCATCGACAATGGAGATCTCCACGTGATATTCGGTTTCGGTAAATGCCTGGTACATTGCGACGGACATACCGATTGCCAGCGGAGTGAAGTCAAAAGCCTTTTCATATGCAGCCTTATCCACTTTCATAGTGACGGCAGTAAAATCATCGTTATGCGTAATCTCTTTGATGTAAGCGGTATCTTCGCCATTCACAAATTCTGCAAAGGTGGTATCCAGGGAAGTAGCCATCTCATCGAGAAGTTCCTTGTGCTTGGCTTTTGACATAGTAACGGTAATAGAACCATCCTCGTTTACCTTCGCAGAAGAGAAGCCCTGCTCATCTGCGTATGCGTCGGCATCAAAGGAGGACATATCCTGACCTTCGAACATAGAAGCGGGGAGTGTGATATCAACAGACAACAGCTTCTCGTCAGTTTCAATCTTTGCAGCAGTGGTCTCTGTTGCAGATCCAGTGTCATTGCTGGCGGTAGAATCTGCACCAGACTGTGCACATCCTGCGAAAGACAGGATCAGAAGCAGAGAAAGGATGATGGATTTGATTTTTTTGAACATAATGGTTACCCCTTTTATTTTACAGAACTCTTTCGGAAATCAGCTTGCAGATCTCTGCGATGTTAAGGGTGTTGATAAACTCAAAGCGAACATTGCCGAGACTGGAAAACCAAAGATCCAGTTCACAGTCATAGTCGAGCAAACCGGCGGTTTCAACGGAGTACGCCTGGATTTTGCTATACGGAAGGGAGGTGAAGTCTTTCTTCTTTCCGGTGATGCCTTGCACATTGATGGCAATAATTCTCTTGTTTGTAAAAACGACACCGTCCCGGATGCCCTGGTAGGTACCAATGATAAACTCACCATCTACAAACATAGGGGTAATGAGATCACGATATGCTTTGTCGTCTACGGGTCTCATTTTGGCATAAGTAGCGTTTTTGAAATCAATCATAGTAATTTGCTCCTTTTTTTAGAAATTAGATAGTTTGTGTAATCAATACGCAGAAAATTAGTAATACGGCAACCAAAATTACACCGATTACTGAGAGCCCAACCACCGTAGATTTGGACTGATTCCGTGTTTTCTTAACCGCTTGCGTCCAAGTTTCTGTTTTCCAACCGCAAGAGGTGCAGAGTGTAGCATTATCAGGCAGTTGTTTTCCGCAATTACCGCAAATCATACTTCTTTCCTCCTATTTTACTGCACTGGCGATGGCGGCAGCTATTGCCTAAATGTGTTTTACTTTTTAGATCTGCGCTCACGCATAACCCGGACCATATCTCGCAGGACTTCTTTCTCTGCCTCGTCCAGATCCTTAAAGCCATTGTAAAAAGCTATATCTACTTCATCCAGGATGTCACGCCCGCCGTTTCCGGTGGGCGTTTTTTCGTCCTCTGTACCAAGCAAGTAGCCTACGCTCACGCCAAAGTAGTCTGCGATTTTTTGGGCGGTTTCTATCTTTATGCTTTTTGCTCGTCCCTTACGGAGCTCGGTCATAAAGCTTCTGCTCATACCGAGGTCTGCACTCATTTTGGCACCAGAAATACCATGTTCGGATAGCAATTTGTCAATTCTTTTGTACATATCAATCATAGAATGTACCCCTCTTTGTACATATTGCACAAAGTTACAAAAGTTTGTACATTGTGCTTGACTTGCACAAAGATTTGTACTAAGATATAGACATAGAGTACAAAACGTTGTGCATCGGTGTTTGGTGGTACATACACTATAGTACAATTTCTTGTACTTGTCAAGAGTTTTGTACAGAAAGGATGGTGTTTTGTTTGGAAAATAGTACAGACCTGTGTTATGAAGTAAAGTTACGGCTTCTCAAGCACCCTCTTAAAACACAGGAGGCACTAGCGGAAGAAGTCCAAAAGAAAACAGGCCTAAAGGTTGATGGTGCTTACATTTCTAACATCCTTGCAGGTCGTCGTAATGCCCCAAAGGTAGTCCAGGCAATTTGTGAAATCCTGGGTATCACCAACGCATCTACATCATAAGGAAGGAGATAAGTCGATGAGCATCGAAGATATTAGAAAAGAACTGTTTGCCTTTGTACAAAGGGCCTCAAGTGAAAATGCAACCCCTGACGAGGTACGAGCTCTGCCAGAGGTTGCACGGGTGCTACTTGAGACCTTTAAGTAGTCTCATCTTTAGCAAGTTCGTAAACCTTCTTGAAGATAGCCTCATAGAAATCCGCAATGTCTTCGCCACCATCTTTGCTGATGACAAGATTGGTGTTGCTAACACGAGAAACGGTGATCTCTTTGGCTACATCGAGGGCAAAAGTCTTTGTACGATCCATATGTAAACTCCTTTCTTTCGTACTCAGCTGCTGGCACAGCCTGTGCACTCATTATAGGAGTTTTTGCAATGGCTTTCAAGAGGGGATACTTTTGAATGCACCAACATCGTAACAACCAAACAGTACAACAAATTGGACGGAAAGGTGGTGAGATTGTGCAGGTAACTATTACCGGGGAAGCAAAAGAGATTGCCGCCCTTGTACAGGAACTACAAGAGCGGCGGGATATGGGTTCTGCATTTGTGCCGGAAACTGCTGACGGTCCGTGTATCAATTGCACGGCTGTCGAGAAAGACCGTTAAAGCATTTTGTAGAGATAATCGCTCACATCTTTATCAAGGTACCAATAAGAATTCTTGGTGACCTCAATTACAAGGACGCGGTCGTTTCCGTCAAGGCACGGAGCAATCTTATCGTAGATTGCCTTAGGGGTTAGCTTTGATTTGATGATGTAAACGGAGCTCAGCGGTCTGCACCAGGTTCCGTCAGATGCATTCTTTATGGCTTCGTACAAATCATCGTAATTTTTCCCCGGTTTGTGAAGGTCGTAGGAAACAAGATAGGTCATAATATCACCTCCTTTCTGACTTGATTTTAGCAGAAACTGGAGGGAACTGCAACACATACGGAAAGGAGGCTAATATGCCGGGTAATTTCAAAATGACCACTAAAGAGGTGTGCGACGATATGCGTAGTCGCGGATGTAAAATCGGAGAGCCGGCACTCCGGAAGGGGATTGAGATGGGTCTATATCCCTTTGGTTCTTTGATAAATACCGGAGAAACCGGGCGTAGGGTATTTCATATCCTGCGTGTGGATTATATGAGATGGGCAGATGAGAATCTGCCTCCATACAAGGAGGAATAGCAATGGACCAATTTGAAAAGGAGATGTTTGCTGCTATTGGTCAAAATCATCAGTCACGCACTTTTACGGACTATCGCAGCGAACACAAGAAAAAGGTTTGCAAAGTCGTTACACTGGCCATAGGCGCAATGCTGTCTGTTGTTCTTGGCTCTGCAGGCCTTTTGGCTCCCTGTCTTGCCGGCGGTGCTGCAGTCGTGCTTGTCTGCATTGCCTGCTTTATTGCTGGACGGATATATGAGGCAACGAAGCAATGAAAAAGAAACCTTTCTTTACAGATGAAGAACTGAAAGCAATGCGTCTTGCGGACGAGGAGATTGAAAAATCTTTTTCAATGACACCCGAGGATTTGAAACGGAGTAAGGCGCTGGATCGTCAAGCACGCCTTGATCGTCTTGATAATAAGGGTCGTAAGATTGCCGCCCAGCAGGCTGCCTATTACGAAGCTAACCGGGAGAAGATTGCCGCCCAGCAGGCTGCCTACAGAGAAGCTAACCGGGAGAAGATTGCCGCCCAGCAGGCTGCCTATTACGAAGCTAACCGGGAGAAGATTGCCGCCCAGCAGGCTGCCTATTACGAAGCTAACCGGGAGAAGATTGCCGCCCAGAAGGCTGCCTACAGAGAAGCTAACCGGGAGAAGATTGCCGCCCAGAAGGCTGCCTACAGAGAAGCTAACCGGGAGAAGATTGCCGCCCAGCAGGCTGCCTACAGAGAAGCTAACCGGGAGAAGATTGCCGCCCAGCAGGCTGCCTACAGAGAAGCTAACCGGGAGAAGATTGCCGCCCAGCA
>JAZQWQ010000101.1:0-3216 GCA_045632385.1 Faecousia sp.
GGCCGGGAAGCAATGGGACAGACCATTGTCAAGCTGCGTAACGGTGGCAAGGTCTATTCCGGCAAAGGCATTTCTACCGATATTGTTGCAGCAGGTATCCACGCATATTTAAGTGCGCTGAATAAGATCGTATACGAGGAGGAGGATGTATGAAACTCTCGTTTTCCACAAGAGGTTGGCCCAGTTTAACCTGGGACGAGATGGTTAAAACCGCATTGGAAATGGGTTTTACCGGTGTTGAAGTTTATAATCTCCCCAAATTTGATGAGATGCTCACAAAAGGTGGTCCGTTCCACCCCTATCAGATCGCGGCTACCGTCCGCGATCTGCGGGAGAAAAAGCTCTCGATCCCCTGCCTGGATACCTCCTATGATCTGTCTGCAGATCCGGATGCTGTTGAAGTACTGGAAAAACTTATGGAAGTTGCTAAAAATGCACAGGTCAAGTACGTAGTTGCTTGCGCGCTTACAGACAACGAAGCTGCGGTACAGGCTGGATTGGAGCAGTTGGTTCCCGTTGCGGAGAAAGCCGGAGTATCTCTGCTTTTGAAGACCAGCGGTATCTACGCAGATACTGCCAGAATGCGTGCTATGCTGGATCAGTTTGCCAGCGACAATTTAGGTGCGCTGTGGGATGTGCATCACCCCTATCGTGACTTTGGTGAAAACGGAGATACCACCATCAAAAATTTGGGCGCTTACGTATGCCACGTACATCTGCGGGACTCCGATGATGCCGGAAATTATCAGCTGATCGGTGAAGGCACTATGCCTATTGATCAGGTGATGCGTGCTCTGTCCTCCGTCAACTACGACGGCTTCATTTCTCTGGAATGGAAGCCGGAATGGCTGGAAGATCTGCAGGATCCGGAGATCATCTTCCCCTATTTTGTCAACTATATGGCTCGTTTCCATACCACCCGAGGTATGAAGAAAAATCTTTATCCCAACCACGACGGTACCGGTCAGTACATTTGGAAAAAAGATGAACTGATCAACCTGACATTCCCTCAGGTGCTGGATCGGGTGGCCGAGGAGTTCCCGGATCAGTATTGCTTTAAGTACACCACCTTGGATTACACCCGGACTTACGCACAGTTCCGGGAGGACGTGGATCGTTTTGCAAGAGCGTTGGTATCTATGGGTGTAAAAGCCGGTTCTAAGGTCGCCATTTGGGCAACCAATGTCCCGGCCTGGTTCATCACCTTCTGGGCTACCACCAAAATCGGTGCTGTGCTGGTCACGGTGAACACCGCCTATAAGATCCACGAAGCAGAATATCTGCTCCGTCAATCCGATACCCATACCCTCGTGATGATCGACAGCTGTCTGGACTCCAACTATGCCCAGATCATCAACGAGTTGTGTCCGGAAATTGCAAAAACCAAGCCTGGGCAGCCCTTGCACTGCAAGCGGCTTCCTTTCCTGCGGAATGTGATCACCGTTGGCTTCAAGCAGCCCGGCTGTCTGACCTTTGACGAGGCTATGGCCCGATACGAACTGGTCAGCCGGGAGCAAGTGGCACAGATGGCAGCAGCCGTCCGTCCGGACGATGTCTGCAATATGCAGTACACCTCCGGTACTACCGGCTTCCCCAAGGGCGTTATGCTGACCCACTACAACGTGGTCAACAACGGCAAATGTATCGGTGACCGCATGGGCCTGTCCACTGCAGACCGTATGATGATTCAGGTGCCTATGTTCCACTGCTTTGGTATGACCCTGTCCATGACCTCTTCTATGACCCACGGCGCGACTATGTGTCCTATGCCTTATTTTTCCGCAACATCTTCCCTGGCTTGCATCAATCAGGAAAAGATTACCGCTTTTAACGGTGTGCCTACCATGTTTATTGCTATGTTCAACCATCCGGATTACCGCAAGACCGATTTTTCCCATATGCGTACCGGTATTATGGCCGGCGCCGGCTGTCCTCCTGAACTGATGCGTCGGGCTGCGCAGCCGGATGAAATGAATATGTATGGCATCGTCAGCGTGTACGGACAGACCGAGTGCGCTCCCGGCAACACCATGAGTGCCTGGACAGATACGCTGGAAGTTCGTACCGACACCGTCGGCTACGCATTCCCCCACGTGCAGTGTAAAATTGTTGATCCGGAAACCGGCCTGGAGGTTGGTCCCGGTGTCAACGGTGAATTCTGCGCCAAGGGCTACAACACTATGAAGGGCTACTACAAGATGCCCCAGGCAACTGCCGACACCATCGACGAAGAAGGCTGGCTCCACTCCGGCGACCTGGCTTGCCGCGACGAACAAGGCAACTACCGGATTACTGGGCGGCTGAAGGATATGATCATCCGTGGCGGCGAGAACATCTACCCCAAGGAAATTGAAGAATTTATCTATACCCATCCCCAAACCAAGGATGTTCAAGTCATCGGTGTTCCGGATAAAAAGTACGGCGAAGAAATTATGGCCTGTATCATTTTGAAAGAACCCGGTTCTGTTACAGTGGAAGAAATGACCGCCTACATCAAAGCAAGTATGGCGCGCCACAAAGTTCCCAAATACATTGAATTTGTGGATAGCTTCCCCATGAATGCCGCCGGCAAGGTGCTCAAATATAAAATGCGCCAGGATGCCGCGCAGCGACTGGGACTTACCGGCGATGGCAGCAACACTGCCGGCAACGGAAAATGAGAAAAAGCAGACTGCAAAAGCAGTCTGCTTTCTTTTTTCATTATAGCAGATCGTCCAGAACTTCCAGGAAGATGTTCCGGAAAATATCATAGCCTTCCTGATTAGGGTGTACCTTGTCAGCAACAAAGATATCCTCACGGACCTTCTGGTAGTTGCCCACATCCTCCGGTGTTTCGAAGAATTCCGGACGGTTCCACAGATCCACCACAGTGACATTCTCCTGGGTGGCGGCAAACTGCCGCAACAGCAGGTGGTACTTATCCCGGCGGTTTTTCGCCTGATTAAAGATGTCCCGCATGGTAAAGCCCTTACCACTGGGACGAGGATGGTCCTCCAGCAGGAAAATCCGGATTTCCGGAAAATCCGTCTTTGCCCAATGGCACAGCTTCACAATATTGGTCACAACATCTTCGGCATTATAGCCGTACATTGTGTCATTGGCATAAGTAGAAATAACCAAAGCCTTAGGCTCCCAGGGCTTGACCATTCGAGGATAATAATACAACAGTTCTTCAGAGGTGGATGTACCAAAGCCGTGGTTGACACAAGCCAAAGA
>JAZQWQ010000102.1:0-3450 GCA_045632385.1 Faecousia sp.
CCCTGCTGGCGGAATTTTTCCATTGCCTTTTCCAAAGGCGCAAAGGGCAGCAAAAACTGCTTTTCGTACTCCTGAGGGTCAATGCCTGTGGCAATACGCAGCCGGAACGTCAGATATTCGCCGGCACGTTCCCGGTCCGGCACGTCGTGGACTTCCTGCAAGACCTGTCCGCCACTGAGCATTTGCTCTACATAGGTATGCAGGTCCCGGATGATCACAAATTGCTGCCCGGCAAAGTCCGAGCTGGCATTGGGACCAAAGCCCAAAAACTCACCGCCGGTCCAATATTTCAGGTTGTGCCGGGAAACCTGACCTTTTTTGCAGAAATTGGAGATTTCGTACTGGCGGTAGCCAAAGCTGCGCAGAATTTGCACCGCAGACAGATACATATCTGCCTGGGTGTCGTCGTCCGCCAAATCGCAGAACTGCCGGTATTCATAAAGGGGTGTTCCCTCTTCTACCTTTAAGCCGTAACAGCTGACGTGTTCCGGGTTCAGCTGCAAGACATTCCGCAGGGTATTTTCCCAGGCTTCCAGGGCCTGTCCCGGCAAGCCGAACATCAAATCCACCGATACATTCCGGAAGCCTGCCTTACGGATGCGCTGAAAAGCCGTTACCGCCTGCTCATAGGTGTGGGGTCTGCCGATTTTTTTGAGAATTTCATCATTGTCGCACTGGATGCCCAGGCTGACCCGGTTAAAGCCCTCGCTGCGCAGACGCTTGAGCAGCTTATCTGACACAGAATCCGGGTTGGCTTCAAAAGTGATTTCCGCATTCCGGGAAACATCAAAGCTTTTCCGGATCACGCTGAGAATGATCGCCAAACCTTCTGCGCCAAAGTAGCTGGGTGTGCCGCCACCGAAGTAAACGGTATCCACCAGATAACCCGGGGCTAACGCACCGGCTTCTTTGATGTGGGTGCAAACCGCTTCCAGATAGCCGTCAAGCAGCTTGTCCGACCGGTCTGTGACGGAATAAAAGTCACAGTACTGGCACTTGCTTCGACAAAAGGGAACGTGAATATAAATGCCCAAAGGCTTTTTATGGTTCCGTGATAAAAAGGGCATGGTAATCTCCTAAATTTTGCAATCTCAAAAAGGCTGTCAGCAAAGCTGACTGGGAATTGCAGCTTGTTGATACATTGCAATCCCTCCGTCTGCCTGACGGCAGCCACCTCCCTTTACACAAGGGAGGCTCAATCCTCGTCTAGTTTCAGCACTGCCATAAAGGCTTCCGAAGGAACAGAAACCGTACCGAAGGTACGCATACGCTTCTTGCCTTCCTTCTGCTTTTCCAAAAGCTTCTTCTTTCGGGTAATATCGCCGCCGTAACACTTGGCCAGCACGTCCTTACGCAGCGCCTTGATGGTTTCCCGGGCGATGATCTTACCGCCGATGGCAGCCTGCACAGGAATCTCAAACTGAGCACGGGGGATATTATCCTTCAGCTTTTCGCAGATCTTCCGGGCTCTGGGATAGGCATTGTCTGCAAAGAGAATAAAAGAAAGGGCATCCACCACATCGCCGTTGAGCAAAATATCCAGCTTCACCAGGCGGCTGGGGCGGTAGCCGATCAGCTCATAGTCCAGCGATCCATAGCCACGGGTGCGGGACTTCAGAGCATCGAAGAAGTCATAAATGATCTCATTTAAGGGCATCTCATAATGCAATTCTACCCGGTTTGCATCCAGATAGACCATATCCTTAAATTCTCCCCGGCGGGAGGTTGCCAAATCCATCATATTGCCCACGTAATCCTGGGGTGCAATGAGGCTGATCTTTACATAGGGTTCTTCTGCCAGCTGAATTTCCATAGGGTCAGGGTAGTCCAGGGGGTTATCCACCATCAGCACCGTGCCGTCATTTTTGGTGACGCGGTAGACAACGTTGGGCGCAGTGGTGATCAGGTCCAGATTGTATTCCCGTTCCAGGCGCTCCTGGATGATCTCCATATGCAGAAGTCCCAAAAATCCACAACGGAAGCCAAAGCCCAGGGCAATGGAGCTTTCCAGCTCATAGGACATAGAGGCATCGTTCAGCTTTAATTTCTCCAGCGCTTCCCGCAGATCCTGATATTTTGCGCCGTCTGCCGGGTACACACCGGAATAGACCATCGGCTGCACAGGACGGTAGCCGGGAAGTGCTTCTTTGGCCGGATTTTCCACAGAGGTGACCGTGTCACCCACCTGGGTATCGGCAATGGTCTTGATAGAAGCGGTAATATAACCAACCTCACCAGCGCCCAAGGCTTCTCTGGGAATCAGGCCGTAAGGACTCATGGTTCCCACTTCCACAACTCTATACACAGCGTCGGTGGACATCATTTTAATATCCTGACCGGCACGGACTGTACCGGCTTTGATGCGGGTGTAAACAACCACACCCCGGTAGCTATCGTACTGGCTGTCAAAAATCAGCGCTTGCAGAGGTGCCTCCCGATCTCCCCGGGGAGCAGGCACTTCTTTGACGATCATTTCCAGGACGGAATGGATATTGATGCCGTTTTTGGCGGAGATTTCCGGAGAATCCTCTGCAGGAATACCCACAATATCCTCCACCTCTGCCTTGACCTCCTTGGGTCGGGCGGCAGGCAAATCGATTTTATTAATGACCGGCAGCACTTCCAGACCTGCGTCGATGGCAAGGTAAGTATTGGCCAGGGTCTGCGCTTCCACACCCTGAGAAGCATCCACCACCAAAACCGCGCCTTCGCAAGCCGCCAGACTACGGCTGACCTCATAGTTAAAGTCCACGTGGCCGGGGGTATCGATCAGGTTCAGGGCATAGGTTTCTCCGTCATCGGCCGTATAGTTCAGCTGCACTGCCGTAGCCTTAATGGTAATGCCACGCTCCCGTTCCAGATCCATAGAATCCAGGATCTGCTGTTCCTTTTGGCGGTTATCCACCGCATCACATTCCTCCAGCAGACGGTCTGCCAGAGTGGATTTACCGTGGTCAATATGGGCAATTATTGAAAAATTTCGAATTTTAGAAAGGTCTGTCATCGTTCGCACCTCACAATTTGTACCTTAGATTATACCGAATCTTTGCCAAAAAGGCAACTGTATGTTTTTCGTTTTTTTAGGGCATACTGTGCATTACAGCGACAAAAACCGATGAAACTTTCTTTTTTTGAAAAATTTTCGAAAAAACCCTTGTCGTTTTGTTGCTTTTGGGCTATATTCTAACGGCAATCAAAAGAATTAGAGGGAATGTCTATGAGTACAACAAAAAAATCCGCAAAAGCGCCCGAGGATCTGCAGAGCGTTCTGCAAGCCCTGATCGCACAGGGTCGCAAGGACGGCATCATCAAGGCCTCGGACTTGAACGCACAACTGGAAAAGCTGGATTTAAGCCCTGAAAAAATCGAAGAAATCTATGACCGCTTTGAAGCTATGAACATTCAGGTGGTCAGTAATGACCTGGATCTGGATCTGGGTGACGATCTGGA
>JAZQWQ010000103.1:0-36510 GCA_045632385.1 Faecousia sp.
GCTCTGCTGCGTGGTGTTGACAAGAAGGAAATCGAGCGCGGCCAGGTTCTGTGCAAGCCCGGTTCCATTCAGCCCTTGACCAAGTTTGCCGGCCAGGTTTACGTCCTGTCCAAGGAAGAAGGCGGCCGTCATACTCCTTTCTTTAACAACTACCGTCCTCAGTTCTACTTCCGTACCACTGACGTTACCGGCATCATCACTCTGCCCGAAGGCGTTGAGATGTGCATGCCCGGCGATAACGTTGTTATGAACGTTGAGCTGATCACCCCCATCGCTATCGAGAAGGGTCTGCGTTTCGCTATCCGTGAGGGTGGCCGTACCGTTGGTTCCGGTGTTGTTACCGAGATCTTCTAATTAAACCCTTAAATTTTAAGGCGCTGGTTGTATGACCAGCGCCTTTTTCTACGCAAAAACATCCCCCAACTATTAAAGCAGTTGGGGGATGTTCTTATCCTGCATTATAATAATCGTTTGCCAGAGCAATCATATATTCCTCAGCCTTTGTAATATAGTGATCTTTCCGGTAGGCAGCGACCAAGTCCCAGGTTGCGCCGGGAATGGTATGGAAATAGACAGCATCCTTTGTTTCGGTGGCATAGAATTTGGGGACAAAGGAAATACCGTAGCCGCCTCTGCTGAGCATATTTAATGTAGAAAGGCTGGGGGTTTCAAAGGCAATTTTTGGCACAAATCCAGCTTTTTCAAACATACGGTTCTCCAGCTTCCGCAAGGTAGTACCAACACCTGCCAGCAGGAACTCATCCTGCTCAAACTCTGCCAAATTGACAGTTGCAAAATCCCCATCCGGCGCATTTTCTGCCAGTTGTGCTTTTGGGTGGCTTTTGGGAACGACCAAAACAATCTCTTCGGTCAGCTGTGTCCGGGTGATAATATTCGGATGGGAAAAGTCACTGGTAAGAAATCCAATATCTACTTTACCTGCGTTGATTTTTTCAGTATTTTCCTGCACACTGCCCTCAAAAAGATTTACTTTCACATTGGGGTAAAGCTCTCGGAATTTTGGGAAAATGGCAGAAAACATCTGGGTACCGCGCCCTGGTGTGACACCTACAGTAAAATGCCCGATTTTGTTTTCGGCAATATCTCCAATTTGCAGATAAGCTTTTTTTTGACTTTGGAGAATATTCTGGGCCATATCAATATAGATTTGTCCTGCATAGGTAGGTGTCCAACCCTGTTTTGTCCGCTTAAACAAAGGTGTGCGTAATTCTTCCTCCAGTTTCGATATATGCTGACTTAAAGCGCTGGGGGAGAGAAACAGTTTTTCAGAAGCGGCCAGAAGGGTATGTTCTCGGGAAATGGTGATCACATATTCCAGTTGTCGAAAATCCATAGGAAGCCCTCCGTGTGTTTTTCTAAATTGTATCACTGATTGTGACATATTTCAACCCTACTGGTTTTTATGCACCTGAAAATTAACAGGGCAGGGAAATGTGAGGTCGCAAAGCAGGTAAAAATCGAATAATTTTCCTTGAAAAATCAGGGTATTTTCTTGATTTGCGGATAAAATTGAATATATAAAAAATCATATAAAAAATGTAAAAAATTTGTTGCTTTTTCATAAGAAAAGTGGTAGAATTACCGTGTAACTCTATCATAAACAATAACATGGAAGGAGAAGCGTTTATGAAGAAAGAAACCAACAAGAAAAGCAAGCTTTGGTTATGGATCCTGATTGCTGTATTGGGCTTGGCAATCATTGGCGGTGTTGTTGCCGCTTTTGTTCTGCCTGGTCTGTTCCAGCAGCAAGGCCCTACCGGCCCCGTAGCTGAAGCAAAACTCTACTGGAACCTGGATAGAAATCTATGGCTCGAGGAAGAGACAAACATGTCAGCCCGTGAAACGGCAGAAGACGGATATTTCCATATCCGCTATGCTTTTGACGGCAAGGTTGAGGAATTGAAGATCACCGACGATAAGCGTCTGGTGAACTACCTGGATTCCCAGGATGTCATTTGTCTCGCCTTTGATGAGAATGGTATTGTAGTGGACTGCGCTCCTGCAAGCACTTACTTTACCCCTGCTGCAAAGGACTTGTACACCAAGCGTGTTCAGGGTAATATGCTGCAGCTGAACTCTTCTATGGCTATGAACGGTATGGATATGGAGTTTGATATCTCCAATATTCCCGTTTACGAAGTCGCAGAAGGTTCTGAAGAAAAGGGCACTTTGGTTACCCCCAAGTGGTTGGATGTAGTTACCATCTATAACGACCTGGAGGGCAACCCCTACGCTGCATACGTTACCGGTCACCTGGCAATCAATGCTGAGGTGGGCTGGCGTGTAGAAAGCGATATGTATTCTGCTTCTGCCGGCTATAAGCGTACCCCCGACAAGGACGGTGTTTACACCATTCCTTTCGCAATTAACGGCGAGATCGTAAACCGTTACATCAAGGATTACGATATGGCTATTTCCATCGAGCGCCAGAGTATGTATACTGCATACTTCGCTCTGGAGTTCGATGAGGAAGGCTACATTATCGACTATGAAAACCCTGCTATGGCTATGCAGGGTGTCCAGCTCTGCGCTGCCTTCAACGTCGATTCTGTACAGGATGGCTTTGTAACCGCTACTCGCTATATGTCCGGTAATAACCAGGGCGAGACCGTGCAGTTTACATACGACGAGACCTGCGAGATTTATCAGTGCTGTGTTGGTGGTTGCTACGAGAAGCACTGCGGCGAGCGTATTGACTCTCTGCAGGAAGGCGACCTGATCAGCGTCTTTACGGATCTGGACGGCAAGGCTGTTCTGATCTATGTTGCGATCCGTACCGTAGATTCTCCTGCTTACTATAACTTGGTTCAGAGCTATAGCTATGGCGAGAAGAAGAGTACCCGTGTTCCCAACGAGGATGGCTATTATGTATTTGATATGGCTGTCAATGGCGGCGTAAAGACGCTTCGCACTAAGAACAAGGAAATCGTTGAGCTGATCGATGCGAACAGCAACCGCGTTTTGGGCCTGAAGCTCAGCGGTAGCGTGATCAAGGAATATTATGGCATTCAGTGTGTCAGTGGTCGAGGAATCGCATTCGGTGGCCGTTTTGTTACCAGCTATAACAGGCCTGTTGTTTCTATTGCAGCTACATCGGATATTACCAATGTGGCTAACTGGATCATTAGTGATGATTGCAAGATCTACACCGTGAATGAAAACTTCGGTGTAAAGAAGGGCACCAAGACCGATATTAAGGTCGGCGATCAGGTCCTGGGTACACAGAATGCTCGTGGCGAACTGAACTATATCTATGTTCAGCAGTCCCATAAGGCCGGCTACAAGATCGGCTATAATATGGGTCGTAAGTATAGCACTGCAACCAATGCAACTACTCGTATTCCCGATGAGGAAGGTTACTATGTTTATGATGTGGCCTACAACGGTAGCGTTGTGCAGTACAAGACCAAGAACAAGGCAATGGCAGACTTTATCGATCTGCAGAATGCTCCGGTCTTTGGTTTTAAGGAAAAGAACGGAATCTTTACCGATGTTTGTACCGCAGCTTCTGCAATTTCTTACGGTACAAAGGCCTACAACTACAACTACATTGAGAATATGAACGGCGGTATCCTGACCTCCTGGTATATGAGCAATGGTGTTAAGACTTTGGGTACTGCTCAGTGGAATATCACCTCCAAGACCAAGACTTACAACGTAAGTAAGGGTTACGAGGATCATCCCGGCGAGAAGTCAAAGCCCAAGGTCGGCGATAAGATCCAGGCTTTGGTCAACGCTGCGACCAGAGAGATTGAGTACATCTTCATTATGAACCGTTCTGTGGATTCCCCTATTTACTGGATGGTCTCCCGAGTTGCGCCTAAGTACGTAAATGGCGTATTGACAGGAAGCAACCGTGTGCCGGATGAGGATGGTTATTACGTATTTGACCTGCTGAACGATGGCAAGATTAAGCAGTTTAAGACCAAGGACGAAATGATCGCTGCTGAGGTGGATACCTACACCCAGGGTCTTGGCCTGAAGCTGAAAAAAGGTACCAATATCATCGAGCGTGTTGTCGGCATTGCTGATACAAAGTATCCGAATACGGCAATCAGCAACCAGGACGTTAAGAAAATCAGCGGCAGCACTCTCACAACTGAGCGTTGCCGCCTGACTTCCTACAACTACGGCGAGAAGCTGACCCTTACCATTGGTAAGAATGTCAAGATTTACGATGTCAGCTCCTACGCGAAAAATTGGGGCGCGCCTGCAAAGCTGAAGGTGGGCGACCGCATCGTTGCTTACTCTGACCTGGAAGGCAAGCTGGCCTACATCTTCATTACCAAGGCAGCTGCCCGTGAAAAGGGCTCTTGGGGTTACTGTGAGCACTGCGGCAAGACCGTTTTCTGGGACTCTTACAGTGAGAATTTCGCAGCAGACGGCCACTACTACCTGCCTGCAGACACCGAACGTACCGGTGCAATCGTCTTTGGTAGCACCACTGACGATGCTGTATACGATCAGGTATTCGATCTGAACGGTCATACCCTTAAGTGTACCACCAATGCATTTACTGTAATTGATAAGCTGACCATCATTGACTCCGTTGGTACCGGCAAGATCTCCAACAGTAAGGGCCTGTCCTACAATGGCCAGAAGCAGGGCGGTAACGTCTTCGTTCGCGATGGCGGTACCTTCACACTGCTCTCCGGTACGATTGAAAACGGTGCTGTTGGTTTGACCGGTGTTGGCTCCAACATCTCTGCCTATAACGGTACTGTCAACATTAAGGGCGGTAAGATCTCCGGCGGCGTTGGCTACCTGGGTACTGCTGTATACCACGGCGGCACCGAGGGCGGCATCAACATTTCCGGCGGTAAGCTGGCAGGCAGCGTGTTCGCTGAGGAATCCAATAAGATCACCCTCTCCGGCGCACCTACCATCGAAAAGCTGATTGTTCCTGCCGGTAACAAGATTAAGCTGGGCAACCTTAAGAACGGTGCAAGCATCACTGTCAAGGGTGATGGCATCTTTACTAACGAGTATGCGAACATCAACACCCTGAAGGGTTATTTCAAGGTCGCAAATAGCAAGGATACCATTACCGTATCCGGCAAGGCTCTGAAGTACAATAACCTCTCCGGTGAGTTGGTTGTTCCGGAACCCGAGTCTCCCAATAAGCCTCTGGTACTGGATAAGAACGGTATGGGCCAGTGTATCCTCTGCGGTGATAAGGTTCAGTGGACAGCACTGCGCGAGGGCGATATCATTGGCGATATGAACCCTGTGCACCCCGAGTTCAATGCTGAACTGTTCGGCGGTGACCAGCATCAGTTCCACTACTATGTAGCAGAGGATATGACTGCTGGTGACGGCGATTTCCTGTACGGCTGGCAGGGTAACTCTGTATGTCTGCACCTCAATGGCAAGACCCTGAATGTCCGCGGTGGTTTCTACGGCGGTAACGGTTCTACCATTAACATCTATGGTGAAGGCAAGGTTCACTACCTGTCCAACTCTACGACCTCCTATACTGCCGGCAATATGTTCGAGGCATACACCTCCAACATCAACCTCTACGGCGGTGAGTATACTTCCGCAACCAATATGATCCACGGCGCTGGTTCTGCGCTGCAGCTCTCCATTTCTGATGATGCGATCATTAACGGCAATGTGAAGCTGGATTACGGTAACGCAACGATTAGTGGTAATATTTTCGTCAAGCGTATTGCCATTGGCGAAACTGCCAAGCTGAGCATTACCAGATTCTTCAAGGGCAGCGCTACATTGTCCGTTGCTGCACCTCTGGAAGAGGGCAACCTGATTCCTGAGGCTAACGCAGAAGTTTTGGGTAAGTACACAGGTAAGCTGACCTACGCTGACTTCCGTCAGATCGTTTACAAGGACGGCCGACTGAAGGTTGTGGGCGAAGCACCTTCTCCCAACGATACTCTGAAGCTGGATGCAAACAACAGAGGTATCTGTAATGTCTGCTTCGAAGAAGTTCAGTGGATTCCCCTGCGTGCCGGTGATCGTATCGGCGACGTGCACTCTGACGGTCAGTCTGTCCACTACTATGTGGCTGAGGATATGACCGCAGGCGAGGGTGACTTCCAGTTCATCCGCGATAAGTCCGAAAACGTTGCTGCAAAGGCAACTGCAACTGTCTGTCTGCACCTCAATGGCAAGCTCCTGAACGTTAAGGGTGTCATTGAAGGCGGTCACGGCGCACACGTCAACATTATGGGTGACGGTAAGATCACCAATGGCGGCGCTAAGGAACTGTTCCAGCTGTACACCGCTAACCTGACTCTGTACGGCGGCGAATACTTCGGCTGCGGCTACCCCGTATTCAATTCCTTGGGTGAAGCTGCAAAGCTCACTGTTATGGGCGATGCTAAGCTGTATGGCGATGCAAAACTGCCTTACGGCGCTATGATCCTGAAGGAGAATGGCCGCGTTGATAATGTCGCTCTGGGTAACGCAGTTGTTCAGAAAGATACCAACGGTGACGGTACTCCCGATGATGTAACTGTTTACGGCAAGGTCACTGTCGGCGCAAACTGGGCTGGCATGGCTAAGCTGACAGTTGATGCCGGCAATATGGACGGCAAGACCATCAAGGCTGAAAGCGGTATCGCACAGGGCGACTTCACCGGTGTTCTGATCAACCAGGATAACAAGAAGTTTGTCAACAGCGATGGTATGCTGCAGCTGACCAATAAGAAGGGCTCCATCCCTGCTGCACCTGCTGCACCTAAGGCTCCTGCAGTTCCCACTGCTCCTCTGCCCGAGGGTATCAACGATAACCTGGTTCTCGACAGCGAGGGCAAGGCATTGTGCGTACACTGCGGTGAGGAAGTTTATTGGAACGCGATCGAGAACGGCGATGTGATCGGTAATATTCCTGGCAGCGGCAGCAACCTGCACTTCTATCTGGCTGAGGATGTGACCAGCTATGGCACCTTCATCAAAAACCAGGCTGGCAATGGCTTTGACACCATCTGCTTGCACCTGAACGGTCATAACCTGACCACTGAAGGCGGCTTTGTCCTGCAGAACAACAGCAAGTTCAACCTGATGGGTAATGGTAACGTTAACCTCAGCAAGTCCGGCCTGCTGTTCGAGATCTGGACCTGCGCTGTGAATATCTATGGTGGTAACTTCACCAGCGATAAGGTTATGGATAGCGCATCCAGCAACTCCAAGGTTGCTGTTTACGGTGACGTAAACTTCAACGGCCTGGTATCTATCAAGGCTGGCTATAACTACTTCGCACACAACGTATCCGCAACTAAGGTTGACGTTTCCGGTACCGGTAAGCTCCAGCTGGCTAACAACTGGAATGGTACTTTGGAGATCAGCGTTGCTGATTCTATGATGGACGGCAACTTTGTCAAGTCCTCCGTAGTGGATCTGATCGGCGAAGTGGACGGCACCATCACCCACGCAGAGGGTGTTGTGAAGGTTGTAGACGGTCGTCTGCAGATCACTATGCCCGAACCCGAGACTCCTGTTTGGGGCAACTTCAATCCTGATGCTTGCGATGGCAAGGCTTACTGCGAAGCTTGTGGCGAGGCAGCTGGTGTGTTTGATTGGATCAAGATCTCTTCCGCACCTGGCTACTTCGATAACACCAACGGCGGTCTGACCCATAAGCACTACTACCTGGCTAATGACTACAACCATAACAACTCTGCTCAGTTTATCGGCTTGAACAGAATCGGCGCTTGCTTGCACCTGAACGGCCATAAGCTGACCAGCTCCTCTCGTCTGTTTATCACTGCTGCAGATGCAAACACTGTCTTCAATATCATTGCCGGCGAAAACGGCGGTATTGATTACACTGCTGCAACTACATCTCACCAGGGCTGTATTGTCAATGCTAATGCTTCTCTGAACATCATTGGCGGTACTTACACCTCTACGCAGACTACCGGTGAGATCAAGCCTATGCTGCAGTCTAAGGGTCCTGCAACCCTGACCGACGCAGTTGTAAACGGCATCACTGATCTGTGGAGCACAATGACTGTTAAGGGTTCTACCTCTTTGACGAACCTGCAGTTCAATGGCTCTGGCAAGCTGGTGATCGACGCTGGTTGGTCCGGTAACATTACCATGACCATCGCTCCCAGTGATATCATTGGCAATATGATCTCCAGCAGCCGTGCGGTTGTGAACGGCGACTTCACCGGTACCATTACCTTGGCTGACGGCAGAACCGCAGTGAAGGAAGGCAACCAGCTGAAGGTCGAGGGTAACCTGCCTGACATTAACGACGACCTGGTTCTCGATGCTGACAACAAGGGTATGTGTCTGCACTGCGGTGAGGAAGTCACTTGGACTCCCATCGCAAACGGACAATCCATTGGCACTGTTGAGACCACTGGTGCATCTCTCCACTATTACCTGACCGAGGATAACACCAGCAACGGTAAGTTCTTTACCAGCACAAATGCTGACCAGACCGGTAGCGACACAATTTGCTTGCACCTGAATGGTCACGACCTGAATACTAAGGATGGCTTCGTCCTGCAGAACGGCAACACCTTCAACCTGATGGGTAACGGTACTGTCACCCATACCGGCAGCGGCAAGTGGATGTTCGAGATCTGGACCTGTAACGTAAATATCTACGGCGGCAAGTTCGTTCCTTCTGCAACTACCGAGGCTGGCATCCCCAGCGTGCTGTCTATGCGCAGCGCCAATGCTAAGGTGAACATCTCCAAGAACGCAACCTTCGAGTGCGTCGTGGAAGTGCTCAACGGCAAGCTGACTGTCGCAGAAGGCTGGACCGGCTCTTTGAAGCTGTCCGTGCCTGAGGCAGATATCACCAACAACCTGATCAACACTGCACGTGTTGAAGTTAAGGGCGATCTGGTTGGTACCATCACTATGGCTGACGGCAGAGCTGTCACCAAGGAAGGCAACCAGCTGAAGATCGGCGAGGCTGTCAATCCTCCCGCACCTCCTGCAACCTCCGAGCCTGTATGGGGCGTGTTCGAGCCTTGGAAATACGGCGGTCGCGCTTACTGTGAAGCTTGTGGCAAAGCCGCAGGCATCAAGACCTGGCAGGTATATGACGGTGCAAACTATAAAGAAGCATCCGGCATCACCCTGAGCGATCCCAATGGAGTGGTCCACTATCACTTCTATATTGATAAAGATGTGGAGTTTGAAACAGAAAACTATCTGATATCTTATGAGAATATCTGCTTCAACCTCAATGGTCATAACATTACTGCTAAGGGCGCAACCAGCACTTACCCCATCCGCACCACGCAGAGACTCTGCATGATGGGTGAGGGTATTGTGACTGGCGGTAAGCCTAGCTCCACCTCTTTTGGCTCTGTATTCCATATCAACGGCGGTAATGCATCTTCCAGCCTGTACATCTACGGTGGTACCTACAAGCTGCCTGAGGGCTGTAACAGTCCCTTGCTCTTGGTTGGTACCAATGGCGGCAGAGTATTCATCAATGGCGGTACTCTGGACGTTCCTGGCGCGGAAGCAATCTACGCTAACGGCAATTTGAACACTACAGAGTACTATTCTAGCGTTACCGTTAACGGCGGTATCATTAACGGCAACGTAAATATTGGTAACAAGGACAACGCTGAGACCCGTCGCGGAATGGCATCCTTGACTCTTAACGGAGGTACCGTTAACGGCACCATTACTGCTTCTGCAGAAGCCCCCATTACACTGGGCGGCGCAACAACTGCTACCGGTATTTCCATTTCTGCCAACAGCAAGCTCACTGTGAAGGCTAACTTCACTGGCAAGGCCGCAGTTTCCTTCGCAGCTGCATTGGTTGATAATGTTGTTCCTGCTGCCAATGGTGCGGCAGAGGGCGCATTCGCAGGCTTCCTGAGCCTGACCGATGGTCGCGCTCTGGTTGCTGACGGCACCTCTCTGAAGGTTCCTGCAAATGCAAATCTGCTGAAGAACCTGGTGTTCGCTGAGGGCACTAAGACAGCTGTTTGCCCCCTGTGCGGTGGCGAGCCTGTCCAGTGGACTGAGGTATCTGGCCGTATCGGCTACAAGAATGATGGTAAGCATCATCACTTCTATCTGAGCTCTGATTTGGTAGCAGTTGATACTGCACAGTTTGCTGAGTTTGAAAGCAACACAACTGTTTGCTTCCATCTTAACGGTCACAACCTGACCACCTCCAGTCGTTTCATTGTGTCTTCCGGCACTGCAAACATCCTGGGCCGCGGCAATGTTCTCTTTGAGGGTGATTGCTACAATACCTCTCAGGCTCAGACAACCTTGGATGGATACAACTCCGTAGGCTTTGAGGTTTCTAAGAACGGCACGCTGAATGTCTACGGCGGTAACTATGCAACTGCTGGTGCAGCTTTGAAGGGCAGCAAGCCTATGATGAAGGCAAGCACTGCTACCAGTAAACTCAACCTGTTTGACGTATCCGTTGCAGGCGGTGTTCAGGCGGTTGCCGGTAACACCACTTTGGATGCTTCTGCGCTGATCGATCAGATCAGTGTTACAAACAACGGTAAGCTGAATGTTGCCGGCACCTTCACCGGTACCGCAGCAGTAAACTTCGCTACCGGCCTGGTTGACGATGCAGTTCCCACAGCAAATGGTGCTTCTACCGGCGCATTCACCGGTAAGTTGACCCTCCTTGACGGTACTGTCCTGATCGGCAGCGACGGCAAGCTGGTTAAGCAACCTGTAAATTCCTAATTACTCCCAAGACCCTCGGGCACCCGCCCGAGGGTCTTTCTCTCTCTACAACAAGCTTGCCGTCATTGCGAGGCTTGCTTTGCAAGCCGTGGCAATCTCTCGTTTCCTCCTCCGTCATTGCGAGGAGGGCTTCGCCCGACGTGGCAATCTCTATCCAAAGCCTTCTCCTTGAGGATAAGGTGTCAGCGAAGCTGACGGATGAGGTGAGAATGTATCTCAGCAATTGGAAATTTAAGTTTTACTTAATCCACCTATCAAAAATCTTTACTTGCAGAAATAGGGGAGAAGCCCTATAATATACTTGGTAAATCCTGAAATGAAATACGAAAGGATGTTTTTTATGGAACAGGCAACCTACATTCGCTTTCCCTATGAACAGCTCCAGGCTTGGGGCGAAAAGGTTTTGTCCAAGACGGCTATGTCCCAGGACGAAATCAAAACTGTAGTTAAGGTGCTGCTGGACACCAACCTCCGCGGTATGGACACCCACGGCATCAATATGCTGCAATCTTACTCTGAGCGCTATAAAGCCATTGACCACCGGGATATCGTGGTGGCAGAGGATAAGGGCGCCGGCTGTATTATTGACGGCGGCAACCACACCGGTCAGATGACCTCTATGTTTGCTTTGGAAAAGGCAATGGAGAAGGCTGACAAGTATGGTATTGGTTTGGCTCTGGTCAAGGAGTCCTGCCACAATGGTGCTGTTGGCTACTACGCTTCTTTGGCAGCGCAGAAAGGCTACATCTCTCTGGTTTCTACCACGGTTATGCCCTTGCTGGCACCTTGGGGCGGCTTGGAGCCTTTCGTTGGTAATAACCCCTACGCTGTGGGCTTCCCCTATAAGGAACTGCCCATTGTTCTGGACGTTGCCAACACTGTTACTGCCCGTCAGAAGATCTTCTCCTATGCCCGCGAGGGTTGGAAGCTGCCTGACGGCTGGGCAATGGACAAGGACGGCAACCCCACCAACGATCCTCAGGAAGCTATCAATGGTCTACTGATGCCTGTGGGCGGTCATAAGGGCGCTGGTCTTGCACTGATGATCGATATGATCCTGGGCACTTTGGCTGGCGGCGCATACGGCCGTGGCATCTGCGCCAACACCGTAACTGATCGCGCACAGCACATTGCCCACCTGTTCTTTGTTATGAATCCTGACTTCTATATGAGCCGTGAGGCATTGGATGCCAACATGGAGCAGTATGTTGCTGACTTCCGTAACGTCCGCAAGAAGGCTGACGTAGAGAAGCTGCTGCTGCCCGGCGAGCTGGAGTGGGAGAAGTCCCTGGAGCGTCGTGCCAACGGTATCCCCGTATCTACCGCAATCATCAAAGAACTGAATGCCTATGCTGATAAGATCGGTGTAGAACACTTGGTTGAATTAGACTAAAGGAGAAAGAAAAATGGCAAAGAGTTTTTTTGACACCACCGTTTGCCAGAAGCTGAAGAACGGCGGTAAGGTTTCCGCTGCCTGGAACCAGCTGGGCAGCAACATCAGTGCAGAGATCCTGGCTGAGGCTGGTTTTGACGTACTGGTCATCGATATGGAGCACGCACATACCACCCTGCCCGCAGTGATTTCTATGATCCAGGCAATTAAGGGTACTGACTGTGTTCCTTTTATCCGCGTTCCCTGGAACGACATCGTATGGTGCAAGCAGGCGCTGGATACCGGCGCTTATGCAATCCACGTACCTTATGTCCAGACTAAGGAAGAGGCTGAGGCTGCTGTCAGCTACTGCAAGTACCCGATGAAGGGTGTTCGTGGTATTGCTATGGGCCACCGTGCTGTTAACTACGGCATGAAGAAGGCAGAGTACTTCCCCCACGCAAATGACGAAGTCCTGGTGATCATCGCCATCGAAACTCCCCAGGGCGTGGAAAACATCAAGGAAATTATGAACGTAGAGGGTGTGGACGGCATCTTTATTGGACCTGCTGACCTGGCAACCTCTATGGGTCACCTGGCTGACCCCTCTCATCCCGAGGTTCAGGCAGCGATCCGCAAGATCGAGGAAGCTGTCATCGGCTCCGGCAAGTTCCTGGGCACTGTTGCTGCTAATGCAGAGGCTGCTCAGAAGCTGTATGACCGTGGCTACGGTATCGTGTATATGATGTCTGACGTGGGCGCGCTGGTAAAGGTCGCTCAGGCAGAGGTCGCTAAATTTAATGAACTGAACAAGTAATAGGAGGCAATTATGGCTGTACAGAAAATGAAGTATTGTGTCGGCGGCGAGTGGCTGGAGTCCAAGACCGAAAAGTGGATGGACGTTACCGACTCTTCTACCGGCGAAGTGATCGCACAGGTGCCTTGCTGCACCAAGGATGAGGTTGAGGCTGCAATCGCAGCTGCTGACGCTGCATTCCCCGCATGGTCTCAGATGTCCATTTCCAAGCGTACCCAGATGATGTTCAAGTGGAGAAATGTCCTCACTGACCACCTGGAAGAGCTGACCGTTCTGTGTGCTAAGGAGCTGGGTAAGAACCTGGCTGAGGCTCGCGGCGACATTCTGAAGGCTATTGAGCCCACCGAGCTGGCTTGTGCAACTCCCTTTATCTCTCAGGGTAGCGCATCTTTGCAGGTTACCACCGGCTTTGACACCGCTTCCTACCGTGTACCTCTGGGTGTTGTGGCAGGTATCGTGCCCTTCAACTTCCCCGCAATGATTCCTTGGGGCTGGATGGTGCCTCTGGCTATCGCTACCGGTAACACCGTCGTTTTGAAGGCTGCTTCCTACACTCCCTTGACCTCTATGCGTATTATGGAGCTGTTCTACGAAGAAGCTGGCTTCCCCGCAGGTGTTGTGAACCTGGTTACTTGTTCTCGTAACGAGTCCGAGCTGTTCCTGACCGATCCCCGTATCAAGGCTGTTACCTTCGTTGGTTCTACCGATATCGGTAAGCACATCTACTCCGTGGCTGCTGCTCACGGCAAGCGTGTTCAGGCTCAGTGCGAAGCTAAGAACCACGCTTTGGTTCTGGAAGATTGCGACCTGGAAAGCTCCGTCAACGCAATCATCAACTCCACCTACGGCTGCGCAGGTATGCGTTGCATGGCTCTGCCTGTTATCGTTGTGCAGGAGTCCATCGCTGATAAGTTTGTTGCTCTGCTCAAGAAGAAGGCACAGGCTCTGAAGATCGGCTGTGCATACGATCCCGAGACCCAACTGGGACCCGTGGTCAACGCAAAGCACAAAGAATCCGTCTGCAAGTGGATCCAGAAGGGCATTGACGAAGGTGCTGAGCTGGTTCTGGATGGTCGTGATGTTGTGGTTCCCGGATTCGAGAACGGCTACTTTGTCGGCCCCACCATTCTGGATAAGGTTACTCCCGATATGACCATCGGTGATCGCGAGATCTTCGGACCGGTTACCGTGATCAAGCGTGTCAAGACCTTCGAAGAAGGCGTTGCGCTGATGAACGCGAACCCCTTCGCAAACGGTTCTGTTATCTTCACCCAGAGTGGCTACTACGCACGTCAGTTTGAGATGCTCACTGACGGCGGTATGGTGGGAATCAACGTTGGTATCCCCGTACCTTCCGCATACTTCCCCTTCTCCGGCAACAAGGACTCCTTCTACGGCGACCAGCACGTTCTGGGCCTGGATGGTGTACGGTTCTACACCAGAGCCAAGACCGTTACCAAGCACTGGTACGACGAGCAATCCGCAAAGAGAGCTATCGACACCTGGGAAGGCACTGTTGAGCGTATCTAATTTCACATAAATAAAACCGCCGTTCAGATACCTGAACGGCGGTTTTTATGATACGACACTGGTCTGTAAGCCGGGTTCTGTCATTGACAGCCATCTATCTAGTTTGGCAATTGCTCACCAAATCAAGCCACCTCCTGAGAACGGCCGGGTTCGCCGTATGTTCTCCCACGGTGTTGCTCCGGATAGAGTTTACATCGTAAAACCTATGTCTCCATAGGCCGGGTGGGCTCTTACCCCACCTTTTCACCCTTACCATCGTCGGTTCGCCCATATAATCGTTCAGATATCTGCGAGCAGATATCCTCACCCTATATGGGGAACCTCCTCTTTCCCATCAAACCCGCTTGCGCTGGGCTTTGATGGGAGCACGGCGGTATATCTCTGTTGCACTTGTCCTGGGGTCACCCCCGGCGGGCGTTACCCGTTATCCTTACCCTGTGGAGCCCGGACTTTCCTCACCTGAACCCTTTCGGGTGTCAGCCGCGGCTGTCCAACCTGGTCGCAAAAATATTGTACTTCACCAAGGCCAAATTGTCAAATATCTTGCAAATTCTTTTCAAAGAGGCTATACTATAGAAAGAAAAAATTTTGACGAGGTATATTATGCGTACATCCTTTGATGCTTATTTTAATTCCCTCCGCGGGAAAAATATTGCAGTGCTGGGACTTGGTGTCAGCAACCGCCCTTTGGTGCGCTTGCTGCTTCGCTACGGTTGCACTGTGACCGGTTGTGACAGAACACCCAGAGAAAAATTGGACACTGAGGTTCTGGAACTGGAAGCCCAAGGTTGTCAGCTGCGGGTAGGGGACACCTATCTGGAAAATCTGTCGGCAGAACTGGTATTTCGGACCCCTGGCATGCACCCGGAAAATCCGGCACTGGTAATGTTGCGGGAAAAGGGGGCAAAAGTCACCAGCGAAATGGAAGTGTTTTTCGAACTTTGCCCTTGTAAAATCATTGCAGTTACTGGTTCTGACGGCAAAACTACAACAACAACGCTGATTTCCGAAATGCTGAAAGCTGCCGGGAAAAACGTTTGGTTGGGCGGAAATATCGGTACGCCTTTGCTGCCTGTGTGCGACCAAATGCAGGAAGAGGACTATGCTGTTGTGGAGCTGAGTTCTTTCCAATTGATGGATATGACACGCAGCGCTCACGTGGCGGTAGTGACCAATCTTGCCCCAAACCACCTGGATGTACACAAGGATATGCAGGAGTATGTGGATGCCAAGAAGAATATTTTTAAGTTCCAAACCTCGGCTGATACTTTGATTGTTAATGCAGATAATGCCCTGACAAATATCTTGACCGGCAATGGCAAGACACGCTTTTTTGCCCGTCTTGGGAAAACCGACAACGGCATTTGCCTCAATGGAGATTTTATTTGTCGTGACGGTGTGCAGGTGCTGAACAAGCAGGATATTATGCTCCCCGGCGAGCATAATGTGGAAAACTATATGGCAGCAATTTTGGCGGTGGAGGGTCTTGTGGATGACGAGACAATTCGCACCGTTGCCAAAACTTTTGGCGGAGTGGAGCATCGCATTGAACTTGTCAGGGTGAAAGACGGTGTGCGGTACTACAATGATTCAATCGCCTCTTCTCCCAGCCGCACGATTGCCGGTTTGCGCAGCTTTCCGGAAAAAGTGCTGCTCATTGCCGGCGGTTATGACAAGCACATTCCTTATGATGTACTTGGCCCGGAGGTTTGCGCCCACGTAAAGAAGCTGTTTGTCAACGGTGCTACGGCAAATCAAATTCGCAAGGCAGTAGAAACTGCTCCCGGCTACACTCCCGGAAACCCGGAAATTATCGATTGCGCTAATTTTACCGATGCGGTACAAAAAGCCAGCGAAAGCGCTGTTTCCGGGGATGTGGTGCTGATGAGTCCGGCTTCTGCCGCCTTTGACCAGTTCAAAAACTTTATGGAGCGCGGCAAATATTTCAAAAAACTCGTTATGGAGCTTTGATATGCAAATGAAGAATTTTACCCGGCAGGTCAGAAAGGCATTGCCCTTAAAATACTGCGGTGCTGTGATTGTGGCAGCCGGTACTGCTTCTCGTATGGGCGGTATTGATAAGGTAATGGCACCTCTGGATGGAGAGCCAATGCTTTTGCGGACTGTCCGTGCCTTTCAGAATAGTGATGTGATCCGGGAGATCGTGATCGTTACCCGGGAAGACCTGCTGTTGCAGGTGCATCAGCTGTGCCAGGATTTCCCTAAAGTTCTGGCAGTAGTGGCTGGCGGTGCAGATCGTCCGGCTTCTGTTTGGGCGGGTCTCAGCGCTTTGTCAGACAGGGTGCGCCTTGTGGCGGTACAGGACGGGGCAAGACCCTTTGTGTCCTATGAGGTCATTGACCGAACTGTCCGGGCTGCCAATGCCTTTGGTGCGGCTGCACCGGGCATTCCTGTGAAAGATACGGTGAAACTGGTAAATGGCGGTGTGGTTGCGGCCACGCCGGACAGAAGTAAGCTTAGCGCTATTCAGACCCCACAGGTATTTGATCTGGATTTGTTGAAGGGCGCTTTGGAAAAAGCCCGGAAGGAAGGCACTCCTATTACCGACGACTGCTCAGCAGTGGAGAATATGGGGATGTCTGTAAAAATCGTTGAAGGTGACGAGCGTAATATCAAAATTACCACCCCAATGGATTTGAAAATCGCCGCACTTTTGCTGGAGGAAGAGAAATGAGAATTGGACACGGCTACGATGTACACCGTTTGGTGCCGGACAGAGCTTTGATTTTGGGTGGTGTGAACATCCCGTATGAATTGGGACTTTTGGGTCATTCGGATGCAGATGTGCTGCTTCACGCAGTATCCGATGCATTGCTTGGCGCTGCCGGTTTGGGGGATATTGGAAAGCATTTCCCGGATACAGATCCCCAGTATAAGGGGGCAGATTCCGGAAAGCTGCTGACAATCGTGGGTGAAAAAGTCACTGCGGCCGGCTACCGGATCAGCAATATCGATGTAACGATGATTGCGCAGAAGCCAAAATTGAAGGACTATATTCCCCAAATGCAGCAAAATATTGCTGATTGCCTCCGTATGTCGGCCGACCGCATTAATGTAAAAGCCACCACGGAGGAACACCTGGGCTTTACCGGTTCCGGTGAAGGTATGGCTTGCCATGCTGTTTGCTTATTAGAAGAATGAATCGACACCATACAACCCTTCCGGACATAAATTAGTCCGGGAGGGTTTTCAGAGCGTCAGGAAATCCCCAAATTGTCAAAACACCTTGCTATCGCAAGGTGTTTTGCCTTACTTCATAACTCGAACCTTACCGTACCTATGTACGCCGACAGGTTCGAGTTATTTGTCTTTGAGGGATTTCTTGACCTCTGCCAGCGTGTCAAAAATGCTTTTTTTGACACGCTGCCCTCCCGTCCGTCATAAATTAGTCCGGGAGGGTTTTTTATGCAATTATGTTATATCACATTTCGCTCGGTAACACCGGCACAACGGGCTGAGCAGTTGCTGAAGCGTTCCGGTTTTTCCTGTACTTTGCGAAGAACACCCCGGTGGATGGAACGCCAGGGTTGCAGCTACGGTCTGCAACTGCCTTTTTCAGAGGTTCAGCGCTGCGTGCAGATGCTTAAGCACGGGGGGATCTCTTATCAAAAGGTATATCTACTGGGAGAAAAGGAACAGGCAGAGGAGCTGACTTTATGATTTATCTGGACAATGGCGCCACTTCTTTTTATAAGCCGTTACCAGTGTATGAAGCAGTTCGCAATGCAATGTTTACTTGTGCAAACCCAGGTAGAGGGGGATATTCTTTGTCAATCCACGCAGGTCAGCAAGTGCTGGCCTGCAGGGAACGGGCAGGGAAACTATTTACTTGCGATCCAGAGCAGGTGGTGTTCACCGGTAACTGCACCCATGGATTAAATATTGCTATAAAAAGCGTGGTAAAACCCGGTGCACGTGTGGTGATCACGGGGTTTGAGCATAATGCAGTGACTCGTCCACTACACGCTTTAGGCGCAGAAATAATCGCGGCAGGGCAGAAACTGTTTGATTGGAGCGATACGCTGTCCGCTTGGGAAAAGGCACTGAAAAAAGGCGCAGACGCAGCTGTATTTACTCATTGTTCCAATGTGTTTGGTTATATTCTACCTGTTCAGGAAATGGCGTGGCTTTGCCAAAAATATCAGGTTCCCTTCGTGATCGATGCAGCGCAAAGTGCTGGTGTTTTACCTGTTTCTATGGCGCAATTAGGGGCGGATTTTATTGCAATGCCTGGGCATAAAGGACTTCTTGGACCGCAGGGAACCGGAATTCTACTTTGCCGGAATGGTGGTCAGCCACTGATCAGCGGAGGTACCGGAAGTAACTCGATTTTGCAGGAAATGCCGGACTTTTTGCCGGACAGACTGGAAGCCGGAACGTTAAATGTTCCCGGCATAGCCGGCTTGTCAGAGGGATTGAAGTATCTTCTGAAAAAAGGCACGGCTTCCATTTTGGGAAAAGAGCACAGACAAGTAAAAAAATGTACCATATGCTTGCAAAAGATGGGACTTCGCGTATTTTCCGGAGAGCATCAGACCGGAACGGTTAGCTTTGTACCGCCTATGGATTGTGAGGACATGGCAGAAGCGTTGGCACAGAAGGGAATTGCAGTCCGTTCCGGGCTTCACTGCGCTCCTTTGGCGCATAAAAGTGCCGGTACGCTGGACACCGGAACTGTCCGTATCAGCTTTGGTTGGGATGCTTGTAATTTTCAGACAGAAAGACTATGTAAAGCAGTGGGAGAAATTTTAAAATTGTAAAAATTTTTTGCCAATTCCTATTGCTATGTAGGCGCAAATCCGCTATAATAGGAGAGATAATAGGCTAGGTATGCCAGTTGAACAAAAGTGCTGAAGAAATGGAGGATTAAGCGGCTATGAGTGTCCTGCAATCTTTTCTGGAACAGCTGCCGGGTGTGCAGTTTACAGACTTTTTGGATGTTTTGATCGTTGCTTTTTTGATTTATAAATTGTTGCCTGTGTTTCGTTCCACAGGAACTGCGCGGATTGCCGGAATTGTCGTCGTGGTGATCGTGATCTCCTGGTTGACGGATGTATTCAAACTGCATACGTTAAACTTTATTTTAAGCCAACTTTTGGCAGTTGGCTTGATTGCAATCGTTGTGCTGTTTCAGCCGGAATTACGTCGTATGATCGACCATGTGAGCCATCATTTTCAGTTAAAGACTTTTTTGGGTGTGGCTCGTCCTGCCCAGGAAATGACCCCTGTGATTCATCAGACCGTAAAGGCCTGTGAGGTTATGAGTCGGGAAAAGGTTGGTGCGCTGATCGTGTTTGCGCGGCGGAGCCATATGGATGAATACTTCAAGACCGGAACGATGCTGGATGCGCAGCTTTCTGAGCAGTTGATCCGTAATGTGTTTTTCCCAAAGGCAAGCTTGCACGACGGTGCTATGATCGTCCAGAATGGCCGGATCGCTGCTGCAGGTTGTGTGTTGCCCTTGTCTGAGAGCAATCGTCTTAGCGCTGATCTGGGAACCCGGCACCGTGCGGCGGTGGGTTTGAGCGAAGTCAGCGATGCGGTGGTCGTCGTGGTTTCTGAGGAAACCGGCGCCATTTCTGTGGCGGTGGGCGGTGTACTTAAGCGCCACCTGGCACCCCAGACCTTGGAAAAGTTGCTGTATAATGAGCTTTGCCCGGAGGACACCCAGCAGGAAGAAACCCTTGTGCTGAAACTGCGCCAGAAACTGCAGAAAAAGGAAAAAGGAGGTAAGTAATTATGAAAAACAAATTGCTTACGATGCTGCTTTCCTTAGGTATTGCGATTGCATTGTGGTTTTATGTGGTTACGGTTGTCAGCCCGAATTCGGATAAGCATTTTTACAATATCCCTGTGACGATCCAAAGCGAAGTGGTTCTGCAGGAGCGTGGGTTGATGATCACCTCTGCAGAACTTCCTAAGGTATCTTTGCATTTGGAGGGCAACCGATCGGATCTGAACAAGCTGAACAATTCCAATATTACCGTTTCTGCGGATGTATCCCGAATTGGTGAGGCTGGTACCCACAGCTTGGTGCTGACTCCTTCCTTTCCTGGTGATGTGCCGAATAATGCAATTACCGTGCTTAGCCGCACACCCAGCGTGATCACCATTGAGGTGGAAAAACGGGACAACAAGGAAATTCCTGTGGATATCAAATATTCCGGTGCTTTGCCGGAAGATTATATGGCTGATAAAGAAAATGTGAAGCTGGATTTTGAGACCATTACCATTTCCGGCCCAAAATCCGTTGTCGATCAGATCGCAATGGCACAGATCGTGGTAGACCTGGATAACCGGACAGAAAGCTTTAGCGACCAGTTCCGGTACAGCTTGCTGGATGCAAAGGAAAATCCTGTGGATGCGGCCCTGGTGACTACCAATGCAGAAACCGTTGCAATGACGATGAAGATCTATCGTGTTAAGGAAATTGCCTTGAATGTCAATGTAATTGATGGTGGTGGCGCATCGCAAAGCACCAGCAAAATTACGATCGACCCCCAAGTGATCCGAATTTCCGGCAGCACCTCACAGCTGGAGGGCTTGGACAGCCTGGAGCTGGGTGCGATCAATCTGGCTGAGATCTATACAGATACAACTATGACATTCCCAATCAAATTGCCTGAGGGTGTCAACAATGAAACCGGCCTTCAGGAGGCTACGGTAACGATTGAGTTCCTGGATTTGGAAACAAAGACTATGACAGTGAACCAATTTGAGGCGATAGACGTACCTGCGGGGCTGAAAGTGGATTTTGTGACGCAACAGTTGGAAATTCAGATTCGTGGACCAAAAAACAGTGTCAACGCGGTAACAGCAGCGGATGTTAAAGTCGTAGTGAGCTTTGCCAATGAGCAGGCAGGTAATGCCAAGGTAAAAGCGGAAATCGTGATCGCCAAGGATGGCATAGGCGCAATTGGAAGTTACGAAATCACTGCCACACTCCACGAAACCGCGTAAAGTATAGGCGAAAAGCCTTTGAACAAAGGGGATAATTATTTTGATTAAAAGTATGACTGGCTACGGCCGTGCAGTTGAAACAGTTAACGGCCGTGAGTTCACGGTAGAAATTCGTTCTGTGAATAACCGCTATCTGGATTGCTCTGTGCGATTGCCTCGTGCAGCATCCTTTGCGGAGGAAGCCGTGAAGCAAGCGGTGAAGCAATCTGTTTCCCGTGCCAAGGTAGATGTTTTCATCTCTATGCGTAGCGAAGGCGGCGAGGAAACGCAGGTCAGCCTGAACCGGGGTGTTTTGGAAGGTTACTTGCAGGCGATGCACCAAATGGCGGATGACTTTGGCGTAAAGGATGATATCAGCGTTTCTACTGTTTCCCGGTTGCCTGAAGTATTTACCATCGAGCGACCGGATGTGGATGAAGAACAGCTGCAAAGCGATCTGCTTCAGGTGCTGACCCAGGCATTGGAACAGTATGATGCTATGCGTAGTGCAGAGGGACAGGCTTTGGATAAGGACCTGCGCAGCCGTGGCAATACCATTTTGGAATTGGTTGCTCAAGTAGAGGCCGGCAATGCCCAAACTGTGGTCGATTACCGTGCCCGTCTGGAAGCAAAGCTGAGGGAAGTCCTTGTCAATACTACCATTGACGAAGGCCGCATCCTGACAGAGGCTGCCATCTTTGCAGATAAGGTTGCGGTGGACGAGGAAACTGTCCGCTTGCGTAGCCACTTGGAGCAGATGAATACGATGCTGACAGGCGGTGGCGCCGTTGGACGGAAGTTGGATTTTCTGCTGCAGGAAATGAACCGGGAGGCCAACACCATTGGATCAAAATGCACGGATGTAAAGTTGGCTCGAATTGTGGTGGATATCAAGGCAGAGTTGGAAAAGACCCGGGAACAGACCCAGAATATTGAGTGAGGCCGACATGAAACTTATCAATATTGGTTTTGGAAGTCTTGTGGCTGCAGGCCGCATTTTGTCAATCCTGGATCCGGACTCTGCGCCTATTAAGCGTGTGATGCAGGAAGCCCGGGAGCGTGGTATGCTGGTAGATGCCTCATACGGTCGGAAGACAAAAGCGGTGATCTTAATGGATACAGACCACGTTATTCTCAGCGGACTGACGCCACAGATGCTTCTGACCCGGCTGGAAAACGGAGAAAACGGACAGCAGGAGGCGCAAGATGGCTAAAGGAAGACTGTTTGTTATTTCCGGTGCATCCGGTGTTGGAAAAAGCACGGTGTTGTCCCGGGTTATGCAGCAACATAAAAATATTCGTTTTTCTGTATCCGCTACCACTCGGAAACCCCGGGAGGGAGAACAGGAAGGCATTAGCTATTACTTTGTTACCAAAGAACAGTTTGCTCAAATGATTGCCCGGGATGAATTCCTGGAATATGACAATCATATGGAAAATTATTACGGCACACCGAAAAAACAGCTGGAAGAAAAGCTGGAACAGGGAGATGTCCTGCTGGATATCGATCCCAATGGTGCATTCCAGGTTCGCCAGAAGCGTCCGGATGCTGTGCTGATCTTTATTGCACCTCCGTCCCTCGAGGAGTTGGAGCGCCGGCTGCGCAGCCGTGGCGATACAAGTGAAGACCAGATCCGTGTCCGCTTGGACAGGGTGAAATGGGAAGTCGAACAGAGCAAGCAATATCATTACGTAGTTATCAATGACCGGGTGGAAACCTGTGCCGATAAAATATTAGACATTATTTTGAATTAACTTTTTGGAGGAATTATATTATGCTTTATCCCCCCGTAGCAAATTTGCTGAAGAACGTGCAGAGCCGTTATCTGCTGGTAAATGTGGTTGCTCAGAGAGCCCGTGAAATTGCCGCTGAGGCAGAACAGCAGCAGGAAGAACTGACCGAGAAGCCTGTGACTATGGCAATCCACGAGGTAGCTGACGGCAAACTTAGCGCAACACTGAAGGAAGAATATAAGAAATAAGAACAAGAAGGAGGGGGCTTTATGATTGCCAAAATCGCTGTTTCTGCGGCTAATTTTGCAATTGACAAGCCCTACTCTTACTATGTGCCGCAGACAATGCAGATTTTGCCGGGTATGCGTGTACAGGTTGGCTTTGGTCGCAGCAATCGTGCCACCCAAGGCATTGTCCTGTCGTTAGAGCAGGGAAGTGAGGAGGGGCTGAAGCCGATTCTTGCTTGTCTGGATGAGAAGCCGATGCTGTCTGATTTTCAGCTTCGTTTGGCGGCATTTTTGCGAAACAGGTATTTTTGCACGTTTTTTGATGCCGCCCGGACGATCTTGCCTGCTGGTCTGTGGTTTCAGACGAAGCAAAGCTATACCCTGACACAGGATCGCAGCTGGCAGGAAAAGAAGCTGCGTAATCCTCTGACAAGCCAAATTTTGCAAATTCTTGTGGATAACGGTGGCGAAGCGGATGGACAAACGTTGCAGCGCTGTGCCGCATCTCAAGAGGAATTTGAAAAAGCTGTACGCTATCTGCTTTCTAAAAAATGGGTAGAAACCGATACGGAATTTGTTCGTCGAACCGGCGATAAATCAGAAACCATCGTTACCCTGGCAGCTTCTCAGGAAGAGGCCATGGAATTTGCCCGCACCAGACCCAAGTCTGCGGCTATGCAGCGCAGTGTCTTGGAACTGATGTGTTCCGTGGGTAGCGGTTCTGTGAAAGATGTGTGCTATTATACCGGTGCCGGTGCGGCCACGGTAAAACGTCTGGCACAGATGGGTTATCTGACCCTCTCCCAACGGGAGGTGCTGCGCTGCCGGGATATCCAACCAGCCGAGATTAGTGGACCGCTGCTGTTGACCGAGCAACAGCAACTTGCTTTTGACGGATTGTGCGCCCAGATGGCTGCGGAAAAACCTGGTTCTGCGCTTTTATACGGTGTTACCGGTTCCGGAAAAACTTCCGTGTATATCCGTTTGATCGAAAAATGTCTGGAACAGGGCAAGCAGGCGATGCTGCTGGTTCCGGAAATTGCCTTGACCCCCCAGCTTTTGGGGTTGTTAGCGGCATACTTTGCCGACAAAGTAGCCGTGCTCCACAGCTCCTTGCTTGCATCTGAACGGTATGACCAGTGGAAACGGGTGCGGGATGGTTCTGCTTCTGTGGTGGTAGGAACCCGTTCTGCGGTGTTTGCGCCCTGTCCCAATCCTGGACTGATCATTTTGGATGAGGAACAGGAACATTCTTATAAATCTGAAAATGCGCCCCGATATGATGCCCGTGAAGTGGCTTTGTGGCGGGGCATCAAAGAACAGGCATTGGTGCTGTTTGGTTCTGCCACCCCTGCGGTGGAAACAATGTATCGTGCCAAAACCGGTATTCACACCCTGTACCAGCTGCCGACCCGTTATAACGGACGGAAGCTTCCCCAGGTGGAAATTGTGGATATGCGCCGGGAGCCGGAAAAGGGAAACGACCTGAGCATCAGCTATGATTTGCAGGATGCCATCGGGGATGTGCGGCGGGATTCTAAACAGGCAATTTTGTTTTTGAACCGCCGCGGCAACAGCCGTGCGCAGATTTGTGTGGATTGCGGACAGACTCCGGAATGTCCCCGGTGTAATACCCGGCTTACTTACCATAGCGCCAATGAACGGCTGATGTGCCACTATTGCGGCTATTCTCAGAAAAACCAGCGCCGTTGCAACTGTGGTGGTGCATTGCGTTCTGTAGGCACTGGCACCCAAAAGGTGCAGCAGGAACTGGAAAGCCTGTTTGCAGATATGGAAATTGTTCGTATGGATGCCGATACTGTCAGCGCTACCAATTCCCACGAGCAAATTCTCCACAAGTTCAGTCAGGAGAATATTCCGGTGCTCTTGGGAACGCAAATGGTTGCTAAGGGACTGAATTTGCCAAACGTAACTTTGGTCGGTGTGCTCGATGGCGATTTGAGCCTATATACCGATAACTACCGGGCCGGAGAAAATACATTTAATATGCTGACGCAAGTCATCGGCCGCGCAGGTCGCGGTGACAGCGAGGGACGTGCCATTGTTCAGACGATGACCCCGGAGCACCGGGTGATCACTTTGGCCGCCAAGCAGGATTACGATGGCTTTTATGATATGGAAATTCGCCTACGCCAGGTGCAGCTCTGTCCGCCTTTTGGCGATTTGGCGGCTGTGACCTTTATTGGTCAGGATGAAGGCAGAGTCCTCCGGGGCGCTGCAAAGTTTCGGGACAGCTTGCGTGCTTGTCTGGAACTGCCGGAATATGGACAGACACAATGCTCTGTGTTGGGTCCTGCGCCTTGCCCGGTACTGAAAATCAATTATAACTACCGTTATCGGCTGACCTTGCGCTGTCGGATGGATGAGGCGCTGCGCCAGCTTTTGGCGCATTTGCTGCGGCACTTTTCCCAGGATCGGGAAAATCGTGGTGTAGCAGCCTTTGTGGACGTAAACGGATACGATTAGAGGGAAAAATATGGGACTTCGAAAAATATTAACAGATGCCGAGCCGGCATTGCATAAAACTTGCCGCCCCGTGGAAAATTTTGATAAAAAGCTCTTTGCGTTGCTCGACGATATGCGGGAAACCTTGATTGACTCCTGCGGCGTGGGTCTGGCAGCACCTCAGGTAGGCATTTTGCGTCGGGTGGTGCTGGTGGATACCGGCGAAGAAATCCTGGAGCTGATCAATCCTACATTGGTAGAAACCGATGGGGAGCAGGAAGGCCCGGAGGGTTGCCTGAGCGTGCCTGGAAAGTACGGTCTTGTGAAAAGACCGTATTATGCCAAGGTTCGTGCCCAGGACAGAAACGGCCAGTGGTATGAGGCAGAGGGAGAAGAACTGATCGCCCGTTGCTTCTGTCACGAGCTGGACCATCTGGATGGCATTATTTACACGGAAGTGATGGAGCGCTTCCTGACGGATGAGGAATTGGAATTCGAGGACTGATACTATGCGCGTTGTGTTTATGGGTACGCCGGATATTGCGGCTACGTGCCTGAAAAAAATTATTGAGGATAAGTTCCAGGTGGTGGGGGTATATACCCAGCCGGATCGCCCCAAAAACCGGGGTATGAAGCTGACCTTTTCTCCAGTGAAGGAAGTGGCGCTGGAACACGGCATTTCCGTATTTCAGCCGGAAAACTTCCGGGAGGAGGAAACTGTGGAGCAACTGCGCAGCTTGCAGCCGGATGTGATTGCTGTGGTAGCCTACGGACAGATTTTGCCCCAGAAGGTGCTGGACATCCCGGCTAAGGGTTGCATTAATATCCACGCAAGTCTCCTGCCGTGTTACCGGGGTTCTGCGCCCTACCAATGGGCGGTGATGGACGGTTTGGCAGAAACCGGTGTCACAGCCATGTATCTGTGCAGAGAAATGGATGCCGGTGATATTATCGACGTAGCCAAGACCCCCATTGACCCGGACGAAACCGCAGGAGAACTATTAGATCGCCTGGCGGTGCTGGGTGCGACACTTCTGAGCCAAACCCTGACGAAAATCGAAAACGACACAGTGACAGCAGTCCCCCAGGATTCCAGCAAAGTCACTTATGCGCCAATGCTGGATAAAACAATGAGCCCTATCGATTGGAACAAAACTGCACAGCAGGTGCATAACCACGTCAGAGGCCTGAACCCCTGGCCTGTGGCTACCACAGAGATTCAGGGCAATAAATATAAGATCTATGCCACCGCAATTGTGGACTACACCGGAAATGAAACGCCGGGTACGATTTTGGCGCTGACCAAAACCGGTCTGCAAATTGCCTGCGGTCAGGGTGCTGTGGAAATCCGCACACTGCAGGCAGAGGGCGGCAAACGTATGGCGGCTCCGGATTACTTCCGGGGACACCCCTTGCAGCTATGATGAGTGGCAGAGATACTGCGCTGCACGTGCTCATCGCCTGTCGCAAAGACGGTGCTTGGGCCAACGGCGTTTTGAAAGAATATGCCCGCAGAGATAATCTGGATGCCCGGGAAACGGCTCTGGCATCCCGGTTATGCTACGGTGTTTTGCAGAACCGATATAAGCTGGACTTCTATTTGAAGCAGTTGCTTACCGGAAAGCTGAAAAACCTGCACCCGGCTGTTCGGGACATTTTGCACATTGGCCTGTACCAGCTTTGTGAAATGGATAAAATTCCGGATGCAGCCATTGTCAATGAGGCGGTTCGTCAGGCAAAGACTTATTGCAAGCGCCAGCAAGGCGCAGCAGGCCTCGTAAATGGTGTTCTTCGTAATGCAGTGCGCAGCAAAGACACACTGAAGCAGCCGGAAACCTTGCAGGACCGTTACAGTCACCCGCAAAACCTGATCAATCTGCTTACCGCTTATGTGGGCGCAGATCGGGTTGAACCAATGCTGCAAGCTAACAATATGGCAGTTGCTACGGTGGCACAGGTCAATACCCTGAAGACAACACCCGAAGCACTGCAAGCCCAGCTGGAAGCAGAGGGTGTGGCGGTGCAGCAGCACCCCTGGCTGGAAAACTGCTTTGTTTTATTGGGTACAGGCAACTTGGAAAAGCTGACAAGCTTCCAAAACGGCCTTTTCTACATTCAGGATGCCGCTGCAAAGCTGAGCGTCTTGTGCGCCGGTGTAAAGCCTGGTGATCAGGTGTTGGATTGTTGTGCAGCGCCCGGTGGAAAAAGCTTTGCAGCTTTGATTCAGGGTGCAAAAAGTGTAATTTCCTGCGACATTCATCACCATAAAACCGGTCTTATCCAGGCAGGTGCAGAACGTTTGGGATTTGAAAATCTGCAAGCCCTTCAGCAGGATGCGGCCGTAGCCTGTCCGCAATGGGTGGGACAAATGGATGTGGTGATCTGCGATGTGCCTTGCTCCGGCTATGGCATTATTCGTAAAAAGCCGGATATCCGGTATAAAGACCCGGACACCATGCAGGAACTTCCCAAACTGCAACTGGAAATTTTGACCAACCAAGCCCAATATGTAAAACCCGGCGGAGTGCTTCTGTATTCCACCTGCACGCTGGTTCGCCGGGAAAACGAGGGTGTTGTGGAAAAATTCTTGAAGAAAAACCCGGAGTTTACTCTGGAAAAACTAAATTTACCGAAGATTTTCCCGGAAAACACCACGGGTATGTTAACCCTGGTGCCGGGCGAATATGACACAGACGGCTTCTTTATCTGCCGCCTGCGGAGAAGCGTATGAATACAAACATTCAATCTATGACCCAAGGGGAAATCTCTAAGCTTCTGAAAGAACTGGGGCAGCCGACTTTTCGCAGCAAACAGCTGTATACCTGGCTGCACAAGGGTGTTCGCAGCTATGCGGAGATGACCAATCTGCCAAAAGCGTTGCGAGATATTTTGGAAGAAAAATACCCCTTACATATTCCCAAAGTTGTCCGCAAGCAGGAAAGTGCCAAAGATGGCACGATCAAATACCTGTGGGAACTGGCAGACGGCAACTGTGTGGAAACGGTTTTGATGCGCTACCACTATGGAAATACGGTCTGCATCTCCACGGAAGTGGGCTGCCTTATGGGCTGTGCGTTCTGCGCGTCCACCTTAGGCGGCCTGGTGCGTCGCCTGGAGCCTTATGAAATGCTCAATCAGGTGCTGTTTACCCAGGTGGATTCCGGTCTACCCATTTCCCATATCGTGCTGATGGGCATTGGAGAACCCTTGGACAACTTTGACAATGTGATGCGCTTTTTGGAACTTGTCAACAGCGAGGACGGAATGAATATCTCTATGCGCCATATCAGTTTGTCTACTTGCGGTCTGGTGCCGGGAATTGATCGACTGGCAGAGAAAAAGCTGCAGCTGACACTATCTGTTTCCTTGCACGCGCCTACCGACGAAATCCGCAACACCATTATGCCCGTCAACAAGGCCTACCCTACGGAAGAATTGCTGGCAGCTTGCCGCCGTTATTACGAGAAGACCGGTCGTAGGATCTCTTTCGAGTATGCCATGATCAACGGTGTGAATGATACGCCGGAGGCGGCAAAAATTCTGCTGAAACGTCTTAAGGGCTTGCCGGCCCATATGAATTTGATCCCCTTAAACCACGTGGAGGAAAGTCCTTTGAAACCCAGCACCCGTCAGGCAGTGCAAACTTTCCAGAAGCTTTTGGAAGATGGGGGGGTTCCGGCCACTGTCCGCAGAACCCTGGGCAGTGATATTGATGCTTCCTGCGGCCAGCTCCGCCGGAAGTATACCCAACAGCAAAAGGAGTGATACATATGCAATATTGGGGCATTACCGATCCGGGCTGTACCCGAGCGCAAAACCAGGATGCATTCCAGATTGAAAAGCTGGATAGAAATACCATTCTGTGTGTTGTTTGCGACGGTATGGGCGGCGCAAAATCCGGTAACGTGGCCAGTAATTTGGCATTGGATGTGTTTGTTCAGGAGGTCAAACGCACCTGGGTGTCCGGAATGGACGGGGAGAAATCTGACCAGATGCTGAAAAATGCGGTGAAGCTTGCAAACTTCACGGTTTATGACCAGGCGCAGCAATTTGAGGAGTTTTCCGGAATGGGAACAACCTTGGTTGCGGCGCTGATCCACGGAAAATATGCTACCGTTGTCAATATCGGCGATAGCCGTGCATACAGTATTAAATCGGACGGTGTCCGCCAGTTAACGGTGGATCACTCCCTGGTGCAAATGATGGTTGCCCGGGGTGAGTTATCTCCGGAGCAGGCCCGTTCTTATCCCGGTAAAAACCTAATCACCCGGGCCATTGGCACAGAAGCAGTGGTGGAATGTGATATATACCACAAAAAGCTGGAAAGCGGTGAATGTCTGCTGCTGTGTACCGACGGCCTGTCAAACTTGGTGGATGAGCAGGAAATCTTGTTTGAAATTGTCCACGGCGCCAACCGTCAAAGCGGCTGTGAGCGCCTTCTGGAAATTGCCAAAAATCGCGGCGCGCCGGATAATGTTACCTGCGTGCTGGCACAAGTTTGAGTTTCCGGGAAAGGAGTAACGGATTATGGATAAGTATATAGGACGCCTGCTGGATAACCGGTATGAAATTTTGGAAGTGCTCGGTACCGGCGGTATGGCGGTTGTGTATAAAGCCCGTTGTCACAAGCTAAATCGCTATGTTGCGATTAAGATTTTGAAGGACGATTATTTACAGGATGAAGAGTTCCGTCGTCGTTTCCACTCGGAAAGTCAAGCGGTTGCGCAGCTAAGTCATCCCAATATTGTTTCCGTTTACGATGTGTCCACCTCTATTATGACGGATTATATCGTTATGGAGCTGATCGACGGAATCACCCTGAAGCAGTATATGGAGAAGAAGGGTGTTCTCAACTGGAAAGAAACCTTGCACTTCGCCATTCAGATTGGCAAAGCTCTGGAACATGCCCATAGCCGTGGCATTGTCCACCGGGATATCAAGCCCCACAATGTGATGGTACTGAAAAACGGCTCGGTCAAGGTGACTGACTTCGGTATCGCCCGGATGATGTCCAAGGGCAATACCCTGACAAAGGAAGCGCTGGGTTCTGTGCATTACATTTCTCCGGAGCAGGCCAAGGGCGGTCGTGTGGACAGCCGGTCGGACATCTATTCCCTGGGTGTTGTGATGTATGAAATGATGAGTGGCAGACCTCCCTATGACGGCGAATCTCCGGTGTCTGTTGCTATTCAGCACATCAACGGTGGTGCAGCAATGCCCTCCACCTTAAATCCCAACATCCCCGGCGGTCTTGAACAGATCATTATGCACGCAATGGCGCATGAGCCGGAAAGCCGGTATAATTCCGCAACCCAGATGCTCAAGGATATGGATGAATTCCGGAAAGACCCCGGCATCTTGTTTGATTACAATATTCCGCCTCTGGACGAGGTGATCCGAATCAACAAACCACCACTGATTCTCAATCCGGAACCGGCTACCACCGCCCAAAAGGTTGAGAAAAAGAAGACAGAAGCAGGAAACCCACACAGACGGACACCTCCTGCTTCAAAGCCCCGCAGTACCCGTCAGCGGGAGGCTGAGGAAGAACGGCGCAGCAACGTGGCAACCATTGCCATTATTTCCTGTTCGGCTGTGATGGTGATTGCAATTGTTATATTTCTAATCGTTTTGTTCAGCGGCTCCAATGCCAAACCTCAACTTGTAGAAGTGCCAAAACTTGTTGGCGAGCTATATGAGAATTTGTCAACAAATTACCCGGACTTCCGTGTAAAATTGGATCAGAAAGTTCATGACGATACATTCCCGGCAGGTCAGGTTATTGAGCAGAATCCTGCAGCCGGTGAGCAAATCGAGAAGAACAATATTATTTATGTTAACGTCAGTTTAGGCCCGGTGCCGCAAATTGTGAAAATGCCCAATGTGGTAGATTGGGAACTTTCTCAGGCAGAGCGTGCGCTGAACAACCTGGAAATGAATTTAAAAATCGTGGTGGAAGAAATTCACGACGATAAAATCGCAGCTGGCTGTGTGATACGCTCTGAACCGGAAGCAGAAACAGAATTGATTACCGGACAGGAAATTAAATTGTACGTCAGCAAGGGTGTGGAGTTTAAAACCGGTGTGATGCCTGACGTGGTGGGCGACGATAAGGAAAGCGCCATTTCTGTGCTGAAAAGTCAGGAACTGGATCTGCAGATCGTAGAAGAACCCATTTATGATTCTGTGGTAGAGGCCGGTGAGGTTGTCCGTACAGACCCGGAAGCCGGCATGGAATTGACCACCGGACAAAAGGTGACCCTGTATATCAGCAAGGGTCCCCAGCTGGTGGAGCTGCAAAATGTGGTAGGTCTTTCTGTGGATAAAGCTATCAGTATTTTGAAAGGCGACGGTTTTGAAAACTGTAAAATTGAACCGATTGAAAGCGATAAGCCGAAAGATACCGTCATTGAACTGCGAGCCGATGATAAAGTGCTTAACGCAGGCGATGAGTTGGATGTCACAACCAAGATCATCATTCTGTACTCCATTGGCAATACAGAGACTACGACCGCCGGTGTTACCAAGGACGTTGTGATCGATATCGGTAGTGCTACAGAAAGCGGTCCTTGTGAGGTTGTCGTGACCAGAGATGGTGTGGAAGTGTTCCGCCAGACAGTCCCCCAGGGGCAGAAGACGATCACCATTCCCAATCAGACCGGTACAGGAAGTGTGGTTTATATGGTTAGCACGGACGATTTGGATGATTGGCCTTATACGGAGGTATTTAGCTGATGATGCAAAGAAGGATCGGACGTATTGTCCGTTCTCTTAGCGGCTTTTACGATGTCCAGACTCCGGAAGGTGTGGTTACCTGCCGGGGGCGCGGATCCTTGCGACGCACAGGAGAAAGTCCATTGACCGGCGATATGGTGGAGATATCCGTAGAAAAAGGCAAGGGAATGGTAGAGAAGATCCTGCCCCGGAAAAATCGGTTTATCCGTCCTGCAGTTGCCAATGTGGATGCGCTGGTGGTCTTTGCTGCCAATGTTAATCCGGTGACAGAGCCATTTCTCATTGACCGTGTGGCGGCCATTGCCGGTGACCAGGAAGTTCCGGTCTATATCTGCATTAATAAGTGCGACCTAGACCCGGCTACAGACCTGGTGCGAATCTATACCCACGCAGGCTTCCCGGTGATTTTGGCCAGTGCGGAGACCGGTGAAGGTGTGGAGCAGCTGCGCCAGCTGTTACGAGGCAAATTGACGGCCTTTACCGGAAATACCGGTGTTGGTAAGTCCAGTATGCTCAATACCCTATGTCCGTCCCTGACCCTGGCAACCGGTGCGGTTTCTGAAAAGCTGGGACGTGGCCGGCATACCACCCGACACGTGGAGCTGTTTTGTCTGGAGGAAGATACCTACGTGGCAGATACCCCGGGATTTTCCAGTTTTGATACAGAGCAGATGGATGTATTGCTGAAAGAAAATCTGCAGTATGCCTTCCCGGATTTTGGGGAGTACCTTGGAAAATGTCAGTTCCACGATTGTAGCCATAGAAAAGAACCTGGCTGCTGTGTCCGCCAAGCGGTGGAAACTGGAGACCTGGAAACGTCCCGGTATGACAGCTACCTGCGCCTGTACGAAAAAGCAGAGCAGATCAAAACCTGGGAAATCGGAAAATAAAATAAGCCCCCAATTGCTTATGGCAATTGGGGGTTTTGATATAAGCCTATGCAATAGGTCACACCAAGCATTTCAGCTTGTAAGAGTAAAGAATCCCATTCTTTCTGCCCACGCTTGAGGGTGAATACGGCCCGGTCTTCTTGCACCTGCGTGTGATACCAACAGAATAGTTCTTCGTTATAAAAGACAGGCTCCGGCAGATCTGTTGCATATTCCGGAGTGATTTGACAGCCCTCCCGGGTGACGGTCATACGCTGACAATCCGGGGCAACCTCCAACCAAATTTCCCGACCGTTCCAGGGCTTCAGATATTCCTGGAGTCTTTTGTGCAGTGGCGGTGGCGGCAAAAATACAGGGCAATCTAATCCTGCAGCGTATAAATGGGAAACCGCTACGGGGCAGGGGAGCGCCTGAGAAAGAAACCGAGCCATTTCAGCAGCTTCCAAAGAACCGGGTCTTTGTAGATCCAGTAAAAATGCGCAAGGTTTTATGCGCTCGTGCAGCCCCAGTAATTCGTCCAAAATCCGCTGCGGGTCGTGACCCTGGATGGGAATACTGTCATCGAGCATCAGGATGCTGCCTTGGGGAAATGTTGCGGGCAAATTGGAAAGACCACTGCTGTGTCCGGAAAAGTGACAGGCCATCCAGGCCGGATGGGACGGCATTTGGGATAAATTGTAAAAATCTGTGCTGTTTATTGCCATATATAGTTGTAAAGCCATAGACAAACCCACCTTTCTTGTGGTATACTCTATGGTAGAATTTTATGTACTATGGAGTGACGATATGTCTTTTTCCTTGTTGCCGTATGTGCAGACGAAGAAGCTGACGGATATCACCGAAGCTTACCTGAATGAAAATGGGATTCGCCTGCTGATGATGGACTTTGATAATACCATCGTGCCGTATACTTCCAATGTGCCTACCCAGGAAGTTGTTTCCTGGCTGTCAGAAATGCAAAAATCCAACGTACAGCTTTGCGTGGTTTCCAACAGTAAAAACCAGCGTGTGCAGATCTTCTGCAAAGAATATCATTTAGACTGCATTACCCATGCCAGAAAGCCCTTTCCGGACGGCATTTGCCGTTGCCTGGACAAGTATGGTATTTCCCCGGAAGAAAGCGCATTGGTAGGCGATCAGATCTTTACAGATACCCTGGGTGCCAACTGCGCCGGAGTAAAGGCAATCCTGATCGAAGCAATTGATAATCATAATATCTGGTTGAAACTGCGCCACGTGGCGGAGCTTCCCTTTATTTATCTAGGAAGAAACAGGAGGATGAAAAAATGAAAAATATGGAAAAGTACCTGTCCCTGCTGGGTCAGGAAGTGGACGGACTGCTCTTGACCAGCCGCTACAGCCGCTTCTACGGCGCAGAGTTTGATATTTCCGAGGGTGTCGCTATCGTCACCAAAAACGGTTGCCGCTACTTCACCGATAGCCGTTATATCGAGGCGGCGCAAAACGGAATCCAAAACTTTGAAGTGCTGGAAATGAATAAGGACAACCCCTATTCCAAGCTGCTGAACGAGGCAATTGCCCAGTTTGACGTGGAACGCCTGGGCTTTGAAGAAGGCTATCTGACCGTTGCAGAATTGCAGAGCTATACAGAAAGCCTGCACGCAAAGCTTGTGCCCTTTGGTGAGAAGATCAATAGCTTCCGTGCTGTAAAAGAGCCTTGGGAATTAGATCGTATTCGCCAGGCCCAGAAGATTACGGACAAGGCTTTTTCTGAGGTCATTACCCGGATCAAGCCCGGTATGACAGAAAAGCAGCTGCAGGCAGAACTGATTTATTGCTTGTATAAAAATGGCGGCGAGGGTCTGTCCTTTGATCCCATCGTGGTGTCCGGTCCCAATACCAGCTTGCCTCACGGTGTTGCGACAGACCGTGTCATTCAGGAAGGCGATTTCATTACCATGGACTTCGGTGTCCTGTACGGTGGTTACTGCTCCGATATGACCCGTACCGTAGCGGTTGGCTACGCAACCGAGGAAATGAAAAAGGTGTACGACACCGTTCTGAAAGCCCAGCTTGCCGGCATCGCAGCAACCAAAGCAGGTGTCCTGGGTAAGGATATCGACAATGCGGCCCGTCAGGTGATCGTGGAAGCCGGCTACGGTGACTACTTCGGCCATGGCTACGGCCACAGCCTGGGTATGGAAGTCCACGAAGCCCCCAACTGCAACCCCAAGGGCGTAACCCCGATGGAAGTGAATATGATCACCTCTGCCGAACCCGGCATCTATCTGCCCGGAAAATTCGGTGTTCGTATCGAAGATTTGATTATTTTCACTGCCGATGGCTACGAAAATATCACTGAAAGCCCCAAAAACTTAATTATTATCTGAAAATAACCATATTTGCTCTTGCAATTGCTATAAATTTGCAGTATAATGTATGCGCTAAACTTTTGTAATAAACTATCCAATTAGGAGGAAAATAAACATGATTTCTGTCAGCGATTTCAGAAACGGCATTACTTTCGATATGGACGGCAAGGTAATGCAGATCATCGAGTTCCAGCACGTCAAGCCCGGTAAGGGTGCGGCCTTCGTCCGTGTAAAGATGAAGAACGTGATCACCGGCGGCGTGACCGAAACTACTTTCAACCCCAACGACAAGTACCCCACCGCTTACATTGAGCGTAAGAAGATGGAGTACTCCTACAGCGATGGCGACCTGTACTACTTCATGGACGGCGAGACCTACGAGCTGGTTCCCATCGACGGCAGCACTCTGGACGACAGCTTCAAGTTCGTTAAGGAGAACGACACCTGCACCGTTATGAGCTACAAGGGCAACGTTTTCGGTGTTGAGCCTCCCCGTTTCGTAGAGCTGGAAGTTACCGCTACTGAGCCTGGCTTTGCTGGCAACACTGCTACCAACACCCTGAAGCCCGCTACTGTTGAGACCGGCGCTGAAGTGAAGGTGCCTCTGTTCATCAACGAGGGTGAGAAGATCCAGATCGACACCACCACCGGTGAATACCTGGGTCGTGCAAAATAAGGAGTAATTTATGAATATTTCTGAGAAAGCTGCTTACCTGAAAGGTTATATGGACGGCTTGGAGCTGGACACAGAAAAGCCTGAAGGCAAGATGAT
>JAZQWQ010000104.1:0-1685 GCA_045632385.1 Faecousia sp.
TAATTTCACCGTTTTTGAACACCATCAGCGTAGGGATGCTCATAATTTGGTACTGGGCAGCCAGCTCTGCTTCTTCGTCTACGTTGACCTTGACCACCTTGATGTCCTCACGCTCTTCGGCGATCTCCTCTACGATGGGAAGGACCATCCGGCAAGGACCGCACCAGCTGGCCCAAAAGTCTACCAGAACGGGTCTGTCGGACTGCAAAACTTCCTCTTGGAAATTGTGTTTATTACCATTGATATAAGCCATATTCATTTCCTCCTTGTTGTATTTTCTGGCTTTATTATAACCGCAGAAAAGGAGAACTTCCGTGACTTTGTCACAAACGCAGATATTTCTTGCAACAATGGTCGAAGTGGTGTATAATGTTCCCGGAATATAAAAAAGGAGAGAGAAAATGAAAGATTTTTTTCGCTATTTCTTCGGACAAGGGCAGCAGCAGGAGTTTTCCCTTTTTACCCCGGCACACATTTTGCCTATTGTCATTATGATCGGTGTGATCTTTTGGATCCGCTGGCAAAAGGATCGGATCCGCAATTGGAAGCATGAACAGGCGATTCGCTATGTGCTGGCATTTGCCCTGATCATTTCTGAAATGTCCTATTATTGGCGTCTGGTCGGTGTCCCGGGACTCAACCCAAATGCGATGGACCATTTGCCTATTTTTGTTTGCGGCTGGGTCGTTGTGTTCTGCAGCTTTATGGTTATCGGTAAGACACAGAGCCTTTTTGATATTTCCTATTTTTGGCTGCTTTCCGGCACGGTATTTGCTCTTTTGACCCCCACACCGTTGCAATTTACCGGCCCGACCCGTTTCCGTTATTACCAGTTCTGGGCGGAACATACGTTGGGCTATATTGCCGTGTTTTATATGATCTTTGTCCACGGTATGCGCCCCACCATCAAGTCCGCTGTGCGCAGCTACATAGCTCTTGCAGTGCTGGCGGTGATTGCAGCCTGGGCCAATGAGATGCTCCCCGGCGCCAATTATTTGTATATGGCCCGTCCGGAGTCTGCGCCTTCTGTGCTGGATATTTTGCCCCCTATTCACTGGCTGCGGGTGACCATTATGGCATCGGTAATTACCTTGATGTTTGGATTGGCATACCTTCCCTGGTATCTGAAAGATAAGAAAAAAGCGAAAGAAAGCATAGCTTCTTAAGAAAGGACATATATGAAAAGGGGATTGGTATTTACCTTGCTTTTGGGCTTGTTGCTGGCAGGCTGTAGCGCAGCTGTGCCGGAAACCACTGCCCCCACAACTACGGCAGAAACCCAAGGCAGTGTGCAAGCGCCGGATTTTACGGTGTACGATGTGCAGGGCAATGCATATCAGTTATCCGATTTCCGGGGCAAGCCGGTGGTGCTGAATTTTTGGGCGACCTGGTGCGGTCCTTGTCAGAATGAAATGCCGGATTTTAACGAAAAATATCTGGAATTTGGGGAAACCGTACAGTTTATGATGGTCAATGTCACCGACGGTGTGCGAGACACCGTGGAAAGCGCCTCAGCGCTGATGACGGAAAAGGGCTATCAGTTCCCGGTGTTCTATGACACCCAGCTGGAAGCTTCCAATCTTTACGGTATTAATAGTATTCCTGCTACGTTTTTTATTGATGCGGCAGGCAATGTGGTGCTGTGGGGTTCCGGAATGTTATCCGCAGATAACCTGCAGTACGGT
>JAZQWQ010000105.1:0-5460 GCA_045632385.1 Faecousia sp.
TAGTAGGGGGACTTGATGGGCTTGTCGCCAAAACGCAGGTGGGAAACGGTAACACCGCCGGTCTTCTTGGAGTCGTACTGGAAGTAAGCCTGTACGTACTTGCCGGTGTGGTCACCGATGATCTTGATGGAGTTCTTGTTAGCACCGACAGTGCCGTCGCCGCCCAGACCCCAGAACTTGCATTCGATGGTGCCTTCTGCAGCGGTGTTGGGGGAGACCTTCTCGTCCAGGGACAGGTAGGTCAGGTCGTCAACGATACCCAGAGTGAATTCCTGCTTGGGCTCAGCCTTAGTCAGTTCTTCGTAAACTGCGAAGAAGGAAGCGGGAGTGGTATCCTTAGAGCCCAAACCGTAACGGCCGCCGATGACAGAAACGTCATTCTTGCCGGCCTTAGCCAGAGCCATAACAACATCCTGGTACAGAGGCTCGCCCTGAGAACCGGGCTCCTTGGTGCGGTCCAGAACTGCGATCTTCTTTGCAGTCTCGGGAATAGCAGCCAGCAGGTGCTTGGAGCTCCAGGGACGGAATAGGCGGACCTTAACGAGGCCAACCTTCTCACCGTGAGCGTTCAGGTAGTCAATAACTTCTTCGATAACGTCATTGACAGAACCCATAGCGATGATGATGCGGTCAGCATCGGGTGCGCCGTAGTAGTTGAACAACTGGTAGTTGGTGCCCAACTTCTCGTTGACCTTAGCCATATACTTCTCAACAACAGCGGGAAGAGCAGTGTAGTACTTGTTGCAAGCCTCGCGGTGCTGGAAGAAGATATCGTCGTTTTCGTGAGAGCCACGCATAGCGGGACGCTCGGGGTTCAGGGAGTGGTCACGGAAAGCCTTAACAGCGTCCATATTGACCATTTCCTTCAGGTCTTCATAATCCCAAATAGCAACCTTCTGGATTTCGTGAGAAGTACGGAAACCGTCGAAGAAGTTGATAAAGGGAACACGACCTTCAATGGAAGCCAGATGTGCAACAGCACCCAGGTCCATAACTTCCTGTACATTAGTCTCAGCCAGCATAGCAAAACCGGTCTGACGGCAGGCGTAAACGTCGGAGTGATCACCGAAAATGTTCAGAGCCTGAGCAGCAACGGTACGCGCAGATACGTGGAATACGCTGGGCAGCAATTCGCCGGCGATCTTGTACATATTGGGGATCATCAGCAAAAGACCCTGAGAAGCGGTATAGGTGGTTGTCAGAGCACCGGCGGCCAGGGAGCCGTGAACGGTACCTGCAGCACCTGCTTCGGACTGCATCTCGACGACCTTAACAGTATCGCCAAAGATGTTCTTACGACCTGCAGCAGACCACTGGTCAACATAGTCGGCCATGGGGCTGGAGGGAGTAATGGGATAGATGCCAGCAACCTCAGTAAAGGCATAGCTGACGTGGGCGGCAGCAGTGTTGCCGTCCATTGTTTTAAACTTTCTTGCCAAAATGAATTACCTCCTATATAATTTCAAATTACAACCCTTGTATCATAGCACTTTTTTTGTCGTTTGTAAAGCGGTTTTGCATAAAGAAATCGGAAAATAACATTGTATTTCAGGTGCAATTTTAGTTAAATGTGTAATTGAGGGAAAAAGTATGTAAAAAAGAATTGAGTTTTGTTAGGGATTGGGTTATGATATGGAAAAGGAGATGAGGCGATGATTTGCAGTATCAATTCTACAAGCGTAAACGGCATTCGCGGTAATGCTATTTCTGTGGAATGTTATATATCCAATGGTCTGCCGAGCTTTGATATCGTGGGACTTCCGGATTTGGCTGTTAAGGAAGCCAGAGAACGTGTGCGCGCTGCGGCCAAAACCAGCGGTTTGCGTTTTCCTACCGGAAGAATTACTGTAAATCTGGCGCCTGCCAATGTGCGAAAAATAGGAACGCACTTTGATTTACCGATTTTGCTGAGCATTATGTGTGCCTGCGGTGCTGTAAAACGTCCCAGTTCTACCTGCGCTTTTATTGGTGAATTAAGCCTGGATGGTCAAATTAGACCGGTAACCGGCATTTTGCCAATGGCAATAGCTGCAAAGTATGCCGGTATCCAAACGTTGTATGTTCCTGCAGAAAATGCTGCGGAGGCGACGCTTTCCAGTGGTGCTGCAATTATTCCTGTTAAGTCAGTTGCAGAACTTGTATCTGCGTTGGCAGGCGAAACAGAACTGGAAGAAGAACCAATTTGGGTCCCGGAACATAGGGAAACAGTATCGCTGGACTTCAAGGACGTTATGGGGCAGGAAAATGCCAAGCGTGCTATGGAGATTGCAGCGGCTGGCAGTCATAACATTCTGCTCATTGGCCCTCCGGGTTCCGGTAAAAGTATGCTTAGCAAACGACTACCGTCGATTTTGCCGGATATGACCCGTTCGGAATCTTTGGAAGTGACACAGATTTACTCTGTCCTAGGTAAGCTTTCAGAAAAAGAACCGCTTGTAATGCAGCGACCTTTTCGTTCGCCACACCATACAATCTCCAATATGGGCTTGGCCGGTGGTGGTTCAAACCCACGACCAGGTGAGATTTCTATGGCGCATAAAGGTGTTTTGTTCCTGGATGAATTGCCGGAATTTAAAAAAGACACACTAGATTTAATGCGTCAACCTTTGGAAGATGGCAACGTTACCATATCCCGTGTCTCCGGAACGGTGAGTTATCCGGCTGAATTTATGCTTGTTTGTGCAATGAACCCCTGCAAATGTGGTTGGTACGGAGATCCTTCCGGACGTTGTACTTGTTCGCAGTTTGCTGTGGATACATACCGTAGCCGTATTTCCGGACCACTACTGGATAGAATTGATATAATTATTGAAATGCCTGCTGTCCCTTATGAGAATTTGCAGAACAGACGGGAAGGGGAACCTTCAGAAGAAATCAAAAAGCGTGTAAATTTTGCTAGAACAATGCAAAACCGCCGTTATGGTGAAAGTTCCGGCATGTGTAATGCCCGGATGGGTCCAAATGAATTGCGCCAGTTCTGCGCATTGGATGAAGCTTCTGCAGACCTTATGCGTCGTGCATTTGATGTATTCGGCTTGACTGCAAGAAGTTACGATAAGATCCTACGCGTGGCCAGAACGATTGCTGATCTGGAGGGTTGCCGTGACATTAACAGCGGTCATATTGCTGAGGCTATTCAGTACCGGACTGTGAATTTATAATTGTTAGGAGAAAATACATTGAACGAGATATTTTTGTTAAAATTAGGTGAAATTGTTCTCAAGGGAGCAAATAAACGCCAGTTTGAAGATAAATTACGTCAAAACATTCGCCGCAGAATGAAGGCATACGGCAATTTTGATGTGTATATTATGCAGTCAACAGTTTATGTTCAACCGATGGATGATGATGCAGATGTAGAAGCAGCCTGGGAGGCTTGCCACAGCATTTTTGGCCTTGTCAGCCTGTGTCGGTGCAGACCTTGTAATAAGGATCTCGAGAGCATCTACAACGCTGTAGAAGAGTACCTTGGCGACGATCTGGATTGCGCAAGGTCATTTAAGGTCGAATCAAAACGTTCTGACAAATCGTTCCCTCTGACATCAATTGGTATTTCCCAGGAAATAGGTGGCCGCTTGGCAGAGTCGCATCCCACTTGTGAGGTGGATGTGCACAATCCTGAGTACACTGTATATGTAGAAGTCCGTGATTTGGCTGCCTATGTTCACGGTCCTGCTGAACCGGGAGCCGGTGGCTTACCGACCGGTGTTGGCGGACGGGCGATGTGTCTGCTTTCTGGCGGTATCGACTCTCCTGTGGCAGCCTATATGATTGCCAAGCGCGGTGTTGAAATTGAATGTGTTCACTTTTTCTCTTATCCCTACACTTCTGAACTTGCCAAAAATAAGGTTCTGGAGCTGGCTCGCCTTGTAACAAAATACTGCGGCAGAATGACTGTAAATATTGTCAGCTTTACACAGATTCAAGAGGCAATCCGGGATAACTGTCCGGAGGAGTATTTTACACTTATTATGCGCCGGTTTATGATGGAAATTTCTCAGCGCATTGCAAAAGAGGATGGCTGTATGGCATTGATTACCGGTGAAAACCTAGGTCAGGTTGCCAGTCAGACGATGGAAGCCATGGCAGTTACCGGTGCTGTGGTTGATATTCCGATTTTTATGCCGCTGGTTGGTATGGATAAAGAAGAGATCATCACCATTGCAAGAAAAATTGGCACAATGGGAACAGCAATTTTGCCTTACGAGGACTGCTGTACGGTATTTACTCCCAAGCATCCCAAAACTAAGCCCCATTTAGGCCAACTGATCCATGCTGAACGCAATCTTGACAGAGAAGCGCTCATCAAGGAAGCTTTGGATAGTGTAGAAAAGGTAACGGTGAAATATAGTGATGAAGCTTTCCTGTGATGTCATTTCAGCACTTCAAGGAAAAACGATAGCTACAGCAGAAAGCTGCACCGGCGGTGGGATTGGCGCTGTGTTGACGACAGTTCCCGGAAGTTCAAAAGTTTACAAAGGCGGTATTATCAGCTACACCAATAAAGTAAAAATCAAGCTGCTTGGTGTTGACGAAAATATCCTGAACCGTGATGGCGCTGTGTCTGGAAAAGTTGCTGAAATGATGGCTAAAGGTGTGCGCAATGCTCTTAATACTGATGTTGCAGTATCTGTTACCGGTCTGGCTGGTCCGGATGGGGATAACTATGGTAACCCTGTTGGTACGGTATATATTGGTTATTCCGATTGTAAAACTACCTTATCAAGGCGTTTTTCTTTTGCTGGTGACCGCGAGTCTGTAAGAAATCAGTCGATAATTGCTGCATTACAGATTGTTCTGGAAATGAATTAAAAAAAGGTCAAGCCAACGGCTTGACCTTTTTTTGATGGAGCTACTGGCCGGACTTGAACCGGCGACCTGCTGATTACGAATCAGCTGCTCTACCGACTGGGCCACAGTAGCATTTTTAGTTGTACTGCCAAACGACAGCTTATTTATTATACTCAATCAAAAAGAAAAAAGCAAGCGTGTTTTTCTATTTTTTTAAAAAATTCTTGCTTTTTAATAAATTTATTTTTACAACCTATTATTTGTTACTAAATCCCTATACGAAACGCATAGTACGCATTGCAAGTACCGCAAGTCTTTTACGTAGATAACGCCTTGCTTTTCTTCCGTTAACGCTTTTGCCGTGTCCCAACAAAGCTTGGCGTACTCGCCGTAATCGTCCGCATACGTCTTTGCCAAAAACTCTAAATTTCTTGCAATCGTATCCAAAATTCTTGCGCTTGATTGTTGCGTTGCGCCGTTTTCTAACCGTGCAATTTCCTTTTCCAAAACGCAAATATTGCCGTACAGACTTTCAAACGCGCCCTGCAAGCGTTTGGCTTTTTCTCTATCCCCACGCTTGATTTTTACATTTCCGCTTTGTATTTTGACAGTATTTGCGCCCACGCCCGTTTGGCAAAGCAGTTCCTGTGCGCGCATTGCGTCCGTTTC
>JAZQWQ010000106.1:0-4787 GCA_045632385.1 Faecousia sp.
CGTGTATCATAGTCTCAACGACCTTCTGCTTGAACTCACCGGTATGGCGTTTGTTAGGCACTCCTTTAGACATAGAAAAACACCCCATTTCTTAGTACAAGTATTATATCATACTTGTCTAACAAATGGGGTGCAGTTCAACTGATGTCACCGTCTTTTTTTACTGTTCCAGTCCTACGATCACATTTTGGTGGTCAAAGAGGAATTTTGCGGTTTGCATACCGGAAATCGTTTCTGCCAGAGCAGGATCTTTTACCAGCAAAACCTTCTGCTGGCCATCTTCCCGAACGGCTATAAACTGGTAAAAATCATTTTTCACCTGTTTCATTACACTACCGTCTTCCTGCTGGGTAATGGTGTAGGTATGTCCATCGGTCACCGGAACAAATTCGCCCCGGACATAGCCCTCAGGCTTTTCTGCCGGTGTTCGTTCCGTGCCGAAAAACTCCTGCAAAATCTCCAGCTGCGCATTTTGCACCGTCTCTGCAGCGCCCTTTGCGCCGGGAGAACCACTGACTTCATAGGAGGTGGTCCAATCAAAGCACTCCGGTGTCGCCAGGTACTGGTTTGCGCCGTTGGTGCAGGAAGCGTAGAAGGTCATCTTAAAGGGAGAATTCTCCCGGACATACATTGCGTTGGTATCAAATATCTCAAAAGGCGCAGAAACCATTGCAAAATCACCAATGGAAAATGCGTTGAGATAGGCTTTCAGTTTGCCGCCGTCCTTGGTATCCACCAAAGTCAGCTGCTCTTTGTGCTGGATATTATCGATGGCAATGGGGGTGAAATTTTCCGCTGCTGCCACCGCATCTGCGCCCAGGGTATTGCCCAGGTGCTTGTAGTCCTTGCTGGTTGCCCGCATCTGCTCCTCTTCCAGGTACGTACCCATCGCCAAATTGCCGCCGCCACCCTGAATAAAGATGGAATGACAGCCCAGCTCTTTTTCCACATAGCTGCGCATCACACCGGCATAATCCGAGGTGGCAGTGGTCATTGGAATATTTGCCGCGCACAGATGCCCCTGGTAATTCATCATCACCACAGGCTTACCGCCTTCCCGGGAAAACTTTACCATCTGGATCATATCGTCGGCAACGGTGGTATGTCCATACCTGGTCACATCCTCTGCGAGCTTGGCCTTGTTGGAGGTCAGGTACTCGCCGTCAGAGACCAAGTAGTGCCGAACAGTGTTGCACCCCTCTGCCCGGGTAAAGGTCGTGGAAACTTCCGTTACCGGTTTGCGGTCCTTCAGGGCAACCTTTGCTGCAGTCCTGACGTTGTATGTCAGCTCCGTGATGTATGTAACCACCTTAGGATCCGGTTCACGAATGGCAACACCATTGTGGTTATGGGTGCAGTGAAAGAAGATATTTTCTTCCGGAATTTCCGTTTCGCTGTTGATCGCTTTGCGCATTGCATCTGCCATAAAAGCCGTCAGCATATCCAGCGCCACGATCATCACCGTATTGTCATTGGCATCGGTAATGGCGATGGCGATGGCCTGCAAGCGCCAATCCACGCTCTGAGACCAGCGATTTTCCGGCGCCCACTGCGTACCGGCATAACCGTCCAGGGGCAGAGAAATATTGGGGCTGATATCCAGCGCCGCATACCCTACAGACAATCCTGCTTCGCTTTGCTTCCTTCTTATGCCGATTTTATCACAGGCGGTCATACTAAACAGCAGCACCAGCACCAATAAAATCGATACGGTTCTTTTCATAATGTGCTCCTAAATGTTTGTATATTCCTCACACAAGACAGCAGGGCCTTCCAGATAAATCTTTTCCACATCCGGAGCCTTGCCTACAATTTCAATTTTTAACAGGCCGCCCTGATTTTCTGCCAGCAAAATGCCGCCAGGCAACTTTCCTGTAGCCCACAGCACCACCGCAACACTGGCGCTGCCTGTTCCGCAAGCCAGGGTAAAATTTTCCACACCACGCTCATAGGTCAGTACACGGATGTGATTTTCCCCCAGCCATCTGTAAAAATTCACATTGACACCCTTGGGAAACACCGGGTCGTGGCGCAACTGATAAAACTGCGGCCGCAAGGCTTCCTTTTGGGAAAATTCCAGCTGTGTAACCTCCGTCACACTATGGGGTACACCGGGATCGCCCAACTCCACATAAGCCGTATCCTGCAAACGGTGCAATTCCAACATACCAGGGTTATTCAGCTGCACGCGGTAACATTCGCGATCGATCCGTTGCCCGAACACCGGACCGGCATCGGTCTGCACCGTCATATATTCCCCGGCAATTCCCCGATCATAGGCAAATTTGCATACGCATCGGGCGCCGTTACCACACATCTCGCCCCGACTACCATCCGCATTATAAAAATGAAGACGAAAATCCGCCGTTTCTGAGGTATCAACAGCTAAAAGCCCGTCCGCCTTTAATTTGGCGCACAGGCTTTTTGCCAATTCCGAAAAATCCAGGGTAAGGTCTCTGGCATCCAGCGCTGCGAAGGTATTGCCGGCGCCACTCATGTGCCAAACATTCAAATCTTTCCCTCCAGAAGCTGTTCCATATTATAAAGTCCGGACTTCTGTCCCACAACAAACCGGGCAGCATCCACCGCGCCCTGGGCCAGCATTTCCCGGCTGCCCGCTTCGTGGCGCAAGGTCAAAGACTGGTTGGCAGTGGTAATATGCACCTCGTGGACACCCACCACATTGCCCATACGCAAAGAGGAAATACCCACTTCTCCTGCCTGACGTTTCCCCTCACCGGCACGACCGCAATGCTCATAAAGCTCCGGCCGGGCAGACTTCACCGCCTGGAACAGCATTTTTGCCGTTCCGGAAGGGGCATCCACTTTCCGGTTATGATGGATTTCCAAAATTTCAATATCTGCATCCGGGAAACAAGCTGCTGCCTGCTTTGCAAGTTTACATAACACAGCAATTCCCAAGCTCATATTTCCGGAGTAGAACACCGGAATCTCCTCGGCCGCCTCATGGATCAGCTGTTTTTCCTCCCGAGTATGGCCGGTGGTACCGATCACTGCGGCACAGCCCAAGCCTCTGGCGCAAGCCAGCACGTCCGCGACCGCGCTATGGTGGGAAAAATCAATCACCACATCCGCCGTCACCGGGCCTAACTCCTGAAAGGTTTTTGCAACACCGTTTTCGCCGTCGATACTCACCCGGGCCACGATTTCGTCACCCAGTAAGCCGTCGATCAGCTTTCCCATGGCGCCATTGGCGCCCCACAACAGGGCTCTCATTTCAAGATCCCCAGCTTCTTCATTTGGGCATAGAGGTTTGCACGGGTCGCAGGCTCCATCGGCGTCAGCGGCATCCGCAAATACTCCTCACCAAAGCCCATTTCCGCCACAGCAGCCTTTGCCGGGATGGGGTTGACTTCACTGAACAGCGCATCGATCAGGGGCAGCATCTGGCGCTGCAGCTTACCTGCGCCTGCCACGTCACCAGATAGGAACTTATCGGTCATTTCCACAGCCTGCTTCGGCGCAACATTGGACAGTACACTGATACAGCCCAAGCCGCCAACAGACATCATCGGCACAGTCAATGCATCCTCACCGGAATAAAGCGCCAGCTTGCCTTCGCATTTGGCTGCAATTTCCACCACCTGCGCCATATTGCCGGAAGCTTCCTTCAATCCGCAGATATTGGGATGCTCTGCCAGCTTGGCGACAGTATCCGGCAGCAGATTGCAGCCGGTACGACTGGGAACATTATACATAATCAGGGGCTTCGTGGAAGCATCCGCGATCATAGAATAATGCTTATACAAACCACCCTGGGTTGCTTTATTATAATAAGGGGTCACAGCCAAAAGGGCATCTGCGCCACTGGCACAAGCATCCTTGGCAAAGTCCAAAACGTGCTCAGTGTTGTTGGTACCAACACCTGCGATCACAGGTACTCTGCCATTGACCCGGTCAATGGTAAAGCGGATCACATCCTTACGCTCCTGGGGAGAAAGGGTCGCACTTTCGCCGGTAGTACCTACAGCTACCAAGGCATTGATGCCGTTGGCCAACTGAAAATCAATAAAACGTCCGAACGCTTCATAGTCCACCCCGGTGGATGTCATAGGAGTGACCAGTGCCGTCGCCATACCCTTAAATACGATTTCCTTCATAAAAGGTTCCTCCTTTTATTTTTTCCAATTTTATTCTACCATACTCCCGCAGAAAAAGAAATACCCAATTTTAACGCAGGATTACTCCGCGCCTTCAAACTGGGCGCGATACAGCTTATAGTAGAAGCCCTTTTCTGCCATCAGACGTTCGTGGGTACCCTGCTCCACTACCTGACCGCCCTCCAGCACCAAAATATTGTCCGCATTTTGGATGGTGCTGAGTCGGTGGGCAATCACAAAGCAGGTTTTATCTTTCATCAACGTCCGCATTGCCGCCTGAATCTTTTGCTCTGTCCGGGTGTCCACGTTGGAGGTGGCCTCATCCAGGATCAGCATATGGGCATCCAGCAGCATCGCCCGGGCAATGGTCAACAGCTGCTTTTGACCCTTGGAAATAGATGTGCCGTTGTCGGTCAGCACTGTATTATAGCCTTGGGGCAGACGGCTGATATAGCTGTGGATATGGGCTGCTTTACAAGCGGCCTCCACTTCCTGCAAGGTTGCCCCGGGCTTTCCGTAGGCTACGTTATCGTAAATCGTCCCCTGGAACAGCCAGGTGTCCTGCAGCACCATAGAATAAGCGCGGCGAAGGGATTCCCGGGTAATGTCCCGGATAGGATGTCCGTCCACCAGGATATCTCCCCCATCCACGTCATAAAACCGCAT
>JAZQWQ010000107.1:0-3794 GCA_045632385.1 Faecousia sp.
GGGTGTTGCAGTGGGGATGCTCATCAATATGCTGGTATTTCCCTATGACAACAGCCGCCGTATCCGTGCAACGGTAGAAAGCTTGGACAGGGAAGTGTTATCCTTTTTGGAGGACCTGTTTGATGGGGATGACATCATTCCTAATTCCGAAAGTATGACAAAGAAAATCGATGAACTGGAAAAACAACTGGAGATTTTTGAAAAGCAAAAGCTGTTTTTGCGTTTGCGAACCCAGAGCAGGGAACTGAAACAGTTTCACCTTTACAAAAGTAAGGCAAGGGCTTTGTTGGCACAGATGGAAGTGTTGTCCTATATGGGCTGCCCGGGGCATCTGACAGAGGAAAATAGAAAGCAATTGCTGGATGCCGGCGCAAATATTGCAGACACAGAAACTCTGCAAGATCCTAAAAATGAGGATCAGGTGCGAAATTATCACGTTGCGCAAATCCTATTGCTCCGCACAGAACTGATCGAGATACTAAACGCATAAAAACACCCACACAGAAATTCTGAATTTTCTGTGTGGGTGTTTTTTTCGTTTTTTAACCTTCGAAGTCCTTGTCGTCTACTTCGGAAACTTCTTCCTCAGAGATCTCATCGATCTCCTGGCAGCAATCGCAGTCACAATCACAGTCGCAACCGCAGAAGCAGCAATTGAACTTGTCCAACATCTTCTTGGCCCAAGCAGTCAGCTTGTCACCATAGGTAGCAATCACGTAAATCACACCGGCAATAGCAGCCAGCGCAGCAACAATCTTCAAAATCGTGGTAAATACTTTCATAAAAATGCCTCCTTATATAATTTCTATATCCAGTATAACCAATCCCAAGAAAAAAAGCAACAGAAAAATTTAGTCCGTATAACCGTACATGCCCCGGATGCTGACTTCACCGGATTGCACAGTGGCAGTTGTTCCATCGGGATATTGCACGATCAGGCCGCCCTCTGCATCCAGGTCTATGGCCTTTCCGTGGAATACGTTATTTGCGCCCACAATGGAAATTTCCTTGCCCAGGGTAATGCAATCTTTTTTGTAGATAGCCATAAAATCCCGGCTGAGCAGGTGTTTGTCCATTTCCCAAAGGGAGTTGATCATCGCTGCGGTCAGCTTGGGAATATCCACAGCGTTGCCGGTGTAGCTTTGTAAGGACAGGGCAATGTCCCGGATTTCTTCCGGAAAATCTTTCGGTGCTTGGGTACAGTTCAGGCCAATGCCAACAATGGCATATTGCACAGCGCCCCGGTCAATGGAGAGCTCTGTCAAAATGCCGCCAAGCTTTTTCTTTCCCAGCACGAGATCATTGATCCACTTGATCGATGGACGGATACCGCAGGTCTGCTCTACAGCATCGCAGATACTTACCGCAACAGCGCAGGTCAGATGCATTAGTTGCTGCGCCGAACACTGAGGGCGCAAGATCACAGACATATAAATGCCTTTACCTGCAGTAGAGGAAAAGCTGCGTCCCATTCGCCCACGTCCGCCGGTTTGGCTGCCGGCTATCAGCACAGTGCCGTGGGGGGCACCTTGACCCGCCATTTCCTTAGCCAGCGTGTTGGTGGAGGTAACCTCCCTAAACCAATGCAGAGTGTCCCCCCAGGGACACTCTGCCGGTAAAAAACGCGAAATTTGTTCTTTCATAATCAGTCAATATCCGGCAGGATTTCTTCCGGGGGAATATCCAGAATTTCCGGATGACGCAAAATGGTGCGGTAATGCTTGAAGAATGCGGCATAGTAATAGCCGTCAACAATACGCTCATCCAAAGTAAACTTGACATCCAGATACTTCTTCTGCACAACAGTACCATCTTCCTGAACCTCCAACGCACGGCGCTTGCAGCCGAATGCGCCAAATACGGGCAGGTTACCGAAGTCGTACAGATGGTGATAAATGGGGGGAATACCCAAAGAACCCATAGACGTGAAGAACAGACTTCCGTGGAAAGGACTCAGCTCCACCAGCCACTTGGGCAGCAGACCAAAGTAATCCAGAAGCTTGAGCAGCCAAACCACGAATTTCAGAACCACACCGGGAATGAGGTTGAAGTAGGAGATCAGGTTGTCAATGCTGGCATCCAGTTCCAAAGACTTTTTCACATCCGCAACTGCTGCGTTGAGTTTCTCGTAAACATCTACAGCAGTATCTTTGCGGCTTAAATGTACCTTGATAGAGGTGTCCGGAGAGTCAATGGTCATTTCTTTTTTGATGACCATGCAGTACTGAATATCTTCGCCGCGGGAATAAACCTTCTGACCGGAGATGAAGCGGTTCAGCTGCGGATACTTGCAAAGACCTCTTACGTAGGCAGCCAACAGCACGTGGGTCAGACCAAAATCGGTGTAACCTTCTCTGCGCTTTTGGCGAATGTACCGTTCAATTTGGGTGATTTCAAAGGATTCTTCAAACAAATTGGTACAGGTGTTTCGCTCCACCTGGAAGTATGCGGTGATCTGTGCCATAGGGGAGAGGGTACGAATGCGACGGCCGTCATTGCGGTCACCCCAAGTGGCGTGGTATGCGCCATCGGTGTGAATGCGGATGGCAAAGATCGTCAGGATAAGACCGGCGATCATCAGAATATCCGGCAGCAGGAATGTATAATCCCGACTTAAGAGGATCGTTCTGTGTAAATAAAGCTGTGCGGCCAGGGGGAAGCACAGCACAGGAACCAGCAGCCAGGGAGCTGCGACTTTGCCGGAAGTGATCTGGGTGTACAGCACGGCAATGAATAACATTGCAATTGCGTACAGGGAAACGATCATCGTGTTGTAAGCTTTGAAGCCAACGCCTGCAAACACAAAGACGTAGTAAATGCAGATCATCCAGACGGGAATCGCGGTTTTGTAGAAATGTTCCTTGCCGTTAAAGAGGGCGATGAGCGCAAACAGTACGCTGGCTACGATTGGCAGAACGATTTGACACCACATCGAAACCGTGATGTCGGGGCCTTTCATCATACCGACAAACACAATGCGGGTCACTGCCGAGCCGAGCATACACAACGCCATCAGCCAGGTCAGCACATTTTTGTTGCTGACGAAGTAATTTTTTCTGTTTTTCATAACGATTATAGTATAACAGAAGAAAAGCGATTTGACAATGAAAAAATGAATAAAGTGTAAACGCAGCCCAAAAGTGTTGTCAAATTTACCCAAGAAACTTTTTTATTTGGTTGAAAAACAAAAGGCAATCTGTTAAAATAAGCCCGTAATACAGCAAGGGAGGCGCTTTTATGCTGTTAAATGGAAAGTGGAATTGTAAGATCGTTGGAGAACAAAATTATGAAATTCCAGGCAATGTACCTGGCTGTGTCCATACAGATTTATTAGATGCCGGTCTGATCCGGGATATTTACTACCGGAAGAATTCGGAAACGATTCAGTGGATCGAAAATGCCGACGTGACTTATGAGCGGACATTTACCGTGGAAGACCTCCGGGACAATCCCTATCTTGTTTTTGAAGGTCTGGATGTTTACTGCGATATTTATTTGAACGGCTGTAAGATCGGCTTTGCGGACAATATGTTCCACGCTTGGGAATACCCTGTGGGTGGTATTTTGCAGGCAGGGGAGAATACGCTGACGGTTGCGTTCCGCTCTCCTGTCCGTGAGGTAGAGGGCAAACCTGTGCGCCCCGCCGCTTTTACCAAAGAGCGTCTGTATACCCGCCGCGTTCAGTGTACCTACGGCTGGGACTGGGTGGACAGATTTGTGACTATGGGCATTTATAAGGATGTGCGCCTGGAGTTCCGCACTCCGGACTTTTTGACCAATGTCTACATCTACAC
>JAZQWQ010000108.1:0-56134 GCA_045632385.1 Faecousia sp.
TCCCGTATCAACGGCTTCACCTATGTGAAGACCCAGTTCGACTACTACACCGGCGAGCTGAAGATCGTTGAGCGCATCCCCTACTCCAAGGGTGAGCGTGCAGCAGTCAACTGCTACGGCTGTGACGATGTTCGTGAAGGCGTTGCTGTCATGCGTTACGAGGGCGTTGACGTTTCCATCACCGGTAACTCCACCAACCCCACCCGCTTCCAGCATCCTGTCGCCGGCACCTACAAGAAGGAGTGCATGGAGACCGGTCGTAAGTACTTCTCCGTTGCTTCCGGCGGTGGCACCGGCCGTACCCTGCACCCCGACAACATGGCTGCAGGTCCTGCTTCCTACGGCATGACCGACACCATGGGCCGTATGCACGGTGACGCTCAGTTCGCTGGTTCTTCCTCCGTCCCCGCCCACGTGGAAATGATGGGCTTCCTGGGCGCTGGTAACAACCCCATGGTCGGTATGACCGTTTCCGTGGCTGTTGCTGTTGAAGAGGCGCTGAAGTAATTTCATAACAACATTGAGGCTTCCGTTTCTACGGAGGCCTCTTTTTAACCTATGAACCATGGGGTTGCAAGGTAGCAAGCTGCTTTAGCAGCTTGCAGATTTGAGTCGCTTCGCTCCCCCGTTTGCGGTGCCCGATAAAATCTTCAGGCTTACGCTTTCCTCGATTTTATCGACCGCTGCACTCACTAACCTCGCTTATTCTGCCACAGGCAGCGCTCGGTCTCGTGACCCATGGTCGGTATGACCGTTTCCGTGGCTGTTGCTGTTGAAGAGGCTTTGAAGTAATGTGATTCCTTAAAATCCCGGCTCGTTTGAGCCGGGATTTTTTTGTCATTACCGCTTATGTGCAAAATACCGCCGATAACCTAAATATCAAGATTTTAGCAAATTTGCGTGATACAATATGGGCATCAAGCAGAAAGGAGAAAATCTATGGATGCCATTAGGATTATTCAACTAACTAAGAAATATAAAGATACCACGGCGGTCGATTCTTTGAGCCTAAGCATTCAGCAAGGAGAAATTTTCGCCTTGTTGGGGGTAAACGGTGCAGGTAAAACTACAACGATTAAAATGCTTTCCGGACTGACAAAACCAACTTCCGGTAATGCTTTTTTACTGGGAAACAGTATACTTTCAAATTCTGCCTCAGCAAAATCTATCCTCGCAGTTTCCCCCCAGGAAACTGCGATTGCACAAGGTCTTTCCGTTTTGGAAAATATGGAATTCATATGTGGCATATATCAATACGACAAAGAAAAGCGTAACGCAAAAATTTCTGAGATCACAAAAACTTTTGGACTTGAAGCAGTCCTTCTGAAAAAGGCCGGAAAATTATCCGGCGGATGGCAACGGCGGCTGAGTCTTGCTATTGCCCTCATTTGCGATCCCAAAATTTTGTTTTTAGACGAACCAACATTGGGTTTGGATGTGATTGCCAGGAGTGAATTATGGGAGACGATTCGCTTACTCAAGGATAAAACAACGATCGTTTTGACAACACATTATATGGAAGAAGCGGAAGCACTTTCTGACCGCATAGGCATTCTGAAGGATGGGAAGCTTTTGATTTGTGGCACTGCTGCCGAAATCAAAAGTATCGCGCAAACAGATAATTTTGAGCAAGCTTTTCTTCGTATTGTGAAGGGGGTATCCTGATGCGAATGTTAACCTTTGCAAACAGAAACACAAAGGAGATTCTAAGAGATCCTTTAAATTTAGGCTTTGGTCTTGGCTTTCCCGCAATACTAATGGTACTACTCAGCGCAATCCAGGCCAATATCCCGGCAAAGCTATTTGACATTGCATATTTAACCCCGGGCATTACCGTCTTCGGGCTGTCATTTTTAACGCTGTTCTCTGCAACAATCATTGCAAAAGACAGAAGCAGTTCCCTCTTGCAGCGGTTATACACGACCCCTTTAACATCTGCAGATTTCATTCTCGGTTATACGTTGCCTATCATTCCAATTGCTATGATACAATGCATCATTTGCTATATTCTCGCACTAGTACTGGGTCTGAATATGACAAGCAATATTCTCGTTGCAATTCTGTTTATTATTCCAATCTCCTTGCTCTACATTGGCATTGGTCTTCTTTGCGGAAGTGTCCTGAACGACAAACAAGTGGGCGGTATCTGCGGTGCGTTGCTTACAAATCTGTCTGCCTGGTTGTCAGGAATTTGGTTTGACCTGGACCTGGTAGGCGGTACATTCAAAAAAATTGCATATCTCTTGCCATTTGTTCACGCAGTGGAAATGGAGCGAGCTATACTGGCTGGAAATTACGATAATATCTTCCCCCATCTATACTGGGTGCTTGGATATGCCTCTGTATTGATAGCGGCTGCAATCCTGCTGTTCCTCCGTCAAATGAAAAAAGGATAAAAAGATACCCGGCTTTCAAAAAAAAGAAAGCCGGGTGATTTTATTTTTTCTTATAAGCTACTGACTCTTTCAGATACTGTTCCCAAGGGAATGTATCCTCCTCTTTTTTCGTATTCCATGCATCCCGGATCGCTTTACAAAGCATTGTCAACTTCTTCTGCATATGTTCAGAAGCAAACATGTTCTGATTATCCGGAAGCATTGCCTGATAGAAGATCTCACTTCTGTCCTCAACCGGAGATGTCATTGCATTCTCACTGGTAAAATAGCGATTTCCATCTTCCAGATATTCTGTTTTTTGATTTTCAGCACCATAGGTAAAACCATCGGGATTTGTGGTATACCAATAGTCATAATCCGGAGAATTGCCAAGCACGTGGCTATCCACCACATAGCCTAAACAGCGCATAAACTCGCTACGAAGGTCTATACCTTCTGTCAATACGATATAAGCATACTTTCCAACCCAGTACTGAACCGCCTTTTGTTCCCCATCAATAGATCGTACAAGGCAAATCCGCAATTTCTTGGAATTGCTTTTCTTCAGGAACTTTGATGGAAATTCCCGCAAAACAGGCAGCAGGTCATTCATCATCCGGTGAATTGCTTCCGGCTGATACTCTGCCTCCAGGGTATGTTCACCGGGATGCTTCACGGCATCCTCCCAAACGTACACCAGAACACCGTTGCTCTTCTGGAAGCTCTTTGCACGTTCTTCACATTCCTTCAGGCCTTCTTCGTCGGGTACTTCCGCGGTATACACGTCATTTAAGTATACAGTTTCATCCGTCACCGGAGAAAGTTTCGGTTGCCATCGAAGTAAGGTCTGTCCCTTGTCGCACAAAAGCCAAATACTGTTACTCCAACGATCTGCATACACAGAAACCGGCACATCGAAACCGGAAACAACAATCGAAGCGGTCCGAAGACCGGTCGTATTATCGTAGAAATTTAAAAGAAGATTTTCTTTTTCATCTACGCTCCAACCTAAAGTGCCGCCCAACGAAAGGGCACCGGTCACATTTGCATCTTCAATATTCCATTGTTTATACTGACCATCCTGTGTGCCAACGATCTTCTGCAATACAGTTCCGTCTGTCCGCAATGCCAAATAAGTATTTTCATAGGTAAACAGATCTGCAAGATCATTTTTTGCATACAGTGTCTGGCCGGTTTCCGCAGAAACATAGATTTTTCCTTTATCACCAATTTCACAGAGGATCAAATCACCCTCAAAATAACTACCCGTCAGTGTCTGCGCTTCATATTCATGCGTTTTCAACAAGCGAGAAATTTTGCGCTCTACATCGTAGGCAAAAATTTCGTTTCCGACACAATAAAAAACCTCTTCCCCACTGGTTGAGACCAGCGGCTGTCCCTGCATATCCTTCGGCAGATCCAGACGGAAGGTCTCATTTAATTGTGCATCCAGGAATACGACCTGTTTATCCTTAGCCAGAAAATAGGCATACCCATTATAAAGAGCAGTTCCCTCTACAGGAATCGTCATATTGGCTGTTGGCACGCACTCTGCACCGGTTAGTACAGTCAAAACAGGCTTTCCCTCAGATGCTGTTAACAGGATTTGGTCTCCAATTGCAGAAACACTTTGATATTGATCGTCAGGAAGCTGATACATACGTACTGCGCCATCCGAGTTCTTTTCCACACTGCTCCGGGGAACGTAGTAACCCGGAGGGGTAGTCTCAGCTGTGGTCGTTACTGCCTCCGTCGTGGTTTCTACAGGTTCTTCGTTGGCACAACCCGATAACACCAGCACTGCAAAAAGAATAATCCACAGTTTTTTCATGCTACTGTCTCCTTGCCAAAGTATAGTCATCGCCCTGACGGTAGAACGGGCAGTGGTTATTCTTGGATGTCATAATCCGGTAAACCTCGTCCTCGTCCAGGTCCATCATACAATAGTACTCCTCGTACTGTTCGTCATAATCAAAATACCAGCAGGTTTCACATTCACTGCATTCCATACGAAACTCCCAGTTTTTCTAAATAACTTTGTAAATCAAACGGTTTTACTTTCTCATCCTTGCGTAAATACAGCGGGTGGTGTGGGTGACCTTTTTTACTAGACGCACCGGCACAATACCATGTAGCCCCATATTCTTCACCCACCTTGAGAAAATCCTGCAAACATTTAGAAAGATAATCTCTCTTTTCAATGATCGTTCCCCATGCCGCCCACACTGCAGGTTTTCTAGAAATAGACAGCACATAACGAAACGCTTTTAGATTCTCTTTATGTAATGCCCAATTGCAATTTTTCTCCATAGCATTGGGGTCTGTCGCGCGCTGGGCATAGACATTGAACATAATGAAGCTGTCAAACCCGTTTCCCAATGCAATTCGCTCCACGGATTTTAAGGTGTTATCCAGATCGTCAGGTTTTGCTGTGGATGGATTAATTCCGATGCAAATCAACGGATTTTCTCCACGAGTACCCAAAATATACCGATACTCCGAATAAAAATTGGGCGCATATAGCCACTTGCCTATATCGTATTCCTCGCTGGGGGTATTGGCCGCCGCAAGTGCTTCATCAAAGCAGAGCAATTCCAGTTCAGCAGTTGTTCCTTTGGGAATGTGCATATTTCACCTCTTAATAGAGCACAAGATCGACCGGGATATCAAATTCTTCCGTTTCTAACTTGGGAAAAACCTGAAAATCATAGCATAGTGCTACCGTCGGGTGATCCGGCTCAGCCGATAAGAATTTGTCATAAAAACCGCCGCCGTAACCAATACGATGGCCATAAGGATCAAACGCCAACCCCGGCATCAGTACCAGTGCAGTTGAATCATCTGCAACAGGCGCATCTGCCACAGGTTCAGGAATACCGCAGTAGCCTTTTTCGACCTGGGACAAATCTGTCAGGTAAATAAACCGCATCTCGTCACCGTAGACTTTTGGAACTGCTACGCGTTTCCCGTCATCCAGAGCCTTTTGTAACATCGGTACCGTTCGGACCTCCTGGTTATAGGGCAAATAACCATAGATTGTCTTTGCCTGTTTATATTGATGGCACGCAAAGAATTTTTTTGCCAAAGCAAGGCTGGCGCTTTCGATCTGTGCCTCAGTCATAGCTCTTTTCTTTTCTTTGATCTGCTGACGCAATGCCTTCTTATCCATGGTTTTCCTCCTTGGGTTGCTTCCGATAAAGCTGGAACCATAAAACAACAGCAAGCTGACCGGGGATGCCCAACAAGAACACTTTCCAAATATTTAAATGACCAAACACAAAAAGACTGGTGTATACACTGAAAATGCAGCCCCACATAATTGCAGAGATTAAGAATTGATTCCAGCGAAAATCGTGCCAAGCAGAGCGCAGGCTTAAAAGTACAATTGCATTTGCCGGTATCGCATAAATAAACGCCATCCAGGTATTCGTAATATTCAAAGAGGACAAGATAACAAACAGTAACAGGGCAACAAACCACACAAGGACAGTAGTAAGTCCTAGGATAATACGCTTGTTGGCTTTACGTTTCAGCCGCTTTTCAACCACATCGACCATCACACGCTCCACTGCACCAGGATTACCGGGCAACGCATTGGGATCCTCAAGAAGCTCATTAACCGTTATATCAAATAACTCAGAAAGCTGTACCAACGTAGATACATCTGGTGCAGATTCACCCCGTTCCCACTTAGAAACAGCCTTATCGGAATAATTCAGTTTTTCCGCAAGTCCTACCTGCGTTAAACGATTACGTTTACGGTAGGCTGCAATATTCATACCAATTTGCTTTTTCAGTTTCTCCTCTTCCATTGTTATCCTCCAAGCAATAGTTACATATATTTTAACAGAAATTCTTGACAAATGCAAGAAAAACCACTCCCAACATAGGGAGTGGTTAAGAAAAGCAGCGATTCTTTCCCCGGTTCAGTCCTCTGTAAACAAGCGCTCCATGCAGAATTTAATAATAGAACTCCGGGTAACAATGCCAATAAACGCATCCTTATCATCTACCACCGGAACAAAGTTCTGAGAACTGGCGCCTTGAACAAGATCATGCATTCCGGTCGTTACACGGACAGGAATATAATCCCTTCTTCGGTTAATTTCTATAATTCTTCTGGCTTCTGCTTGACGCATATCCATATAACAGATATTTTTCATCGCCCACAGAAGATCGCCTTCCGACAGCGTACCACGATATTCACCACGTTTGTTCAAAATCGGTAGCGATGCATAACCGGCAGTTTCCATTTTCTCCAGAGCTTGGCGAATGGTATAGTCATCATAAACAAAGGCACACATAGCCTTTGGTGTAAGAAAAAAAAGAATATTATCCATAGTTGCTCCTTTGCTATGTAACATAGGTGGCTTCTGTTGCCAATATTATTATAGCATAGATTTCTCGAAATAGAATGAAAATTTACTGTTAATTTTCCTGTTCATCGCCAAAAAATAGCCCCTCTATTTGTGCAGTTTGCACAATTCCACTGTCAGTAGATGCGTTTTCTCTCTCTAATCTATCTTTTTATTGTGCGGTAGGGTGACTATTTTTCGTCCCTTGGCTATAATAACCCTACAGAAAGGGGCACACAAGTATGAAACGAACAAAATTAAAGAACAGAACACTTCCGGATTATACCAGAGGCGAAGAAATAATGAATATGGTCACGCACATTACCGGCGGAGGACTTGGCATTATCATACTGATACTTTGTATCATAAAGGCGGCAACAGCCGGAAGTGTATCAGACATTATAGGGTCTGTAATTTATGGCAGCAGTATGGTAACCCTGTATGCAATCTCCAGCGTATATCACGGATTGCTTCCCTCAACCGGAAAAAAAGTAATGCAAGTGATTGATCACTGCACCATTTACTTTCTGATTGCAGGTACGTACACACCGATCATGCTATCCGTCTTTATACCCAGATATCCACTGATTGGTTGGGGTATTTTAATTATGGAATGGGCTTTGGCTGCACTGGCCATAACACTGACTGCAATTGACCTAAAAAAATATAATGTTTTTTCAATGATCTGTTATATCTTCATGGGCTGGGGTATTATTTTCTTCATTCCCCAAACAATCGGTCTTATGACTATGCCTGGTTTTCTTTGGCTATTAGCCGGAGGAATTGCCTATACGATTGGTGCTATTCTCTACGGAATTGGCGCAAAAAAGAGATGGTTCCACTCCGTATTTCACATTTTTGTCGTTCTTGGAAGTGTACTGCAGTTTGTAAGTATCCTTTTATACGGTATATAAGAAAACCCCAACAAAGTCAAAAACTGATTTTGTTGGGGTTATCTTTTATTCTTCAGTTGATTTATAGGCATCCAGCAAGGATGTATCACCGGCATTTGAAATTTCTTCACCGGCCATACATTGTGCAAACTGAGAGCCTGTCATAGTTTCATATTCCATCAGGAAATCTACGACCTTATTCAGCTTATCCGTATCCCGTTTGAGAATCTCACTGCACTGATCGTAAGCTTTATCAATGATAGCCTTTACCTCATCGTCGATGGTGCCGGCTACCTTTTCAGAATAACTCTTGGTATTCTGATAATCCCGACCGATAAATAACTCATCGCCACCAGTATAAGACACTGTGCCAAGCTTTTCGCACATACCATAACGGGCAACCATATCCCGGGCGAGCTTAGATGCACGATCAATATCACTGGAAGCACCTGTAGAAATATCCTGCAAGAACAAAGCCTCCGCAACACGACCACCCAAAAGGCCAACAATTTGTTCATACATCTCATTGCGAGTCAACTGATTACTATCTTCCATAGGTCGTGTCCAGGTAAGACCCAACGCATTGCCACGAGGAATAATAGAGATCTGGTGAACCGGATCATGTGTAGGCAAGCTATACATAGCAACTGCGTGGCCTGCCTCGTGAATGGCTGTCGCATGCAAATCACGCTTTAGCTGCGCTCTGCTGCGCTTTTCAGGGCCTGCAAGAATTTTCATCATTGCATCATTGATATCCCGCATATTCAGCGCCGGGCGGTCTTCACGAGCTGCCATAATGGCTGCTTCATTCAGCAAATTACTCAGATCTGCCCCGGTAAAACCGGAAGTTGCCATAGCAACCGTCTTCAAATCTACATCTGCATCCAAGCGCTTGCCCTTAGCATGCACCTTGAGAATCTCTTCCCGGCCTTTTGCATCAGGCCTGCCAACGTGAATTTGACGGTCAAAACGGCCTGGACGAAGCAATGCATTATCCAAAATGTCCACACGGTTGGTAGCCGCCAAAACAATGACACCCTCTGTACGGCTGAAACCATCCATTTCAACCAGCAGCTGATTCAGAGTCTGCTCTCTTTCATCGTGACCGCCACCTAAGCCAGAACCACGCTTACGGCCCACAGCGTCGATCTCGTCGATGAAGATAATGGCCGGTGCCATACGCTTTGCCTGTTCAAACAAGTCACGAACACGGCTTGCACCAACACCAACATACATTTCCATAAAATCAGAACCGGAGATAGACAGGAATTGAACATCTGCCTCACCGGCTACTGCACGCGCAAGAAGCGTCTTACCGGTACCGGGAGGGCCGGCAAGCAATATGCCGTGGGGAATTCTTGCGCCAATTGCTGTAAACTTTTCCGGATTACGCAGGAAATCAACTACCTCCTGCAATTCGGCCTTTTCTTCATCCACACCAGCTACATCCGCAAAGGTAACCTTTTTGTTTCCTGCGCCTTGTGTAGTCCGGGCTTTTCCAAAATTATTCAAAGGATTATTACTGTTTGCTCGACCGGCCAAAATAACCCAAATAACGATTAAAATCAGTCCGGCAATTACAATAGGCAGAATATAGGAAAAGGGTGACGGTTCTTCTGTAGGAATAAAATCATAGCTGTCCAAAACACCGGATTCCGTCTGTGTCTGTAATAAGTCCCACATTTCCTGACGGAAGGCCTCCGCATTCGCCATTGGAGCAGAAACAGACGTTTTACCATTCACTGCCTCTTTAAGAACCAAATAGATGGTGTCGTCCTCCACAACAAAGCTGCGAACCTTTTCCTCTTTGAACAGGGAAACGATTTGAGAATAGGTAAGATCCCCTCCCTTGCCTCCAAACAAGCCAAGCATCCAGGAAAATGCAATGGCCAATACAACGACATAAATAATCAGGGGTAATAATCTAGGTTTCTTCAATTTTGATCTCCTTACATATAGGTTTCCGGTTTCAAAACACCTACGTACGGCAGATTCCGGTAATGCTCATTATAATCAAGGCCATAACCAACTGCGAACACATTGTCGATGGTAAACCCAACATAATCTGCCTCCAGGGTCACAGCAGGATTACGACGTTCTGGCTTATCCAAAAGTGTGCATATCTTCAGGCTGGCAGGCTGCTTGGACAGCAAGTGTTTATACACGAATTCCAAGGAATTTCCGGTATCGAAAATATCCTCCAAAATCACCACGTGACGGTCCTTGATATCCTCAGAGATATCACGTTTGACCTCCATATGGCTGGAGTTTGTTCCCTTATAGGATGAAATCCACATAAAATCAATCTGACAGGGTGCTTTAAAGTTTTTCACAAAATCGCCAAAGAATACAACCACACCCTTCAGCACACCAATAAATACAGGATCTTTGTCCTTATATTCTTCGGTTAACAGGGCAGCAAGCTCCTGTACTTTTGCCTGAATCTCCTCCTGAGAGATCAGCACTCTTTGAATATTCTCCTCCATGGAAATCTACTCCTTTATCTCTTTAATTGTAATGGTTACTGCCGGGAGTTCCCGGGCTTGGCGATGTCCATCTGCGCCAAATCCGGCGACAGCAAGAATCCCTGCATCATCAGAAACTACCGGAATATAATCCCTTAAATTTGCCGGGATTTTTTTGTCAATAAATAGTTTTTTCAGACTTTTGGTGCCACAAGGCAAACGAATGCTATCCCCTGCTCGTCTACAGCGAACAATCAGTTTACCACAGGTTTGCAGTGTAAAACATTCTGATGTGTTTACGATTTCGTCAGCCGGAGCACAAGTGATCAGCACATCATTCCATAATACTTCTCCCGGACAGGAAAGTTCCCGGGCAGAAATCTCTGCTAGTTCCGGTTGTTTCTCTAATTTGTCATAATTTCTGGAAATGGTAACATTTCCCGGGAAATGCGCTTTGGCTGAGGGTTTGGACGAAACCACCAGCTTATGTAAAAGTTTTATATGTTCTGCTTCCGGTTCTTTTACACCGCACTGCTTCAAAAAGGTTGCATAAAAACGATTTTGCAAAGCCTGAGGCAATTCCAAAATCTGCGAAACAGAGGGATTTTCCAAATTGGATAAGTCCGAAAGTGCCTTTTCATCCTCACGCAGACGAAGTGCCATTTGGGATGTGTTTTCACTGAACCGGGGATTTTCATTCTTCAGAAGAGGCATAACATGATGACGCAATCGATTTCTAAGAAAATCATCGGTTTCATTGGAACTGTCCGTCACATAATCCAGGTTATACTCTTGCAAAAATGCAAGTATCTCCTGCCGGGTCACAGACAACAGCGGTCTGATCAATTTCCCGTTTGCAGGTGCAATTCCGCCCAAGCCTTTTAATCCTGTTCCACGAACCAAGTGCATCAGCACAGTTTCAGCATTATCGTCCGCTGTATGGGCCGTTGCGATCTTTCCGGACAATGTAGCAAAAAACGCATAACGAGCCTCTCTGGCGGCTGCCTCCAAGCCCTTTTTTCCGGAAACCACATTCGCACCGGAAACAACAAGTGGAATGTCATACCGATCACAGAACTGACGGACAAAGCTTTCATCCCTGTCTGACTCTTCACCACGCAAATGATGATTAAAATGTACAGCAGACAAACGAATTTCCAACTTTTCCTTCAATAAATACAGAGCAAACAGTAAGGCAATGGAATCTGCGCCACCGGAAACGGCGCACCAGATTTCATCACCGGGAACGATCAACTGCTGTTGACGAATAAAGGTCTGCAGCTTATTCCACATGCTTCCACTCCCGGTCAGCAAAGGTCTGATATTGCGGAATCCATTGCAATTTAACCGTGCCTACTTCACCGTGTCGGTTTTTGGCAACGATACATTCCGCAATGCCCTTGTCTTCCGAATTTTCATTATAGTATTCATCGCGGTACAAGAATAAAACTTCATCCGCATCCTGTTCGATAGCACCGGATTCACGCAAGTCAGAAAGCATTGGGCGCTTATCGGTACGGCTTTCAGGACCACGGGACAACTGGCTCAAACAAACCACCGGAACATTCAATTCTTTCGCCATGATCTTAAGAGATCGGGAAATCTCACTGACCACGTTCACACGGCTGTCGCCGCCCTTGCCGTAACCGGAACCATTCATAAGTTGCAGATAGTCGATGATTACGAGGCCCAGATTATCCAATCTGCGGCATTTTGCGTTCATTTCCGCTACAGTAATAGCCGGGTTATCATCTACACGGATATCTGTCTGACTCAAGGCTGAAGAAGCCATACATAGCTTACTCCACTCTTCCTCTGTCAGCTTACCGGTGGCCATTTTTTGACCATCCACAAAGCTTTCAATGGACAAAAGGCGCATAGCCAGCTGCTCCCGGGACATTTCCAAGGAGAACATTGCTACTGTCTGCTTATACTTCTTTGCTACATTCAGGCACAGGTTAAGCGCAAAAGCAGTCTTACCCATTGCAGGACGGGCCGCAAGCAAAAGCAGGTCAGATTTATTCAAACCGTTGATCTTTGCATCCAGGTCGCGCATACCGGTTGAAAGACCGGGAATGGCAGAATCCGACTCACTTAGCTCAGTCAAGTGATCAAATACCTTGTGCAGCGTTGTGCCAATATGCTCCAAAGAGTCGCCACGCTCACCTTTGCGGAGGGCAAAAATCTTCTTCTCTGCAAGTTCCAGGATTTCACTGGGTGTACCCAGCTGACTCTGAACAGTTTCCGAAATCTCCGCGGCAGCATCTCCAAGCCCGCGAAGCATGGCCTTATCCCGGACAATATTGGCATATTTCACCGCATTGGCAGCTGTCGGTGTGATTTCCATTAGCTGCATAATGTATTCCCGGGAATTATCCTTGTGGAAACCCAGCTCCTTCATTTTATCCAGAACTGTAACCGGGTCAATGGATTGGGAGAAATTAAACATTGTATAAATGGTTTGGTAAATCTCCCTGTTTTGTTGCAGATAAAAGTCCTCAGCCCGGACAATACCAATAATGTCTGTCAGGCATTTGCTGTCAATTAGCACAGAGCCTAACACTGCTTGTTCGGCTTCCAGAGAATGGGGCAATTGTTTGCCTAACAATTCTTCGTCCACGGCGGTACTCCTTTCTATTTTCTCTAAAGGAAGATCAGCCTTCCACGATTTTCACCGTCAGCGGTGCTGTAATTTCATAACCCAGCTTGCACTGAACAGTGTAAGTGCCAACACTCTTAATGGCATCAGCAATCACGATCTTGCGCTTGTCAAGTACAATTCCGGAGCTTGCCTTTAACGCATCTGCAATTTCCTGGTTGGTAACAGAACCAAACAAACGGCCAGCACCGCCACCTTTTGCAGTAACAGTCAGGGTCATTTCACGCAACTTGTGAGAAATCTCCAGTGCTTCTGCACGCTCCTTAGCAGCTTTTTCTGCAGCTGCTTTGTCGTTCATATTCTTTGTATTAACAGCATCCGCTGTAGCCTCTACTGCCAGCTTGCGGGGCAACAGAAAGTTTCTAGCATAGCCATCAGAGATCTCCAACAGTTGACCTTTCTTTCCCTTTCCCTTCACATCCTGCATCAAAATAACTTTCATATACTTACTCTCCTTGTTTGCTTTCATAGTAATGGTCGATTGCAACGACCAACTTATCCAAAACTTCTTTTACATTTGCATTGGGGATTTGCGCTCCGGCAGTAGCTGAATTACCGCCACCTCCCAATTCCTCCAAAATGAGCTGCACATTGGCATCGCCGATGGAACGTGCAGAAATCAATACTCGGTCATTATCCGGGAACAGCACAAAAGACGCACGAATACCGGTAATATTTAAAAGCTCATCCGCTGCCTGCGCTGCAAGCACACGAGAGGTACTGCCATTTAATGGAGCTATTGCAATCCCATGCTTATGCATACGAGCAGCACCTATGATCTTGTGCTTTGTGATTGTATCATCGTAATCGCTTTGAAGCAGTTTCTTCACTTTAACCGTATCTGCGCCTATCTTCCGCAAATATGCCGCAGCTTCAAAGGTACGTTCCCCGGTACGAACATTAAAACTCTTCGTATCCAAAATAATTCCGGCCATCAAAGCCTCTGCCTCAATAGGAAGCACGTCTTTCGATTCGACACCGTATTCCAAAAGTTCCGTTGCCATTTCAGCAGCAGAAGATGCATACGGTTCATGGAAGTTCAGTGCAACCGGATTAATATAGTCTGCAGCACGCAAATGATGGTCAACCACACATATCTTGGGTATCGCTTCCAAAAGCGGCTTACATTCCACTTGATCCGGACGATTGGTATCCACAACCACCAACGTGCTGCGGTTATCACATTTCAAAAGTGCATCCTGACCCGAAATGAAGACATTTTTATACTCTGGAACTTTTTCGATCTCATCGATCAGGCGTTTGGCTGAATTTTCTTCAAGATCAATCACAATATGAAACGGTTTTTCCTTTTTGCGGCACAGACAAGCGATGCCCATTGCAGCGCCCAAGGAGTCCATATCCGCATTTTTATGGCCCATAATGAAGACCTGGCTGCTCTGTGCAATCAATTCTGACAACGTATTGGCTGTTACGCGAGAGCGAACCTTACCTCGGCGGTCAGCTTCCTTTGCGCGGCCGCCATAGAAGTGAAAATTCATTCGATCTTTTACCACGGCCTGGTCACCACCACGGCTCAATGCCATCTCGATAGAAAGCGTGGCAAAGTTATATGCTTCCTCGAAGGTCTCTCCATCTACGCCAAGTCCAATGGATATGGATGCCTCCAAACCGGAGGGAGATGTGATTTCGTGAACTTCTTGTAAAACAGAAAACTTCTGCGCAACAGCATGCTTGAGATCGCGCTTCTCAACAACCAGCAAAAAACGGTTTTTTTCCATACGACGCAACAGTCCGTGATAATCCTGCGCCCATTGCATAATGCAGTTATTTAAGTGCGCATCCAGCGTCGAAATCGCAGCATCCGTCATATTTCGGGTCAATTCATCGTAATTATCCACGAGGAGAATACAAACCACCGGGCGGGAACGAATATACTCATCCCGAATTTGATACAGCTCCGTAAGTTCCGACAAATACAGCACTGCCAAAGGAGCAACTTGCGGATCGTTGTTGTGGATAACAGAACCGTAAACACGGTAACGATGCTGACCAATAGACACATCATAAGGAGATTCTGTCTTGCCGGATAACAACCAATCCATAGAAAAATCCGAAAGCAAATCCGTAATTGTATGCTCCGTAAACGAAAACCGCAGACCTGTCAGCTTCGCAAACGCATCGTTGGCATACACAACTTGACCATCAGATAGCTTTACTGTCACTAATGGGAATGGAGATTCTGACCCTTGAGAACCCGATATCAGATCTGTATTTTCCTGCACAAAATCCCGCAGTTGTCTATGCCGGGAAACACGAAAAAGAATATAGCAAACAAGCAAAACCGCAGAAAATCCAAGCATAATCCAAAACAGAAGATAATGCTCTAATAATGCAGCTGCAACACAAAACAAAGCAAGCACCACAAAGTACAGCCACGCACTGGGATTTAACAGCCAATGCAACTTCTTTTTCATATCTGACACCTCCCGCAGGGATACAATTAGCTATAAAAAGCCTATTTTGTACATTATAGCAAAATCACAGCAAAGGTGCAACAGCATTTTTCATATTTCCCTTTTTAATTTATACCTCTTTACATGCTGTATGTGTTCGATCATAATTTTCCTGTCGTTTGTTTGTAGAAAATAAATGTGTACAATTACGTAAAAACGTGGTATAATGTATACATAAAGCGTCAGGCAGGCAGACCTGAGCAAGGTTCAAACAACTAAACCAGTGGGCGCATTTGTGTTTGTTTTCGACGATACAGGGTCGGTTTTCAGCACAGGCGGCTGCTGAATTTTCTATGTCTTTTTGAAAGGAGAATGAATTTTACTTTGGCTGAAAAATTGAAAATTATCCCCTTAGGTGGATTGGATGAAATCGGTAAAAACATTACTGTACTGGAATACGGCAAGGATATGATCGTCGTTGATTGCGGTGTCGGTTTCCCGGATGAGGAAATGTACGGTGTTGATCTGGTCATTCCGGACTTTACCTATCTAGTTCAGAACGCTAAGAAACTCAGAGGTATGTTTATTACCCACGGTCACGAGGATCACATTGGCTCTATTCCCTACTGTATGCAGCAGGTGATTTGCCCGATCCACGGAACAGCTATGACCAATGGTTTAATCAAACTAAAGCTGGAAGAGCATCAAATCGCTGACAAGGTGAAGCTGATAACCCATAAGCCCGGTGATACCGTAAAAGCCGGATGTTTTACGGTGGAATTTATCCACGTCAATCACTCCATTGCAGATGCTGTGGCCTTGGCCATTCACACACCTGTTGGCACTGTCATTATGACAGGTGACTTTAAGATTGATCCCACCGCCAAGGATGGAATGATCGATCTGGCTCGTCTGGGTGAATTGGGCAATCACGGAGTTCTTGCACTTCTGTGTGATTCCACAAATGTAGATCGCCAAGGCTACACACCTAGCGAAAATATTGTTGCTGAAAGTCTGGATCGGCAATTCAAAAACTGTGACCAACGAATCATCGTCACCACATTTGCTTCTAATATGCATCGGATTCAATCCGTGTTGAATACCGCGCAGCGTTATGGTCGAAAAGTAGCTGTTTCCGGGCGCAGTATGGAAAATATGCTGATGGTTGCTCAGGAATTGGGCTACCTGAAAGTTCCTGCCGGAATGATTGTTGACCTGGGCGCTGTGAAGAGCTTGCCGAAAAACAAGGTCGTAATTGTTTCCACAGGCTCTCAGGGTGAAAATATGTCCGCACTGTACCGTATGGCATTTTCTTCCCATAAGCATATCGATATCATTAGTGGTGACCGGATTATAATTTCTGCATCCGCTATTCCCGGCAACGAAAAAGCAGTCTCGAGAATTATCAATGAGTTATATCGCAAAGGCGCCGAGGTAATTTACGAAAAAAGCGAAGGTTTACACGTTTCCGGACATGCCTGTCAGGAAGAGCTGAAGATCATTCACGCGCTGTGTAAGCCCAAGTTCTTTATCCCGGTTCACGGTGAGCAGAGACACCTGCAAATCCACGGTAAATTGGCTGTGCAAATGGGTGTTTCCCCCAAGCGCGTATGTATTGCCGATATTGGTAATGTGATTGAGCTTTCCGGAAAAACCTGCAAAATCAACGGCACTGTGCAGGCCGGAAAAGTCTTTGTAGACGGCACTGGCGTTGGCGATGTTGGCAGCGTTGTTCTCCGGGATAGAAAGCATTTGGCGCAAGATGGTATGATTGTCGTGTGTGTCAATATTTCTGCGCAAGATGGCGCCGTCATCACCGGCCCGGACATCATTACCCGTGGTTTTATTTACGTCAAAGAATCCGAAGATCTGATGGAAGAACTTCGCTGTGTAGCTATGGAAGCGATCGAGCGTTGCGGCAGGAAACGGGTTCGGGACTGGACAGCAATCAAGACTGCTATCAAAAATGATCTGAGTGGATATCTGTACAAGACCACAAAGCGAAACCCGATGATCTTACCTGTCATTATGGAAGTATAAAAGAAGCAGGGTATGCCACGGCATACCCTGTTTTGAGGTGTTTATGTATATATATTTTGCGCCCCTGGAAGGGCTGACAGACAGCACATATCGAAAGTTACATCACAAATATTTCCCCGGTGTCGATCGATACTATACCCCGTTCTTCTCCCCTACCTCCAGTCGAAAATTAACTCCCAGAGAAATCCGGGAACTGCCACCGGCAGATGCATTCGGCGTTTCAGTCATTCCGCAGTTACTTACCAAAAGTCCGGAGGATTTTTTGTGGATGTGCGAAAAGTTTCAGGATCTGGGATATAGCGAAATAAACCTCAACACAGGCTGCCCTTCCGGAACTGTTACCGCCAAAGGAAAGGGCGCCGGTATGCTCCGGGAGCCTGAAAATCTTGACCGTTTTCTCAACGAGATATTTGAAAAAGCAACTGTCGGTATCTCTGTAAAAACCAGACTTGGCTTTGAGAACCCCGATGAGTTTACTGAAATTTTAGAGATTTTTAATCGGTATCCTATCCAGGAGTTAATCATTCACCCAAGGGTGCGTACTGCATTTTATAAAGGTGCTGTAAATAAGGAGGCCTTCTCCTATGCCGTTACGCACAGTAGAATTCCCCTGTGTTATAACGGAAATCTAAACACAGCAGCAGACATTCAAAAAATTTCCAAAGAATTTCCTACCCTGCAAACGGTTATGCTTGGACGTGGATTAATCGCTGACCCCGGAATGTTCTCTCCCGGTGGTACAGACAGGAATGCCTTGCAAGCTTTCTTTGACGAACTTCTAGAGGAATATCAAATCTCTTTCGGCGGATCTCGAAATGCAATGTTCCGTCTGAAAGAACACTGGCGATATCTTTTGTGTAAATTTGAAAACAGCGAAAAACTGGGAAAAAGATTGCGAAAAACCACAGATCTAGGTGAATATAAATCCATAACCAAAGAAATATTTCAAATCCTTCCTATGCGCGAAACCATTCTTTCCGATTGGTAAAAACAGCCCCCAACCGAAGCAGTTGGGGGCTGTTCCTATTAAGCAAGTCCTAAATCTACCAAGGCAATTTTACCATAATCAACCTTTATAGGCCACTCCTTCTTTGCATCATCCAGCATTTCCGTAGTACGCTCGGAGAGCAAGGAAGTTTTTGCAGTCTGCAGCCAGTGCTGCTCACCGGAAACGAAATACATAATGTGATAGCCCTTATAGTGGTCGAAGTCAGCCTTGACGATACCCACATCACCGGGTTTACGATTTACATCAATAGCCCAAGTTTCAAAAGGCTCGACCATACCGGAACCTTTGTAAATCTCCTCATACAGACCACCAGTGCTTGCAGAACCCTCATCAGCAGTATTACCGGCAACCAAACTGATAAAGGATTCCTCGCTGGCCTCGCCGCCCTTCCACTGTTCCAGAAGCGCTTCTGCCTTTGCAAGACATGCTGCCCATTCTGCTTCAGTGTAGGTTGTGACACCGGTTTCCTCATTTGTTGTGCCGCCTTCTGGGGAAATCAGGATATGACGGACAGAAGAAATCAAGCCACTGTCAAAGGTAATGCCGCTTTCAGAGAATTGATTTTCGTGGTCTTCAAAGTAAATCTTTGCCTCCTCATCAGTAGGCATCATCTTATCATACTGAGTGCTGTAATAATTATTGCCAAAATATGCGATCTTGATATATGACAGATAGTCCTCCTGGGTGCATCCGGGACCGATAATATCGGCCAGCATAGCATCCACAGATTCATACTCGCCTTCCTTAGCCTGTTTTTCCAAAGAAGCCGGAAGCTCCTCCAAGGACTTCTGCCATTCTTCGCTTAAAGTAAAGTTATCAGCTTCAGCCAAACAGGCCAGAGTCTGATAGTTCTGCCAGGTCTCAATGGCAATCTTCAGAAAATACTGTTCCCAAGTCATTGTATCATCGTAGTAACAGGACTGTTCACTCAACGGCTTGGTCAAATCCAAAGACAGGTAGGAAATGTAATCACCATAGTAATTCAGAAAATCCATAACCTGCATACGATAGTAGATCTGCAATTGCGTGTTTGTCAGCGTTTTGCCGTTCATGGATGCAATAACGACATCTTTCTGCTTTGCTGCCTTATCGTCTGTAATGGTGTATACATCCTTCTTATAAATATCATTGGCCTTGGGAAGGAGTCTGACGCCCATAGAATTCAGAAGCACAACAGCCAAAATAGCCAGGACTGCAACAGCGCCAACAATAGCCAGAACAATGGGCCACACCTTTTTCTTTGGGAAATACTCCTCTACAGGCGCAGCAGCAATTACTGCTTCTTCCTGAACTTCTTCCTGAACTTCTTCCTGAACTGCTTCCTCAGCGACCTCAGGTGCTTCCTCATCAGTCAGGTTCTTACCGCAATAAGGGCAGATTTTAAAATCTTCCTGAATTTCGGCATTGCAAAATTTACAATTCATTTTTTGCCTCTTTCTCCCCAAAATGGGAATGTAATGAAAATAGTTTAACACGTCGTTAAATAAAATGCAAGAAATTAAAAATTTAAATATTTATTAATATGTAAAAAGCATTCATTTTTCCTTGCAAAGAGGGCAAAAAAATGCTATTATTTAAAATTGAGATAGTTTAATTTGAGGAGCACTTCCATGAACACAAAAACAAACGTAATTTCCAGACAAGATTTGAATGTTCAACTGGAATACTGTGATAAAATCAGTGGCTACTGGCACGAACGGGACTGCGTTCCCACCGCCTACGTTGAAACCTATGGTTGTCAGCAAAACGAAGCGGATTCTGAACGATTGCGTGGTCTGCTCGCCCAAAGCGGCTATGTAATGGCAGACCAGGCAGAAGGTGCTGATGTGGTGATTATGAACACCTGTGCCATCCGGGAACATGCAGAGCAGCGCGTCTTCGGTAATCTGGGCGCGTTGACCCATACCAAGCGCCGCCACCCCCGGCAGAAAATCTTTCTTTGCGGCTGTATGGCCGGTCAGGATACGGTGGTAGAACGGATTCGAAAAAGCTTTCCCCACGTAGACGGTGTGTTTAACACACACCATTTGTGGCAGTTTCCGGAAATATTATATCGTGTGCTAACCCTCGGAAAACGCACATATTTCATAGAGGATGAACCCGGCTCTATTGCAGAAGGTCTTCCCCAATTGCGTGACAACAAACTAAAAGCCTGGGTATCCATTATGTACGGCTGTAATAATTTTTGCACCTACTGCATCGTTCCCTATGTGCGAGGAAGGGAACGCAGCCGTAAATGTGAAGATATTCTCCAGGAATGTCGACAGGTTATTGCACAAGGCGCAAAAGAGATCACCCTCTTGGGACAGAACGTAAACTCCTACGGCAAGGATTTGGACGATAACATTGATTTTTCGGATCTACTGCAAAAAATCGCAGAAATTCCCGGTGATTTTCTCATTCGCTTTATGACCAGTCACCCCAGGGATGCCGGCAAGAAGCTGTTTGATACTATGGCCGCAACACCAAAGATTGCAAAGCAGCTGCACCTTCCCTTCCAATCCGGTTCCAGTCGGGTACTCAAAGCTATGAATCGGCATTATGACCGAGAAAAATATCTGGAACTCGTCGCCTATGCCAAATCTGTTATGCCGGATCTGGTGCTGACCTCTGACGTGATCGTTGGCTTCCCCGGAGAAACAGAAGAAGAATTTGAAGAAACGATTTCCCTTATCGAGAACGTTCGCTACGATGCTTTGTTTACGTTTATCTTTTCTCCCAGAGGTGGAACTCCTGCAGCAACTATGGAGGATCCCACACCCAAAGAAGAGAAAAATCGCAGGTTTGACAAACTCTGCAATATACAAAACAGTATTTCCGAAGAAATTCATAAAGAATATATCGGCAAGGTCTTGCGTTGTCTTGTAGACGGCAAAGACGGAGATCATCTTACCGCGCGTACAGAAGGTGGACGATTGGTGCGATTCTCCGGCAACAAAGAATTGGTTGGATGCTTTACCCAGATAAAGATTACCGGCGCAACTACCTGGAGCTTAACAGGAGAGCTTGCCTGAAAGGAAACAATCACTATGGCAGAAAAGAAAAATGAGCCAACCCCTATGCGGAAACAATATAATGCCATCAAGGAAAACAACAAAGATTGTATTTTGTTCTTCCGACTTGGTGACTTTTATGAAATGTTCGACGAGGATGCGCGGCTAGCGGCAAAAGAGCTGGATCTGACCTTAACGACACGGGACAGAGGCAAGCCTAAGGAAGAGCAATCTCCTATGTGCGGTGTTCCCTACCACTCTGTAGATGCCTATATTGCCCGTTTGATTGCAAAGGGTTATAAGGTTGCTGTCTGCGAGCAAATGGAAGATCCTGCTTTGGCAAAAGGTATTGTACAAAGGGATGTCAGTCGCATCATTACCCCTGGTACTGTCACCGAGAGCTGTATGCTCGATGAGTCCAAAAACAACTATATCTGTTGCTTATACGGCGAAGATGGTCGCTTTGGTCTGGCTTTTTGCGATGTGTCGACCGGTGCGTTCTTTGTCACTGTGTGCTCTGACCCCCAATCTGCCGCATCCGAGCTTGGCAGGTTCTCCCCTTCTGAAGTCATTCGCGGCGGTCAGGATGTATTGGATCCGGTCTTCCAGGATGCGCTGTTCAACCGACTTAGCTGTTGCGTAAACGAAGAAAAGCCGGAGGCTTTTGATTTTGCCAACTCCCAGACGATTTTGGAAATCCACTTTGGTCTGCCCTTGGCACAACTGGGCTTGACCGGCTCGCAAAGCGCAACCATTGCAGCAGGAACACTCCTGAAGCATCTGCAATTTGTTCAGAAGAACGATTTTGCCCATATTCGCCAATTGCAGTTCTACACCTCCGGTGTGTTTATGGAGCTGGATATGGATGCCCGTAGAAATCTGGAACTAATAGAAACAATGCGTTCCAAAGAGAAAAAAGGTACACTTCTATGGGCTTTGGATAAAACAAAAACAGCAATGGGCAGCAGAATGCTGCGCAGCTGGCTGGAAAAGCCTCTATTGGATGCCGCGGAAATCGTCCGCAGACATTCTGCTGTTGAAGAATTGGTCAATAATACCATTGTCAGGGGTGAACTTGCCGAAGCCTTATCCGATGTTTCTGACCTGGAACGTATCACTGCCCGCGTCGTCACAGGCACAGTAAATTGTCGTGATTTGTTGGGGCTTGCCCGGGGTTTACGTGCCCTCCCACTCGTAAAGGCTCGTCTGCATGGCAGTGAATGTGCACTGCTGCAACGGCTTGAGCAGGCCATTGATCCGCTGGATGATTGGGCTGATCGTATTGAAAACACATTCGTAGACGATCCTCCCTTGACCGTCCGGGAAGGCGGTATGATCAGACCCGGTGCCAATGAAGAAGCCGACCGCTTGCGCGATATCATGAATGGTGGTGCCGGAACAATTGCAGCCATTGAAGCTTCTGAGCGAGAAAAAACCAATATCCGCACATTGAAAGTCGGTTACAACCGGGTATTTGGCTACTACATTGAAGTGTCCAAATCCTTTATTGGACAAGTTCCCGAGCATTACATCCGCAAGCAGACCCTTACCAACTGCGAACGTTATATCACGCAGGAATTGAAGACTCTGGAAGATCAGGTGCTTACCGCAAAGGATCGTCTTACTGCATTGGAATATCAGATCTTCACCCAGTTACGTGAGGAGCTAGCTACCCACGCAGCCAGAATCCAGCTTTCCGCTGCAGCTGTAGCCCAAACAGACGTTCTCTGTTCTTTGGCTGCTGTCGCTGTGAAATGGGGCTATTGCCGTCCGGAGATCACCCTGGGAAATGAGATCTCCATTACAGATGGCCGTCACCCTGTGGTGGAACAAATGCTCAGCGATACGCTGTTTGTCCCCAATGATACAGATCTGGGTGCGCAAGACAATCAGGTTGCAATCATTACCGGTCCGAATATGGCTGGTAAATCTACCTATATGCGTCAGGTAGCGTTAATTGTCCTGATGGCGCAAATGGGTTCATTTGTACCTGCGCGCAGCGCAAAGCTTGGTCTGGTAGACCGGCTATTTACAAGAATCGGCGCAAGCGATGACTTGTCCTCCGGACAGTCTACCTTTATGGTGGAAATGTCCGAGGTTGCAAACATTCTGAAATATGCTACCGCAAAGAGCCTGTTGATTCTGGACGAGATCGGCAGAGGCACATCTACGTATGATGGTATGTCCATTGCACGAGCCGTGCTGGAGTATGCCGCGAGCCCACGACATTTAGGCGCAAAAACGCTGTTTGCTACCCACTACCACGAATTGTCCACCATTGAGCAACAGCTTCCCAATGTAAAGAATTATAATATCTCCGTGAAAAAGCGCGGTGATAAAATGATCTTCCTGCGTAAGATTGTCCCCGGTGCTACCGATGACAGCTATGGCATCGAAGTTGCCAAGCTGGCAGGACTTCCCAACAGTGTAGTACAGCGCGCCCGGGAAATTCTGAAAGAATTAGAGGATGAAGGTATCGCCCCTGTAAAGGTTGTAAAACAAGAACAGGATGATCAGATGAGTATGCTGGACTTGAATGCCCAGCAAGTCTGCGCCGCCCTGGAAGCGATCACCGTGGAAACACTTACCCCTATCGAAGCTATGAACGAACTATATAAACTGAAGAAGATGTTGAATTGATATGAAAAAACTTTCCGCTACAATGCCAAAAAAGTTAATAACATTTGGTCTTATCTATATCGCACTGCAGCTTTTGGTCTTACCGCTGGTGCTTACCTGGGGTAACTGGATCCTGGGTTCTCCCCTGTCCGACACTTCCCTGAATTTTGTTTTCTTTGCATTTAACTTTTTGGTAATTACCGTAGCATACCGCAATTTTCTTAGTGAGAATTTCAAGCTTTTTCTGTATAGACCCTGGCGAGTACTTCGATTCGCCGGCGCAGGACTTATGCTGTACTGGGTTGCAAGCATTGCAGTCAGTTATCTGATATTGAAAGTATATCCGGATTTTTTCAATGCCAACGACATTTCTATTTCCCAGATGGTAACGGAAAATTATGCTTTGACAAGTTTCGGAACGATCATTTTAGTGCCGGTAGTCGAAGAAACCCTTTACCGGGGTGTTGTCTTCGGTGGTATTTTTCATAAAAGACCGGTGCTGGCTTATATCGTTTCGGCCGCCGTTTTCAGCATAATTCATCTGCTGGGTTATATCAGTATCTACACTCCATTGCAGCTGTTATTATGTTTTGTGCAATATCTGCCTGCCGGAATATGTCTTGCCTGGGCATATGAAAAGGCCGATTCTATTTGGGCGCCAATTCTTATTCACATTGCCGTCAACCAGGTCGGCACCTACTCTATGAGGTGATTCTATGGCAAAAATCATTCAACTTTCTACCCACGTTGCCAATTTAATTGCCGCCGGTGAGGTGGTCGAACGGCCAGCCAGCGTTGTGAAGGAACTGCTGGAAAACGCAGTAGATGCCGGTGCAACGCAAGTCACCGTGGAGATCCGGGATGGTGGTATGACCTTTATCCGGGTAACGGATAACGGTTGCGGTATGGACGAAGAGGATGCCAAAGCCGCATTTTCCCGTCACGCAACCTCCAAGTTGCGTACTGCTGAAGACCTGGCTGCCATTTCTACTATGGGCTTCCGTGGTGAGGCCTTGGCTGCCATTGCTTCTGTCAGCCGCATTGACCTTTTGACAAAAACAAATGGCAGCGTAGCCGGTGTCAGCCTGCACCTGGAAGCTGGCGTCATCACCGAAGAAAACGAAGCAGGATGCCCGGATGGCACAACAATCATTGTCCGGGATCTGTTTTTCAACACCCCGGCACGTATGAAATTTATGAAGGCCGACACTGTCGAAGGCGGCCGTGTAGCAGGTGCAATACAATTACAAGCGCTTGCCCATCCTGAAGTTGCATTCCGTTTTCTCCGGGACGGCAAAGAGGTTTTGTCTACTCCCGGTAACGGTGGTTTGGAAGCTGCCATTTACTGCGTATACGGAAAAGATGGCGGCAGAATGGTTAAGCTGGACAGCCGCTGGGAAAATTACACCCTGACAGGCTATGTATCCAAGCCTACAGATGCTCGTCCCAGCCGCAATTTACAAACGTTCTTTGTCAATGATCGCCCAGTCAAATCAAGACTTTTGATTGCAGCCTTGGAAGAAGCTTACCGCAACCAGCTGATGGTAGGCAAATTCCCGGCTTGTGTATTACATTTAACATTGCCGGCCAATGCTGTTGATGTCAATGTGCATCCGGCAAAAACGGAAGTAAAATTCCTCAACGAAAAGGCTGTCTTTGATTGCATACATTATGGTGTTCTGGGTGCGCTGAACAAGACCCCGGACAGACCCCAAATGCAGTTTAAGTCTGTACCTAAGCAAGCCGAACCTGTTCCGGCTAAGGCAACAGCAGAACCAGTTAAACCGGAACCCAAACAAGAGAATTTCTTCCGCACTATGACGGCGCAGGAATATAAAAATTTCTCCGCCGCAGTTGCGCAGGCACCAAAGCCCAATCCGGAAGCTGCCATTGCCGCTGCGAAAATGATTGAACGCACGCCAGTCTTCCATCAGAGTGTTCAGCTGCCGGATCTGAAGCCGGAAAAGCTTGCACAAATCCCTGAACCCGTCATCCAAACTGCACCTGTTAAAAAAGAAGAAAATATTCCGCAGCCTGAGCCTGTTCAGGAGGCGTTTGCTATGCCACAAGTGCAGCCCTGGCGGTTTGTTGGTGAATTGTATAATACGTATATTCTTGTGGAGCAGGGTGACGAGGCTTTCTTGATTGATAAACACGCGGCCCACGAGCGAATTTTATTTGAAAAACTCAAAAAAAATCCGGAGAGCATCAGTTCTCAGGCATTGCTTACCCCCCTGCCCTGCAGATTAAATCCGGAAGCTGTTTCTTTGCTTCTTGCCAACAGTTCTTCTTTGGCAGAATTAGGCTTTGAAATCGATGAATTCGGCGATAATACTCTGCTTGTTCGGCAAATTCCGATGGATCTTGCAGTAGAAGATGTTCAGGATTCTCTTGAGATGCTGGCAGAAAATTTGCAAAACGGCCGCAAAGAAAAGTCTAGTGAAGTACGGGATGAAATGCTCCATACGGTTGCCTGCAAAGCTGCCATCAAGGCAGGCTGGAAAACAAGCGAAAAAGAGCTGCTTGTTTTGGCAACGGCCGTTATGGAACGTGAGGATCTGAAGTACTGTCCCCACGGTCGTCCCATTTGCATCAGCCTGAGCAAGAAGCAATTAGAAAAGCAATTTAAGAGGAGTTAGACCTTGGATAAAATCATATGTGTTGCCGGCCCTACTGCCTCCGGAAAAACAGCCTTAGCGGTCGCTCTTGCAAAAGCACTGGACGGTGAAGTGATCTCCTGTGATTCGATGCAAATTTACCGCAGAATGGACATTGGCACAGCAAAACCCACCAAAGAGGAAATGTGTGGCATCCCCCATCATATGCTGGATGTCGCAGATCCGGATGAGGATTTCTCCGTCAGCCGCTACTGCGAATTGGCGGATACGACCTTACAGGACATCCTGGCAAGAGGTAAACCTGCTATCATTGCCGGTGGTACCGGACTGTATATGGATGCACTGATTAAAGGAAATTCCTTTGCCCCCTATCCCTCCACCGGAATGCGGGAAAAACTGGAAGAACAGGCAGAGCATGACGGTATGGAAGCAATGCTGGAGCTCCTTCGAACTATTGATCCGGAAGCTGCCGGCAGACTCCATTTGGCAGACAGAAAGCGTATTATTCGCGCCTTGGAGGTTTACTACGAAACCGGTGAAACTATCACAGAACACAACAGGCGCACACAGGAAATCCCGCCAAAATATCAGCCGGTGTGGTTTGCCTTGGAAGATGAAAACCGGGAAGATCTGTATGCGCGGATCGACCACCGTGTAGAAACTATGTTAAAAGATGGTCTGCTGGAAGAGATCAAAAATCTACTTGCCGGTGGTATCCCTGAAAAGTGTACTGCAATGCAAGCAATCGGCTATAAGGAATATGTAGATGCATTGCAAGGACGCTGCTCTGTCGAGGAAGCTACTGCATTGGTACAGCAAGCATCCCGGCATTATGCCAAACGTCAGCTAACTTGGTTCCGCAGAAATAAAGATATACACTGGCTGGTGCGAAAACCCGGGGAAGGCACAAATGAAATTCTTCAAAAAGCCCGACAGTTTTTGACAGCTTTTGACAACTGAATAATGGTAAGATTTATGTATCCCACCGGGAATTTCAAAGAAAGAGGGAATACATATGTCTGAACAACTCAATTTACAGGATGCCATTTTAACAGAAGTGCGGCGGGACAAAGTACCTGTCACATTGTTTTTAATGAATGGTTTCCAGCTCCGGGGTGTAATCACCGGCTTTGACAGCTTTGTGGTTGTACTGGTGACGGACGGCAAGCAGCAAATGATTTACAAGCATGCCATTTCCACACTGGCCCCCATTCGCACGCTAAAAGCAGCACTATAAGCAAAAGGCGACGGAGCAAACCGTCGCCTTTATACTTTGGAGGATACTATGTCCATTACAGAAAATGTAAAGAAAATTAAAGAAGAAATTGCAAAAGCCGCCCTGGCCTGCGGAAGAGATCCGGAAGAAATCTTGCTTTGCGCCGCAACAAAAATGAATGACAGTTACAATGTACGTCAGGCGATTGCCGCAGGTGTGGACTGCTGCGGAGAAAACCGTGTACAGGAGCTGACACAAAAATTAAGCGAAAATGCATACGCCGGTGCGCCTGTGCATTTTATTGGTCACTTGCAGACCAACAAAGTCCGACAGGTCGTGGGTAAAGTTGATCTCATTCAAAGTGTGGATAGCCTTCGGCTTTTAGAGGCCATCGAGAAAGAGGCCGGGAAACAAAATTTAATTCAGGATATTCTTTTGGAAATCAATGTCGGTTTGGAGGAAAGTAAATCCGGTTTTTCTGTGGAAGAAGTTCCGGAAATCTGTGAAAAGATCTCCCGTTTTTCTCACATTCGTGTCCGTGGATTGATGGCTATTCCGCCAATTTCACACTTTTCCGGTGAAAATCGAAAATTTTTTCAAAAAATTTGCAACCTTTCTGTTGACATAACGGCAAAAAAATACGATAATGTATGCGTAGATATATTGTCTATGGGTATGTCCAACGATTATACGGATGCCATTGCCTGCGGCAGTACGATGGTGCGGGTCGGCACAGCGATATTCGGTCAGCGTAACTATGGATAATGACATATAGATTTTAGGAGGATATAGACAAATGAGTTTTTGGGACAATGTTAAGAAATTTGCCCAGCCCTATTCCGATGATGAGTACGATGATTATGATGACGAGATGGAAGAAATGGAAACTGAGGCTCAGCCTGCATCACGCGGTCGTCGCCCCTCTCCTTTCGCTTCTGATATTTCTGAATCTTCAAACGTTTCTTCTTCCGCAAGTACAGCTCCCTCCTTCTCCGGTCAGGTCCTGAATATGGGCTCCGGCAAACAGGAAGTTGTTCTGTTCCACGCTAAGTCCTTTGACGACACCGCCAAAGCTGCTGATGAACTGCGCAGAAAGAAAGCTGTTATTTTGAATATGGAAAATGTAGATAAGGCTCTGACTCGCCGTGTTGTGGACTTCCTCTCCGGAAGTGTTTATGCGCTGGACGGCAGTGTCAAGAAGATCGCGCAGTCTACTTACCTGTTCTGCCCTCACAATATGGACGTTGTGGGTGACCTGGAAAATGTCCAGAATGAAATCGAAAGCTATCTGTAATTAAAAGAAAAAAGAGGAAACACTATGTTTACACCCCAACAAATCGACCAGATTTCCTTTAATCGCGTTGCCTTCGGTGGCTATGATATGCAGGGTGTTGATGAATTTTTAGAGCCCCTTACCGAAGACTACGTGACTTTATACAAGGAAAACGCACTGCTGAAAAGCAAAATGAAGGTTTTGGTCGGCAAGCTGGAAGAATATCGTAAGAACGAAGCCAGCATGAAAGATGCCATTGTTAACGCGCAAAAAACCTGCGATATGATGGTCAAAGAGGCAGAAGCGAAGTGCACTCAGATTTTAACAGAAGCCAACGCTGCCGCTATTGAAAATGCGAAAAACGCTGATGCTTTAATTGCTGCGGAAAACGCCCGGGTTGATGAAGCCCGTCAGGTTGCTGCCAAGAAGATTACGGAACTGCAGGATCAAATCAATGCTTGTGTTCAAGCTCTGGAGCGCATCAAGGAAGCAAATCGTCCCTCCCCTGCTGCTGAACACGCTGCATTTGATTTTGAGCGAAGCGATAGCAAACAGGATGCTGTGGCGGATGAAATTGCTGCCAACCTGGAAGCTTTAGTCGGAACAACGGAAGACAATGCTCCCAAAGCCGAACCAAAGCATCCTACCGCTGAAACCACAACCAGCAAATTCTCCAATCTGCAGTTTGGTCGGAATTATGATCCTACTGCTGCAAAATAAACAAGCTATGACAAGGACAAGCCAGTCTGTAACTGCTTTATAGAGAGCTGCCGTTTGGTGCAAGGCAGCAGGCAGGCAGATACGGTATCCCCTTGGAGCTGTGTACCGAACCAAAGTAGGCTACACCGGGAGCGCCCGATATTGCGCAACACAAGTGCCGGGAAACCGGAACGAGAGTGGTACCGCAGAGGTAACTGACGCCTTTGTCTCTTGAAAAGGAGGCAAAGGCGTTTATTTTTTAATTATATTTGGAGGTAAGAACCAATGGATTATAAAAATACCATTATCACCCCGAAAACGGACTTTCCTATGAAGGCCGGTCTGCCTGCCCGGGAGCCGGGTATGCTGGAGCGCTGGAACGAGCAGGATCTGTACCGCTTGATGCTGGAGAAGAACCAGGGCAAGACGCCCTTTGTTCTTCACGACGGCCCTCCCTTCTCCAACGGTTACATTCATATGGGTCACGCGCTGAACAAAACCCTGAAGGACTTTATCGTCCGTAGCCACGCAATGATGGGTTATTATACCCCTTATGTCCCCGGCTGGGACAACCACGGTCTTCCCATTGAGCGTGCAATTGAAACTTCCAAAAAGAAACTGAACAGGGATATGTCTGTTCCGGAATTCCGTGACGCTTGTGAAGAATTCGCTCAAGACTTCATCAACAAGCAAAGAGAAGGTTTCCGTCGTTTGGGCGTTGTTGGCGATTGGGAAAATCCCTACCGCACGATGGATAAGCACTTTGAAGCACAGGAAGTCAAGGTCTTTGGCCGGATGTTCGATAAGGGCTATATCTACAAAGGCTTGAAGCCGGTTACCTGGTGTCCTGCTTGCGCAACTGCTGTGGCAGAAGCGGACATTGAGTACAAGGACGATCCTTGTACCTCTGTATATGTGAAATTCCAGGTCAAAGACGATCTGGGTAAGCTGGCAGGCTTTGACCTGAATAAGACTTATTTTGTGATCTGGACTACTACCATCTGGACGCTCCCCGGCAATATGGCTATCTGCCTGCACCCCAGAGATTCCTATGTACTGGTCAAGGCTGATAACTGTGAGACCTATATCATGGCTGAAGCCCTGATGGAAAAGACTATGAAGCAGGGTGGCTTCGAGAATTACGAAGTCCTCGCCACCTACCCCGGCGCATTCTTTGAAAATATGCTGGCGCAGCATCCCTTCCTGGACAAGACCTCTCGCCTGGTTTGGGCTGAGTATGTTACGATGGATTCCGGTACCGGCTGTGTCCACACTGCTCCTGGTTTCGGCGCGGATGACTATCAGACCTGTATGCGTTACGGTATGGATTTGGTTGTGCCTGTGGATGACTACGGCCGTCACACCGACTATGCCGGCAAGTATGAGGGTATGAAGACCGAAGAGTCTAACCCTGTTATTTTAGAGGATATGAAGCAAAGCGGCGCGCTGTTTGCTGCCGAGGAGATTGTTCACTCCTATCCCCACCACGATCGTTGTAAGAAGCCGGTCATCTTCCGTGCAACACCTCAGTGGTTCTGTTCTGTGGAATCCTTTAAAGAGCAGGCAATTTCCGCTATCCAAAATGTGCAGTGGTTCCCTGCCTGGGGTGGTGAGAGAATGGTTAGTATGATTAAAGAGCGTGCTGACTGGTGTATCTCCCGCCAGCGCCGCTGGGGTCTGCCCATCCCTGTTTTCTATTGTAAGGATTGCGGCAAGCCTGTTTCTACACCTGCTTCTATCGAGAAGATTTCCAATCTGTTTGACGAATTCGGTTCTAACATTTGGTTCAAGAAAGAAGCAATGGAGCTGGTTCCCGAAGGCTTTACCTGCCCCCACTGTGGCGGCACAGCCTTTGAAAAGGAAACGGACACTTTGGACTGCTGGTTCGACTCCGGTTCTACCCATTACGCTTCCCTGATGAAAGACACTCCGGAACTGTGGCCTGCTGATGTATATCTGGAAGGTGCTGACCAGTACCGTGGTTGGTTCCAGTCTTCCCTGCTCACCTCTGTAGGTGCGCTGGATCAGGGTGCGCCTTTCAAGCAGGTTCTGACCCACGGTTGGACTGTCGACGGTCAGGGTCGTGCAATGCACAAGAGCTTGGGCAACGGTGTTGATCCTGCTGACCTGATTAAGGACTTTGGTGCGGATATTGTACGTCTGTGGGCAGCCTCTTCTGACTACCACGCAGATGTCCGCTGCTCCAAAGAAATCTTCAAGCAGATCGCACAGAACTACCTGAAGTTCCGTAACACAGCCCGTTACTGCTTGGGCAACCTGGCAGATTTTGATGCCAACGATCTGATTGCTGCAGAAGATCTGGAAGAACTGGATAAGTGGGCATTGACCAAGCTGAACAGCCTGATTGCTGCCTGCCGTAAGTCCTACAATAATTACGAGTTCCATATGGTATCTCACGCAATCAACGATTTCTGCGTTGTGGAACTCTCCTCTTTCTATTTGGATATCATTAAAGATCGTCTGTACTGTGAAGAAAAGGACGGCTTGCGCCGTCGCAGCGCGCAAACTGCCATCTTCCTGATCGTAGATGCACTGGCAAAGCTGTTCGCGCCCATTTTGGCATTTACCTGTGATGAAATTTGGCAGGCAATGCCCCACCGCAATGGTGACGACGACAGAAATATTCTGTTAAACCAGATGCCCGAAAACTATGACGCATACTGTTTGGATGCTACTACCATGGACAAATGGACAACGGTTATGAAACTACGTCAGGATGTCAACGGTGTCCTGGAGCTGGCTCGTGCTGACAAGCGTATCGGTAAGGCTTTGGAGGCTCACATCAGTCTGCAGACTGAAGATGCTGCTTTGTTGGATGCTTGTAAGGACCTGAACCTGGCTGAGATCTGCATTGTTTCCTCCTGCGACTGGGAAACTGTAGCAGAAGGCGCAACCACAGGAGTTGGTGAAAACCTGCCTCAGCTGACTGTAGGCGTCACAGAGGCTCGTGGTGAGAAGTGTCCTCGTTGTTGGATGCACTCCGTTCTTGCTAATGCAGAGGGCCTGTGTCCCCGCTGTGCAAAAGTAATCAGCACACTGGATATCGAAATCTAAACACAAAAAAACTCCCGCCTGATGGCGGGAGTTTTTTGTGTCAATTAACTTCATATTGTTTCCGGTCTGGGAACAGAGAAACAGGAGATTTTCCGGCGAAGGTGAAATCGCCTAAAATTCCATCAACCACAGCTGTCATTGCACATTTATCTGCGGAATAAGTATTGATATACATATCGCAGTTTTCAAAATAGTTATAATAAACAGAGGGGTGGCCAAAGGAGATCACAACAGATTTTTCTGCGCCATAACTCATAGAATGGAACAGTTGCACAAGTTCCGGTCGGTCAAAGAACGGCATACCTTGCGCAAAACCAGACTTGATCTGACAGGCATAAATAATAATATCATTTTCAGCATCCAGTTGTTCCAGAATTTTGCTATTAAACTTTTCGACGATCGTCGCTTCTATACCGTGCTTAGCAAAAGCTTCTACCATAACAGGCAGACTTTGCTTAAAATCTTCCATAGAAGATAGCGTTAAAATGGCAACTTTCTTTACCTTTTGGGCATCAAAAGGAATTGCGCCATTATGATTTGTCACCAAGGTCTGCGCTGATTTTGCCAGTTCGTAAAGAACTCTTTCAAAATCAGCATTCTCTTCATCGGTTAGCGGGTTCAGAGAAAGGGGTGCTTCAAAAAGACCTAATTTTTCCTTCAGATCCAAAACGCGAGTTACCCGTTCATCAATCTGCTCCATTGTAATACGGCCCGCGTTATAGGCCTTTTCCATCACGTCAATGTAGTCATTGTGGACAAAGAGGATAATATCGTGACCGGCCAAAAAACTTTCGATATATACATCATCGTGATCAAAAGCTGCTGACATGCCTTTCATATTGACAGCATCAGTATAAAGCACACCATTAAAGCCGATCTCATTACGAAGAATATCCATAATTGGTTTGGAAGCCGTTGCGGGTCTGCGAACCTTGCCTCTGGCAAAGCGAGGATCCATAGACGGCCACGCACCATGCGATGACATCACACTCATAACGCCATCTTTTACTGCAGACTTATAAATATTAAAGTTCTTTGCATACCACTCATCAATATTTTTATCGGCGCAGCACAAGCTAAAGTGGGAATCCCGATAATCATTAGCAGGACCGGGGTAATGTTTCATACAAGCTGCAATTCCGGCATCCTGAACACCTTTGATCAAAGCGGTCTGAACCTCAGCGATTACCTTCCAGTCATCAGAAATTCTGCGCACGACACCAGGCGTAAAGAAGTTTGCAACAATATCATTCACCGGGCCAAATACGTTATTCACACCGAAGGAGCGAAGCTCTCTTGCCCAGTAATAAGCTCTTTTATAGATAAGTTCCAGATTTCTGGATGCGCCCATTTCCATATTTGTGCCCGCAGCATGGAGGCAGTCAAATAATCCGTTCGCACCAAATTCATAGTCACCAGTGACAAGCATAGGAACACTTGCAGCATTGCTCATAGAATGAACTGCGTAGCCCATTTCTTCCGGAGTTGCGTAAGATGTTCCATCCGGCTTACAAAAGGCTTCTGAAATCCAAATGCCACTAAACGGATACTTTTGAATATAGGCCTCATAACTGCCACAAGCTGTGGCGCCGACCCTCAATTCCGACGGGGAAGGCATGCCAGTCTGTCCTAACTTCTCACGTAAAGACATCTTTGACAACACGGGTCTCATAGTAAATCTCCTTTCATAGTCGGCAATTGATGCCCACACCAGGAATTATAGCAGAAATAGGAACGATAAAAAGCCCATTAGTTTGCATATTATACCGAATTATTCTCAGAAGCCATTGCTTTGAATATTATATTATTTGGATGCAATTTCTTTTTTGGAGGCAGTGATGGCAAGATGCATAATTGCTGCAGCCACGACCATCAAAACGCAGGAAATATACAACGCAGGATTATATGTACCAAATATATCAAAACATAGGTTTGCCACAGGAGCGCCGACAGCATAACCTGCCGTGTTTACAGAAACGATAATGCCAAGCGCCTTATTGTAGGCACGTTCGCCGAACAAATCGCCAGCAAAAATAGGCAGCATAATGGTTTCCAGCGGAAGCGCTATCGCGCAAACAGGCGCATAGAACAGCGCCAGAAATTTTCCCATCGCAGAATTTGTCACGAGGGAAAGCGCAATCATAGCAAGAATCGATGCGCTGAAGCAAATTGTCACCGTTGTACGCAATCCGCGTTTGTCATAAAAAAAGCCAACACCAAATTTAGAAAAAGTAAGGGATAAGGAGCTAACGCTCAATACTGTTGCAGCAAAGCCTTCATCCAGACCAACATCTGTCAAAAGCGGAGTCGCAATACCATATACGCCCTGCAAAACCATGCCGCTTACAAAAATGCAAAACATTGCAGCATAAAAATAAGGTCTTTTCAGTATTTCTGCAAATGGCAGCCCGGTCAATTCTTTCGTTGCAGGAACATCGCCTTTGTTCTTTGCAATCTCTTGCGCAGCATCCTTAGGCTCATTTCGAAAAAAGGAAACAACCAAAATGCCCACAGCAAGAAGGATCAACGCGGTCAGACGGTATGCATTCTGATAACCATATTTGGTGGTGCTGTCGTGGATAATTGGTGTCATAACCTGAATGGCGAGCATCGCGCCAAGACCGTTGGCCGCCAGGATCGCGCCCATAATCGTGCCTTTCTTTTCCCGGAACCATTTTCCAATCACAGAACCCACAATGGTAGTCGTTGTCCAGGAAAGGCCTACTCCCAAGAATACACCGCCCAAATAAAACACAAAAACATTCGTTCCCACAGAATACAACAGGCAAGAAATGATCAGGCAAATAAAACCGGCACCAATCAGCTTTCTTGCACCAAATTTTGCAATCAGAAGGCCAAAAAACAGATTGACGATTGCGGTTGAAATATAGCGGCAGCTATCGTTGATAGAGAATGCACCGCGGGAAATTCCCAACGCTTCTGTTACCGGAGAAATATACAAGCTTTTTGCGGAACTGCAAAAACCCAGCACGGTAAACACCATCAAAAAGGATACCGCCGCAACAACCCATTTATATTCCAGTTTCTTATTTGGTTTTATCTGTGTTTCTTCCATATTCTCACGCTTTCTAAAGAGTAATTTCTTTCCAATATGACATTTATTATAACGCATTGGGATTTGAGAATCAATACATATGCGCTTAAAATACAAGAAAAAGACCAGCCAATCAGGCCGGTCTGTTCTTATTTAATTGGATCATTCTTTTGCAAGTTTTGATAGCTCACTACGCAGCGATCCAACATACGCTTCCATTCTGTGGGATCCACAAAGGGGTTCTGCTCCTGGCCAAGACGTGACAGCTTACCAAAGGTATTGCTTTGATCCGGGTGATTGCCAAGGACAATATCCACATCCAAGTCATATAAGGCAAGGACATTCTGAATAAAGGCATCGCGCCAGGAAGTGCCAATGTTTTTCTTCATGCTGTAGGAGCTGGACAAGGTGTTCACACCCACTCCCCCGTGCATCGCCGCTTTCAGACCTCCTGGGAGCATGAACTGTAGCGCCAAGGTTCCGGGGGTATGTCCGCCGGCATCAAAGATCGCTACCTTTGTATTGCCGAAAGTCAGAACATCACCGGGACGTAACAATACATCCGGAACAAAATAGATGTCATAAGGTGGTTCATAATTCTGACCAAACTCTTCGTGCCAATTCAAGTCTGCTCGCTCATTGAGAAGCGGCAGATCCACCTCTGGAAAATAGGTCTTACAACCATACTTCTCAACAAGCATTCTTGTACAGCCAAAATGGTCAATATGACCATGAGAGTGCAAGATCCATTTGATATCCTTCGGGTCATAGCCGAGGCCCCGGATTGATTCCAGCAGCAAATAAGATGCTTGGGTATAAGAGGTATCCAGCAGCAACAAACCTTCTCCGGTATCAAACAAATGGCAGGAAACATCCCTATTACCTACATAGTAAAGGTTATCTGCAATCTGAAATGGCGCAACATCCCACATCCAGGGACTGCGCATAATATCATCGGCGCGAACTGTCAGCATAACTTAATCTCTTTCAAACCTTCTCAATAGCCTGCGCAATATCTGCAATCAGGTCTTCAGGGTTTTCCAGGCCGCAGGACAGACGGATCAAATCTGCACCAACTCCAGCTGCATCCAGTTGCTCGTCAGTCATCTGGCGATGGGTTGCACTGGCCGGGTGCAAGCAGCAGGTACGGGAATCCGCAACGTGGGTTTCAATAGAACCAAGCTGCAGATGCTTCATAAAGGTTTCTGCTGCCTTTCTGCCACCAACCAAGCCAAAGGAAATAACACCGCAAGATCCGTTCGGCATATATTTCTGTGCTACGTTGTAATACTTATCGCCCTTCAAGCCGCAGTATATCACCCAGGCAACCTTCTTATTGCTTGCCAGGAATTCCGCAATTGCCTGGGCATTGGCGCAATGCTGCTTCATACGGAAAGGCAGACTTTCCAAACCCAAATTCAGGTAGAATGCACTCTGGGGAGATTGAATAGAGCCAAGGTCGCGCATAAGTTGGGTAGTGCATTTGGTAATAAATGCGCCCTCTAAACCGAAGCGCTCAGTATAGGTGACACCGTGATAGCTATCATCAGGCGTACACAATCCAGCAAACTTCTCAGGATATGCTGTCCAATCAAACTTGCCGCTGTCGACGATACAACCGCCTACAGCCACACCGTGACCGTCCATATACTTGGTTGTGGAATGGGTAACGATATCCGCACCCCATTCAATGGGACGGCAATTTACAGGTGTGGGGAACGTATTGTCAATGATCAGCGGTACTCCGTTTGCATGGGCAACCTTGGCAAACTTCTCAATATCTAACACGTTCAGGGCAGGGTTTGCAATGGTTTCACCAAAGACCACCTTTGTATTAGGACGGAATGCCGCCTGCAGTTCTTCTTCCGTGCAGTCGGGATCAACAAAGGTTGCCTCAATTCCCATCCGCTTCATAGTTACGGAAATCAAATTAAACGTACCACCATAAATTGCAGCAGAAGAAACGATATGGTCACCGCAGGAGCAGATATTAAACAGGGCATAAAAATTTGCAGCCTGGCCGGAACCGGTAAGCATCGCGGCTGTACCGCCCTCCAGGGCAGCGATCTTTGCTGCAACCATATCACAAGTAGGGTTCTGCAGGCGAGAATAGAAATAGCCGGAAGCCTCCAAATCAAATAGTTTACCCATATCTTCAGAGGTTGCATATTTAAAGGTTGTACTCTGAATGATCGGAATCTGACGGGGCTCACCGCTGGCAGGACTATAGCCAGCCTGGATACATAATGTTTCAGTGTGGAGTTTCTTTTCCATCTTGATCACCTCAAAATAATCTTATATGTTGGAATTTCAATCAAAACATCACAATCATCAGCACTGTCATAATCACAATACTGCATAACATCGTAATGGAATTGATTGCACTGGAAAGACCAAAGTCTTCTTTGAGTTCTGCTGTAAATGCAGGTACCGCTGCACTAACAGGGCTAAAGGCAAGTAATACCAAAGTTTGCCGAATTTCCAATGAAAAAGGCAAAACAAAGTAAAACAAACAAGCAAACAATGTTGCGATCCCATAACGAAGCATAACCAATCGCACAATTTGCCAAACCTGTTCTTTTTTGGCTGAAAGCTTAAAGCCCACACCAATCATCAGCATTGCCATAAAGGTATTGGCGCCTTTGATGGTTTCCGCAAAGCTGATCACCATCCCGGGCAACTGAATTTTTGACAAATTCAGAATGATCATTACGACATAGCTCATAAACGGAACAGACGTTAACAATGTCTTCCCTATCCGCTTTAGAGAAATACCGCTACCGTCTTTCACTGACGAAGCAATGCTAAAAGCGCCGCCCAGGCAAACAAAGGAATTGCCGGTATCGAAAATACTGGTTGTAACCACTCCGGTGGGTCCCAGAAAACTTTGAATAAAAGGCATTGCAAACAAGCCAATATTATATCCCGGGAGATTTAACACTTCAAAGGCCCGTTTGTTTCGATCTGACCGCAAATTAAGCAGAAACGCAACTGCCACATAAGTCAGGCCGCAACCCAAAGCAAGCAACAGAATGCTCAACATAGAAAAGTCTGCCGGCGATTGGGAGAAACTATACACAATAGAGGCTGGAAGCGTAATTTTCAGGGTAATTTGAGAGAGTACCCGAAAATCCTCCTCACGAAAAAAGCCTGTGCGACGCAGTACAAAGCCAAAAGCAATGATCGCAATAAAACAGGCTGCACGTGTCAAAATATCAACCATAATCGATCACGAATCAATAAATCAAACGAATTTCGATAGATACGATCACATCATCTTCTGCGATCACATACAGTTCTGTGTTGCCACGGGTGAAGACCCAAGCCGCATCATCTTCTTTGCAATCGCCGTAAAGTTCCTTTGCTTTGGACAGCTCATCACCATTGGCCAAACCCTCCGGTGTAGACACATCCGGTTCCACAAAGAAAATGGAATACACCAATTCCTTCTCACCGTCGTTAAACGCAGTAATTTCATAGCTACCGTAGCTATAAACATTGTCTGTGCCCTCAAAAGCACAGCTGGGAACCTGATAAACGCTTTCTGCAGGCAACATATCCGCATCAAAGATCATACCGGGAATGACCATCACATCTCCCGCCATAAAATAGAAACCTTCTGTTCCTTCCTGCTTTTGTTCGGTAGTCTGGGTAGTGTTTTGTTCACCGCCAACTGTAAACGCTACATCACCACTGCCCTGTGCGTTTCCACAAGCAGTCAGGCCAAGCATCGCAAATACAAGCATGAAAATCAATATCTTTTTCATTGTTATCCTCCCCTAGTTTGTTGCTTTATCGTATTCTTCCAATAATGTATCAAATTTGGAGTTTTCACCCCGGTGGTCTGCCAGCTGATGCTGATCAGCAAGCACATCCGCAAAATAACGAGAAAGCTTTTTCGCACCTGCAAAATTCAGGTGCAATCCTCCATCATATGTGTCCGTTTCATAATCAATACCAATGGTTTCAGCAACATCCAAGAAATTATAAAAGGCCAGACCGTTCTTCTTGGCATAGTCATTGATCTGCAACTGATATTCGTCATACCAATAAGGATACACGCTGGGAGCCTTGACCAAAATCAGTTCCGTGCCGTTTTCTTCACATAACAGTCGTATTCGGTCCAGATATTCCCAACAGATATCCGAAAAATCATATTTTTTCAGTGGACGTTTCGCCGGAAGCTTACCTACAGGTTTTACACCCTCATTAACCAGGTGTCCCTGCCAGGTATTCTGCTTTTCCTGAAACAAATAGGAAAAGTCTTCTGCTGTCAGCTGGCTGAAGCGGGAATGGTAACGTAAGATTGGAAATACGTAGGAAATGAAGTTTTCTTCCTCGGTCATAGAAGCCTTAATGATTTCTACTTTTTCCTCAGACCAACGCATTTTATCGATCATCAGTCGGTTATACGCTTCGCTCACAGGCGCATCATACCGCATAGCGTTGACATTGAACACCACGGCTTTGGGCGTTTCATAACGGAAGGTTTCTTTCAGCAGATAGTAAGATTGCCAAATCAGCTGCTGCGAATTGCCACGCACATAAGCGGTGATACCAGCCTGACGATACAGTTCCATAGGAATAAAGTTAGCATACACTTCACAATCGCCAATGAAAATTACATCATGTCCGCCGGCTTCCTGATAGTACTGGCTTGTCATACTGCCCTCAACCAGGTCTGTCATATACTTCGGCTGCAGTAAGATTGTCAAAAAAGATACAATCAGGCAAAAAACAACCAATACCACAGCTACAGAGAGGATGTTTTTTATCTTTCTATTCATACTCCCCTCCTAAAATCTGCTGTAAATAAATTCTTCAGCCTCAAAGCCAATACCGTACATACCCAAAACCAGCACAACAAGGCCAAGTACACAAATCATTATCACACGCACAAAGGGCGCAGCCATTTGGAATTTGTTCTGCAAATACGTGCGCTTCCAGTCATACAGCCACAAAACAGCGCCGCCAAGAAGCATCACAAGCCAATCTACAAGACCTAATCCCAATGCGCCGATGCCGGAAATCATTTGGGGATAATTAAACACTGTAAATACAGAAGCAAAACTTTTCAAGGCTGTCATTGTGTCCGGCCAAACAAAGAAGCACCATAAAAAGCTAATTATCAGGAATGTACCCAAACGATTGATCCATTTTACAGGAGTCTGCAAGCGCTTCCCAACGATCACAAACAAGCCATTAAACAAGCCCCAAAGCAGATAATGTACACCGTGCCACAATCCGGATACCAAGAAGGTAGCCACCATATTCAGGCCCTTGCGGAACGCACCCTTCCGGTTTCCACCAAGGGGAATATACACATAGTTGCGCAACCATGCGCCCAATGTGATATGCCATCTTTTCCAAAACTCTTGTACAGATTCTGAGAAATAGGGTCTGTCAAAATTTTCACTGAGGGATAATCCCAGCATCTGCGACACACCCAAAACAGCGTCCACACCGCCAGAAAAGTCCGCATAAAGCTGTAAAGAATACAAAAGCATTGCCAGCAGCGCATAGCCGCCCTGTAGCTTGTCCGGTGCTGTTGATATGCTGGAAATGATCACACCAGCTCTGGCAGCAATCACAAGTTTCTTAAACAGACCCCATAGCACCCGAGCGCAACCGGCACTAAAGCTGTCCCAAGTAATCTTCCGCTGAGAAAGTGCTGTCTGCATTATAGGATAGCTTTCAATCGGGCCAACGAACAAATGGGGCAAATACGTCACAAATAAGCCATAACGAATGGGATTCACTTCCGGCTCAATCTTCCCGCGGTAGATATCTACCAAATAAGAAATAATCTGAAGAGAGAAATAGGAAACACCCATAGGCGCAAGCAAATTAGTGCCGGTGATGGGCTGCAACTTCAGCAGAACCAGCAAAATAGCCTGCAGGACAACACCTACCCACATTAGCCATTTGCATTTGGGTATACACCGTCCTAATATGTAGGAAATGCCGGTAGCTGCCAAAAGCCATATGAGCCCCAGATAGCCATAGCCGGCATAGACCACAAGTCCTGCCAAAAGGATTAAAACGTTCAGTATCATAGTTTAATTACAGACGGGCCATTTACTTCTGTCCCAATCTCGTCCTTGCAAATTTTGATAACGTTGCGTATCATTCATCAGATATGAAGGATGCTTTGAGCCTGGTGTCGGGTCAATATGCTTCCAACCACCACCTACCCGTACCAGCAGCCAATAATGAGATTTATCGGTCACCCAAATCAGCTTACAGGAAATGCCTTTTTCCCGGTACAATGCGCGCAAAATTAGTGCATGCACATAGCAGTTACCCTTTTTATTCTTCAGTCCATACCAAATGGGATCGTCGCCACCCCAGCTATGGTTATACTTAATATTGTGTCGCACGTACAGTGCCAGCTCCACTGGGTCGTTGCCCAGCTTTGCAGCCAGTTTTTTCACCAGTTCCCTGGTATCATCTGCATTGTGCGCAACGATAACCTTCCGTTTTGCAGTACGTACATTTCCTGACTTATCCTTTGCAGTATATACTGCGTAATAAGTACCTGCCTTATCGAGGTTTACCTTATCGGTATTTACTGTAACCTTACAAATACCATCCCGATCATCCTCAGCAGTAACACCTTTCATAAAGTCAGGCTTACTGTTACGCTTAACATTCATAGTTTTTAGGCCTTTGATGGTAGGTGGTATATTATTTTTTATGATCTTTAAGGTTGCGTCAGCTCTGGTCGTATTTCCATAGATATCTTCTGCCTCAACCGTGACTGTTTGTGTCCCTGCTGTGCCAAATTTCAACTTTGTAATCAGACGAGTCTTCACCTCGCCGGAAATATCCTCGGCAGATTTTACAAACCTTTGCAGGTTGGTTTTCTGATCCTCATAGATCGTAATATCCCTCAGTTTCAGAATCGGACCGGTTGTATCCTGCACAGTCACAATGCAGGATGCAGGTCTGTCCGCATTTAAGCTTTTGAGCGTATATGTACCGATACCGGAAGCATTAATTGTATCGATTTCCTCCTGGGAAATATATACACCATCCTGTTCCGCATCAAAAAGAATATCTTCCTTCTTCAGGGTTGCTCCCAATTCCAGTGCAATTTGGTCTCTTAGCCACACAAAGCTTATGATGCTCTTCCCTACGGTTTTATTACCGTAGGCATCCTCAACCACAATCTGTAGTGTCACATCGGAATAATCCTTGCTTAACAAAGGTTTTTCTGCAAAATAAGCTTTCGTTCCCGAAAGATCAGTAACACTCAAAACAAAGTCCTCTACCTTTGGCTCGTAATTGATGAACTCAGTCCGTTTTTCTTCAAAAACCGCCTCAGGTGGTGTAGTGTCCACAACCGTGAGTGTCACCAACTCCACTTTGCCCAAGTGGGATAGTGCAAATTCTTGCGTACCAACTTTTCCAACGTCAATATTCGGTGTATTTCCGGGAAAACGCACTTGTGAGGCAATTGCATATTTGGTCATAAACTGCGACAAAGAAACACTGCTTGTACCTAATTCCACCGTTACGTTCTGAAATTTAGGGACGTTGTAATACCAGAGTCCTACTGCAGTCAGGCTTCCCAAAACCACAAACGCAGCAGCCAAAATAATGCAAATAATTCCTTTTTTTGTCTTAAAAAACGCCATAAACGTTCTCTACTTTCTTTATTTCATCAAATATCCTTGGTGATCAAACCGATATGTAACACCATCTATTTCAACTTCCTTATTTTTATAGTACGATCCATCGGTTTTCCGATAACGAATACCGTTATCATCCACCATCCAGCATTTCGCACTAACACCCCTTTTCAGCGGCTTTACAGGAAGATTGTTTCTGGATTCGTTGTCGTTAAAATGCCACCACTCAGATACCAAGGTGCCAAAGCCCGCTTTTTTCATAATGGAAGAAAGCGTGTTGGCTGCGCTGTTGTTATAGTCTCTGGCAGAATAGTGGCTCAAATCATGCATAGATGTTTGCATTTCCACTTCCTTGCCGTTGCTAAGTTTCTCAAGGGTCAAGTCAATAGCAATACCATAATTATGACGGGATGTTCCGTTGGCAACGAAATAATTGAGCTTATATGGCGGAACAATCATAACCTCGCGGTATGTCAGAGGGATTTCAACTTCCAAGCCTGTTACCGGGTCGATCATTTTTTTTGTTTCAGGCAGGTTTAATTCCTCTCTTGTTTTTTTGTCCGTAAAGGGGTTCTCAGGAAGCGGAGTATCCAGGATACTTTCTGTCAATTTATAAATTTCCTGTGTGGCTTCCTGAGGCCGGAATGCATCATAAATTTTCAGACGATACCCTTTCTCAATTGCAATTCTTGCGGCTTCTGCCAGCCGTTTCGCTGTAGGATACAGCTGGGGTACTAAGAACGTATCATCCGACAGTTGCACATTCTCATATCCGGCAGTAATCACATTGGATACATCCGGAATTTCGAACTCGTGCATCAGATAGATAGAGGCATAACTGTTGGTAATATTATAGCTGCACATATCTGCCAAATATTCCGTCAGGTTAATAAAGCAAAGATTGCTGTCCACGTAGGCTGTCTGGCCCTGATAATAGATACCGAACATTCCCTCGGTTTCCTCAACCACACACCAAGCAGAACCTGCTTTGATTTTGCCAAGTTCTTCGGTCTTTTCAGCAGTTTTATACACAGGAAGTTCCTGGTTTGCCCAAATTGTGCAGTATATAGGCGATTCTTTTGTGATTTGCTCCATCTGGGGAGAGATTGCAGCATACTCACTACCTTCCATTACCTGTCCACCAACAGCAACAACACGATAACGGTAAGTCTTATTAACAGCCATATGGGGGCTTGTATAGCTGCGTTGGCCATCCCAGTTTACTTCAGACAGGGTAATCCACTCATCTTCATCACTGTCCCAACGCTGCACCTGGTACTTTTCACCCTTGGTTTCATCCCAGGTGATCGTGCAAACATTGTAACCGTTGTCTGTAAAAACAGGGTTCAAATCACGGCCCAAAAAGTCGTCACGCTCAACATGAAGGTCTTCAAAACTCTGACCCCAGAAAATCAGATTTTCTTCCTGACGATAGGCAACAGCGCGAAACTGCACTTTCTGCCCAACAGGGGGAACCGTAATAATACTTCCTGCGCCAAATTGTACAATCACAGAAGCGCCCTGAGAATCCTGAACAACAACCCATTCATTGTCCAGATTTGCATATAACTTACACCGGGCATCCGGTTTTTTCTGATAGGAAAGCTTGGCAGATTTTGAATCTGCATCCACGCTCCACTGCACCTGCTCCAAATCAGGAAGCTCCCAACGTGTTGTCGCTTCCAAGGGAACATCGCACAAGCGCTCCATATCCAACCAGAGCATTTTATAGGATCTCGCTGAATAAATACTAAAAGAAACCGATGTTCCTGCCGGAACCTCCGGGAGAGGACAAACACAATCGGTATAATATTCTTCCAGATAAATTTTTTGCGTATCTGCAGCATCCACCACTTTGACAAGATAGCGCTCACTGTTTTCAGCTGCTGTCCAACTTAATTTTACAGAACCATCTGCCTGTTTTTCAATCTGCATAGGCTCATTGGACATAACACTTGCTGCATTATGATACGGAAGCCACAAAAACACGACACAAAAAGCCGCTAATAGCAGCACAATACCACTTACAATCCACGGCCAAACGCATTTCCGTTTCACACCGATCACTCCCCATTGTAATATAATGTCATATCTTATGCATTATACTACAAATAGCGGAAATACGCAAGATAAACCTAAGAAAAATCAAGCAAAAATAGAAAGATCTCCCGGCCAGAATTCTGACCGGGAGATCCATTATCATAATATCAGATTGCCTTTGCATTTGCCAGCAGATATTTTTCTGCTTCAGGGTTCCACAGACCGTTATTAGCCTTGCACAAACGATCCAGTTCCGCAAACATAGGATCGGTCTTGCCCAGCTCCTCAAAGTCAGCGATAGCAGCCAAGGGCAGATCAATGTGGTTGTAGATCAACTTCTTGCCGCCAGGGATGGAGGGCAGGTTCAAAGTGGTGTCGATAACAGCATTCAAACCACCGATGTGGGTGACCAATGCAGAAGGATTCAGCTTGCCTGCATTCATCATAGCGATAGCTTCCTGCATATCGTCGGTGTTACCGCCGGAAGTACCAACCACGTGGGTGTACAGGTAGTGAACATTGTACCAGTTGAACAGAGCCTTGAACTGGTTGTCGGTAGGACCGGCAAAGAAGTTCAAGCAGCCATCGAAGCCCAAAATATCGCCAGCCTGCTCAACCAAGGGTCTTACAGGAGCAAAGCAAACAACATCATCGTAACCGGTGCCGCCGGTAAGCTCACGCAGGTACTCGGTAGCATTTTCCATACGGGTGTTGACATAGTGCAGTTCAATACCGTTCTTCTTCGCCTCTTCTACTGTGTAGATAGAAGCAGCACGCTCCAGACGAGCATCATCAATGTCAGTAACCACCAACAAAGAGGGACGACGGTCGCAGTGAATTGCGTAGTCGATAGCAGCCAGACCCATAGGACCAACAGACGCCAGCAGTGCCATCTTACCGCCTTCCTTAATGCCCATTTCGTGGACATAGGAACCGGCCTTGGTGTGGTACATAGCGTGGAAAGTACCGATAACGCAGCTCAAAGGCTCAGCCAAAGAGCCGAAATAATAGGTATCAGAGTTGTAAGGCAGCAGGCAGTTCATCAGCAGAGTTTCAATAGGAACATTGCCGTACTGTGCATCGCCGCCACAGTAGCTGTAGGAGTAGCCAGGAGCTTCCTGAGAGCCCTTGTAGTAGTGTGCAGGCTGGATAACGAACTTATCACCAACCTTGTACTTATGCTTCCAGTTTTCACCGACTTCTACGATATCGCCGCAGAACTCATGACCCACGATGGTGGGGTTCTCTGCACAGTTGTCAGGGACGCGCTTATGATCGCCGCCCTCCTGTGCTGCCTTGTAGCTGGACATACACAGGCTGTCGGATACCACACGAATCCGAACACCGTCTGCGCCGATTTCAGGCAGTTGGACTTCGTCCAGACGCAGGTCATTCTTGCCATAAATTCTAACTGCTTTTGTAATCATAATTTATATCCTCCATTTAGTTATTTTCGTGTTCAATGAGCTTCCAGGTTGCATCGATCAAGTTCTTAAACATTGGGTTTTCCATAGCCTTGATCACAAAGCTCTGCCGGGGAGAGTTGATGTCCTCACCGGAGATCTGGAACATACCGTACCGGTCGCACAAACCGCGAAGCCGTTCCAGCTGCTGGGGGGTATTCCGGGTGGGCATATAAGTGACAGATTTGACGCCCTCTTCTTTCAGGCACTCAAATACATCATCCAGGTAATCATCCTCAAACTTCTGCGCCTTCTTATCACCGGTCACGCTGTCACCAACGTCGCCCAGGTAAGCATAGCACAGGTATGCGTCTATATCCTTGCATAGTTTGACCATATCTGCAAGCTTGGGACACTCATCGGTAGCATCAATGAACACCTGGGGAACAAATGCGCTCTTAAGGATACCTAACAAATCGTACTCATAGAAGGGGTATTCCTTGTCCAGCATCTGCGCCTCTTGCTTGCCGGAAAGGGTCAGTCCCATAGAGGCCAGCTTCTGAACCATTGCTTCGCCCTTGCCAACTTCCTGCACCAGCTTAATGGCCAAAGCATACATCAGGTGGCGCTCGGTAACGCCGCCGTTTTCGTGGGCCATAGAAAGGGGCAGAACATCCTTATCGTAATCCAGATCCAGCTGAAGAAGCGTGTTGATTTTCTCAAGCATCTTGCGGTTACGGTTATGGCGGGCGGCCTGGTAAGGCTTGAAGAATTCTGTCAGAACATCAATCTTATCATGGGGAACACCCTGGATGGTCATATAGCTGACACCGACCTGATCCGGGTTGTTGGTACGACGGCCATCCAAACGAGTACCTGCCATGGACACACGAGCTTCCATACCAATGGTCACAGGCATATCCACTATTTTTGCCGCTTCCAAAAATTCAACTGCGCCGGAAATCGAATCGTGGTCGATAATACCGGCGGTACAAAGTCCCTCCATCCGTGCAGCATATACGGCAGCAGTGGGAGAATAGGGAGAGAAGGAATATGTGGTGTGAATATGGTTGTTGATGTACTGGGGCACCATAGGCGGAAATACCGTTTCCGCACAAACCTGCTTCAGGTTTTCAAGGCGCTCTGCCTTCGTGGGTACATTGAGTTTGTTAAGAATAGCAATATCTATCATATAGCTTGCTCCTTTACCCATAGTTTTACGCTTATAGTATACTCCGTACCCCCCTTTTCTGTCAAGAAATATCACCGAGATTTACAGAAAAGTCTGTGCTTTTTTTGTTACGTCTTGAAATGACTTCTGTTAATTGATATAATGGCACAAAATATATTAGGTACTTGAGGAAAGCAGTATGAAAAATACATTTATCTGTAGCTGTGGAAAAACCCACAACGCACTGATCGACGACTATTTGATCCAACGAGGTGCTATCCGAAAAATTCCGGAATATGTTAGATCCTACGGTGCAAAAAAATGCTTTTTAATTTGTGATAAGAACACTTATCAGGCCGCAGGACGTCAGGTAGAAGAGGTTTTGGCTCTTTCCGGTATCCCCTACTGCGGATACTGTTATGGGCAAGAGGTTATCCCTCCTAACGAAGAAAGTGTCGGTTCTGCCATTATGCATTTTGATCACAGTTGTGATTTTGTCATTGGTATCGGATCCGGTGTTATCAACGACATTGGCAAGATCTTGAGCAAAACCGCAAAAACACCCTATATGATCGTTGCTACAGCACCCTCCATGGACGGATACGCTTCCGCTTCTTCTTCAATGACACGGGATGGATTAAAAATTTCCTTACCCAGCCAATGCGCAAACGTAATCATCGGTGATTTGGATGTTTTGTGTCAAGCGCCACTGAAAATGATGAAATCCGGCTTAGGCGATATGCTGGCAAAATATGTAAGTATCTGTGAGTGGCGGATTTCCCATCTGATCACCGGTGAGTATTACTGCGAGGAAATTGCGAAACTGATTCGGGAGGCTGTGCAAAGATGCGTTGAAAATGCCAACGGATTATTAAGCCGGGACGAACGTGCTGTTGCAGCGGTATTCGAAGGGCTGGTTATTGGTGGTGTGGCTATGAACTATGCCGGTGTTTCCCGCCCAGCCTCCGGTGTGGAGCATTACATTTCCCACGTTTTGGATATGCGCACAGTAGAATTTGGAGAGCCGGAAGATTTTCACGGCATCCAATGCGCTATCGGTACGTTAATTGCCACCCGACTTTACGAAAAGCTGAAAACCATTGCCCCGGATAAAGAAAAAGCTTTGTCCTATGTGGAAAATTTCTCCTGGGAGGATTGGCAGGCTGAACTAAGGTCGTTCCTGGGCAAAGGTGCTGAGAGTATGATCGCCCTAGAAGCCAAAGAACAAAAATATGACAAAGAGCGACACAAAGAACGACTGGAGATCATTCTCCAAAACTTGGATGGAATTCTTCAAATTATGGATGAGGAGCTTCCCCCATCCGAGGATTTGGAGAGGTTGCTCAATACCATAGATGCGCCAAAGACATTGGAAGAAATTGGTATTTCCTCACAGCTAATACCTATGATCTTCAAAACAACAAAGGATATCCGCGACAAATACGTGCTGTCTCGCTTGGCTTGGGATTTGGGTGTTTTGGACGAAATTGTATAAAAAACGGTCACTGAAGAAATGCCTTCAGTGACCGTTTTTCAGCCATTCATATTGTCATAAACAAATTGAGAAAGAACCTTCACGCCAATCTCCAGCGCATCTTCGTCAATATCAAAAGTTACCTGATGCAGCGCTGCAGTAATCCCCTTTTTCTGATTTCCGGTTCCCAATCTAAAGAAACAGGCAGGCTTTTTCTGCGTAAAGAAAGAGAAATCCTCACCGGTCATTGTTCTGCGGTTCTCCAGGATGAGTTTATCTGCACCCAAAGCCTTTTCCGCAGATTGAATAAGTTTTTGCGTAATCACAGGATCATTGTAGACCACAGGATAATGCTTCTGCACTGTGTATTCCGCACGACCGCCGCTTTCCTGGGCAATCGCTGCAATAATCGCCTTGATGCGGGCAATTGCTTTTTCTCTGTCTTCACTTTGATATGTACGCAAAGTACAGATCATCCGGCAATGCTCTGCCACGATATTATTCGTATTACCGGCATGAATAGCTCCCACATTAAAAATGCAGGGATTGGCAGCATTGATTTCCTTAGCAATCATAAATTCAATTGCCGTATATGCTTTCACAGCCATCATAATCGCATCAACACCCTGGTGCTGTACACTGGCGTGGATGCTGGTACCGTAAAAATCCAGATAGAAGCCATCGCTGTTGGCATTAACCGCATAAGGCTGAACTTGAATTGTACCGACCTCAAAATTATTACTGCAGTGGAGCGCCAAAATACAGTCCACATCGTCAATTGCGCCGTTGTCGAGCATCATTTTTGCGCCACCGCTGGTTTCCTCTGCAGGCTGGAACAAGAACTTTACACAGCAGTTGATTTTGTCAGACTTCTCTTGCAATGCTTTGGCTGTTGCAAGCAAAATAGCCGTATGCGCATCATGACCGCAGGCATGCATTTTTCCGGGAAGCAGGGACTTATAAGGTACGTCATTTTGCTCCTGCATAGGCAGTGCGTCCATATCAGCTCGCAAGGCAATGGTATAATTCCCCTTACCTTGGTTCAGTGTTGCAACGACACTTCCCTGTCCGTATTGCTCTGTATAAGGAAGACCAACAGCTTCCAACTCCCGCTTTACAACAGCAATCGTATTTGGTAGTTCATAACCAATTTCCGGGTACTGATGCAGTTCTCTGCGGAGCTTTTGCGCATATGTATTCATAGTTCTACCTCTTAAATTTCAAATGTAATGCCATCATAAGAAGCAAGCATACCATAGTTCTTAGCAATCTCATCCAATTCTTCAGGTGTTACCGCCTTGCCATCACGAACCAGTCCGTTATGCGAAAAGTGAGTCACCAGCCAGGGCGTATTCTCCACCACTGCGCCCATTTCCAAAAGGCGTTGGCGATGCAAAACGTTGTTTTCTAAAGACATATGGCTAATACCGGTCTTGCCTTCCTCTAGACAGAAAGTACAATCGCTGGCAACGAAGTCAAACCGGAAACCCTTTTCCTTTACAAATGCATAGACATCATCTCTCCAGAAGCCGGTGTCATTGTTATAAAGGATCGTTTTCTCGCCGTCAGAAATGATATAAACTAACGCATTGATCTTGCCGTGGCAAGCAGGCAATGCAGTGACAGTATAGTCGCCAGCCTGGAACGTTTCAAAACTTTCAATCAGGTGATACTCACACTTTTTTTCAGATGTAATTTTATCGTAGAGTTCCTTACAAAAATCATTGCCCCAAACCTGGATGGGGTCCATATCGTTTTTACCGAACCAAGAGGTCGTCATTCTCAGTTCTTCGGGAATAAAATGGTCGGAATGGCTATGGGTCAACAATAGGTTTTTGATCTTGGTGTAATCCCGGTCATTGTTTAGAAAATGGATATAATTGTCCTGGCCGAAATCGATCAGCATATCGTCGTTGATGAAGGCTTGCGCCTGGGTGCGGATGCTTTTGCCTCCCAGTTTTCTTGCCTGCAGGCAGGCGGGACATTGACAGAACATCGCAGGAACACGTTCATAGGCGGCAGAGCCCATTATCTGAATTTTCATACTGCACACTCCTTTTGCAATCTAGGGAAATCTTAGCATACTCCGCCCCAAAATGCAATTCTTTTCTAGCCTTTCCCAGAGGGGGATTTCCCATAAAATTTCTTGTAAATTCGGTAAAAGTTGCTGTAGTTTCCGTAACCGATCCTGAGAGAAACCTCTGTAGGATTTTCGCCAGACTGTATCAAGTCATCTGCATAGGCCATCTTCTTTTGTAAAATATACTGTTTTACCGTTGTCTTCATTTCCCGGATAAATTTATGAGAGATAGTAGATTGAGAAATGTACGTGTTTTTTGAAATATCCTCCAGTGTGATTGGTTTACAAATATTTGCATCAATGTATTCCAAAATTGCCAAGATTTGTCCGCTGGGTTCTTTCGCACAAACAGGGTTCACCTTTTGCAGCGCAATGTAGAATATCTGCACCAACAAGCTTTTTTGAAGTGGTTCACAATAGGACTTGTCTATACTGTACCACAGTTGATTTAAAATATTTGGAATATCTGCGTGGGTAATCACAGGGTTTTCCTGTAGGTCACAAAATAAACGTCCGTAAATTTCCTCCGGAATTTCTGTCTTCTCAAACAAGCCGGTAATCCGGCGATAACGCATACAGCTATTGGAAGAAATCGTATGGAAACACATAGGCGGTAAAATAATAATTTGATTATTTGAAAGATGAAATTTTCGCCCTTCAACTGTGACGGTAATATCTCCCTCAAGAATACAAATAATTTCAAAATTCGTGTGGCAATGGCTATCCCAGAGGGTCTTTTTAACAGTAAAATCTTCTTTATATTCCATAACTATCCTCCTTATGGTATCATTATAGCTCGTTTTGCAAGAAAAGCAATGTTTTTTACTATTATGGTAATTGATTTTACTTTTTTATGCTATATATTTAAGGTGGAATGAATATTGGGGAGGAAACAAATATGCTGTTAAACACTTCTTATTCTATAGGAGATTTGACCACTGCAAATCGTGTTGTATTTCAACCTATGGAGGGCTGCGATTGCGAAGAAAATGGTGCACCAAGCCAACTGACCATACAGAAATATCATAAAGAGGCAGCTTCCGGTGCAGGTATAATTTGGTTTGAAGCCTGTGCGGTATGTCCGGAAGGTCGAACAAATCCCCGTCAAATGATGCTGACTACAGAAAATCTGCAAGATTTCCGTCTGTTGGTTTCCCAGGTGCGGGATATCGCAAAAAAAGAGTGTAATATCGACCCGATACTCATTTTACAACTAACACATTCCGGTCGTCAAAGCATCGTTCCTATGATTGGCTATCGCAACGCTGTGTACGAAGAGCGCCGTCCTATGACGGATGAACACATTGTCAGCGACGAATATTTGGACACCTTGCCGCAAAAATATTTGACTTCTGCTCGCCTTGCAAAGGAAGCTGGTTTTGACGGGGTTGACATTAAATCCTGCCATGGCTACCTGTTCCAGGAGATGCTTTCTGCATTCTCCCGTCCTGGCAAATACGGAGGCAGCTTTGAAAACCGCGCTAAGCTGTATTTGGACACGTTGGCACTGGTAAACCGGGAGTTGGGCGACAAGATTCTAATTGGCTCCAGACTCAGTGTGGTGGATATGGTGCCCAAGCCTTACGGTTTCGGCACCGATGAGCAGAACCAAATCGATATGACCGAACCATTGAAGCTAATTTCTTTGGCATCAAAAAACGGTGTAAAGATTCTCAATGTTACCCTGGGAAATCCCTATTACAACCCCCATGTAAATCGTCCTTTCCGCAAAGGCGGCTATACCCCTCCGGAGGCTGCAGATGTTGGTCTTGACCGGTTTGCACAGGTACAGAAGATAATCAAAGATCACTTTCCCGATTTGTGTGTGCTGGGTTCCGGCATGTCTTACTACCGGGAAAATCTGATTGTAAAATCAGAAGAACTGCTTACAAAGGGCATTTGTGATTTGGTCGGCTACGGCAGAGTTTCCCTCGCCTACCCTATGTTCTATCGGGATTTCCTGAAGGGCGAATTTGACAGCAGAAAATGCTGTGTAGCATGCTCAAAGTGTACAGAGCTTATGCGAAATAAATGCGTGTCCGGCTGCGCGGTCTTCCACCCGTACTACCGGGAGTTGTATAAGGAAAAGGTGCAAAAATGATGGAGAAAATTGCAGTTGTCACCGGCGCTCGCCGGGGTATTGGCAAAGGCATTGCCGATAAGCTGAAAGAAAAAGGATATACAGTGGTCTATTCTGCGGCCAGCGACACTATGGACGGTGAAATTTACTGTCAATGTGACATTTCCAAAGCTGAGGATCGACAACGCCTTGCTGATTTTGTGGTTGATAGGTTTGGCCGGGTGGATCTGCTGGTAAATAATGCCGGCGTTGCCTGCAAGGAACGGTTGGACATTCTGGAAACCACCGAAGAAAGCTTCGATCGACTTTTGGAGATCAACACGAAAGGTACATTCTTCATGTGTCAGCTTTTCTCTAATTTGATGATTGAATTGCAGAAGAAAAAACTGAAGGATTATCACCCCAGAATTGTGAATATCTCCTCCATTTCCGCCTACACATCCAGCGTCAGCCGGGGTGAATATTGTATTTCCAAGGCCGGAATCTCTATGGCCACGCAGCTGTTTGCAGATCGATTGGCCGAGTATAATATTGGTGTTTTTGAGGTTCGACCCGGAATCATTCAAACCGATATGACTGCGGCAGTTCAGGGAAAATATGATAAACTGATTGCAGAAGACGGCATTTTGCCTACCCGTCGTTGGGGTACTCCGGAGGATGTTGCCAACTGTGTGTGGGCAGCTGCTTCCGGTGCGTTGGATTACGGCACAGGCACAGTTTTAAATGCCGATGGCGGTTTCCATTTAAGGAGATTATAATGAAATTTTATTTATATGATGCTGTGGTGATCGGTAGTGGTTGTGCAGGTCTGAACTGTGCCGACAGCCTGTATAACAACGGTGTGACCAATATTGCGCTGGTAACGGAAGGAATGAATATGGGTTCCTCCCGCAATACCGGCAGTGATAAGCAGACATATTATAAGCTCAGCCTGTCCTCAGATTGCATAGACGGTGTTGCAAAAATGGCAGAAAGCCTGTTTGCCGGTGGTGCTGTCCACGGGGATATTGCCCTATGTGAAGCTGCAAACTCTCTGCAGGGTTTTTACAAACTAGTGTCTCTTGGTGTCCCTTTCCCAAGTAATGAATACGGTGAATTTGTCGGCTATCAAACAGATCATGATGACACGAAACGTGCAACCTCCGCTGGGCCATTAACCTCCAAATATATGACTGAGGCTTTGGAAAAGCAGGTGCTATCCAAAAAGATACAGATTTTTGATAAAACCCTGGCTTTTCGCCTGATATGTTTGGATAACAGCATAAAAGGTGTCGTTTGTTACGATTTGAAGAATGCGGAATTTATTGTGATCAGCGCAAGCAATATCGTTTTGGCCACCGGTGGATGCGCCTATCTTTATGAGAACAAGGTCTACCCTGCCAGTCAATCCGGAATGAGTGGAATGGCTATAGAAATCGGTGCAAAAACCGCAAATCTGTCTGAATGGCAGTATGGTCTTGCTTCAATTGACTTTCGTTGGAACGTATCCGGAACATATCAGCAGGTCATTCCCAAATATGTGTCGGTAGATGACAAAGGCAATGAATATGAGTTCCTCGCGGAATATTATGATGACCCGATTGAAGCACTAAATAACGTGTTCAAAAAAGGATATCAGTGGCCTTTTGACAGCCAAAAAATCCATGGTTCATCTTACATTGATATTTGTGTACATCGGGAGCTTGAAAAGGGTCGCAAGGTTTATATGGACTTCCGGAGCAATCCAACAGGATTGGATTTTGGGAAGCTATCCACAGAGGCCTACACGTATTTAAAGAATTCTGACGCGCTTTTTGGGACACCCATCGAACGTCTAGCCAAAATGAACCAAAAGGCCATTAATCTTTATCTTGACCACGGTATCGACCTGACAAAAGATATGCTCCGTGTAGCGGTCTGTGCCCAGCACCAAAACGGTGGTCTGGCAGTTGATACCCACTATGAGACCTCCGTAAAAGGCCTGTATGCTGTTGGCGAAGCCGCAGGGGTATACGGCATTTACCGTCCTGGAGGAAGTGCGCTGAACAGTTGTATGGTCAGTTCTTTGCGCGCAGCGAAACACATTGCATCCAAGGACAATCTGCCACTTTGGGAAGATAATCTTCCAGAATTGGCGCAGGCATATATCAATCAAATCCACTTTACCCCAAGCCCCTGGAAAGCCAGTTCTGTTATGCGGGAAATTCAAAAGGAGTTTAGTCTGTCTGCAGGTTTCCTGAGAAATCCGGATGGTATCAAAACGCTTCAGAAAACAGTCAACTATTACCTGAATGAATTCGAAAAAAAGTTTGGTATTAATCAAAAAACTTCTGCTTTTGAATATTTTAAGCTTAGGGATATGCTTATTTCTGCAAAAAGCGTTTTGTCTGCTATGGATCTTTGGTGCCAAGATATTGGCTACCGGGGCGGTGCCTGGAGTGGCGGAGCAATCGGCGCAGATCCGGAAAAGAAGGGCTTTGTTCTTTACACGCAGGGCGCTGATGCAGGTTGGGAA
>JAZQWQ010000109.1:0-39809 GCA_045632385.1 Faecousia sp.
CAAGCCTGTGTACGTAATGCCCAGGTGCAGATTTTCACAGGCAACCGCCAGTACAAGATCTGCAATTCCTGCCACAAACACCACAATCACCATACCAGCTTTATGCCACAGGCCGGTCCGAGCTTTGGCGCTGCACCATTCCCCCGCTTTGCAAGCGGCGCAGGTTCCGCTGATATAGTCCAGCAGCATTACTGCCACCCAGGCAACCAGCATAATTCCCTTCCAACCCAGCACTGCACCCAAAGCAGTGCAGCCGGCTACAATTGCCGTTTTAATCGCTAACATTTTTTCTTCCATTTGTAATGCCTCCTTTTATAAACCCAGCAACTTTGCCCAGGTTGCCTCGTCACACGCTCCGGTCAAAGGCAGCTTCTTTTTCTTTTGGAACAACTTGACTGCGTCCTTTGTCTTAGATCCAAAAGAACCATACTTTTTGGAATCCATTTTACCTTTGCAACCATTAGCTTCTAACAGTTGCTGCATTGCAATGACGTCAGTACCTTCGGCACCCTTTTTTAGTACTCTGAGTTCCACTTTACAGTATACCTCCTTAGTTGTAGTGGTTTTTGCAGGAGTAACTGCCTGCTCAGTTTTCTTTTTTAGCCCCTTAGTAACTGCGATGGCATCCATAGTGGCATAACCGACTTTTTTGGCATATTCCTCGGTAGAAATTACAGGGTAATCCGTCCGGCTATCCATAAAACCATATTCAACAAGAATTGCCGGAGCTTTGGAATAGACCATCGTGCTGTAGTTTTTCTCTGCCAACGGCTTTGCCCGGTTGCCCTTAAGATTACCGGCGGCGATCACCGCTGCATAAATGGCATCCCGGTAGCCCTTTCCGGTGGCATCTTTTTTCTTGCAATAGGCCACCACACCGCCCCCTGCGCCGCCCTTGATGCCGGCATTGTGGTGCATATCCACATAGATATCCGCGCCCCAGCTGTTTGCCTTTTTGGTGCGGTTTTTGATAGAGATATGCTTTTTGCCTGTAGGGTCATCAGTACGGAGCAGCTCCACGCCCTCATACTGACCGGCTGCCTCAGCGAAATACCGAGCAACCCGGTCATTTAATGTCCATTCCCTTGTCTGCTTGGGGTCAAGGGACTTAGGCACTCTTTTGCCCGGTGTGCCGATATAATGACCGGCGCAATATGCAATTTTGAAAGACATATTTTACACCTCCGGTTCCTCAACCTTTTGTAATTCCTCTGCTTCAGCATCAGTGATTTCGTGCCAATTATCCACGCTATCATTGACGCCTAAATAAATAATTTTTCCGTAAACCTCACCATTAGTAAGTGTCATACCATTAGAGGCTTTTAATTCTATAAGTTCAATAGTTGTTTTAATCATTTTTTATACCTCCATTAAGCTAATGTCCAACCCTTATTCGTGGCGATTGCTTTTTCTGTATCTGTTAGCTTTGCCAGGTTCGTTGCGCCCAGCGTAACAGCCCAGGTTCCACCCACAGAGGTTTTATCCTCTAAAGCGTCAAGAACATTCATTAAACTATCGTGTGTAAGGGGACACCAACTCAGATTTAAGCCATTTACAGCGATGGTGTCAAACGTAATATTTTCTAAGGCAGTACAGTTTTCAAATGCCGTACTGGGAAAATTTGCGTGCCGACTAAGCGTAACTTTGTCAATTGTTTTTAAGGTTGTACAACCACGAAATGGAGCAGGCATATTCGATGATGCGGTTACTGACGCAAAACTTATATGCGGTAGACGTTTAATACCTGTGCAAAAAGCGAATGGGAATATCATATCGGTTGCTTTGCTTGTATCTAATACAACGCCACACGCTTCCAAACGTTGCGCCAAGTCAATTGGTGTACCTGTTATACCTCTAAACATAGAATTGCAGTTTGTACATTCTAAATTGTATTTCGGGTAGAACCAATCGTCTAAACCACCAGCCATATAAAATCCACCGTAATAGTGCGTTCTTTTTCCCTTGTCTTGTATACCGTCCCAAAACCTATCATACTCCGCTTGCTTGCCTTGCTCTATGCCCTCTGTTAATCCGCTACTATAACCCGCCTCTTCACCCATCACATAGTTTCTAAAACCAAGTTCACGGATAGCGCCGGGCATCATTTCAAGTTTATATTTCTGTTCATTGACTTCTTCACGGAGAATATCTGCGATTTCGGTGAGTAATCCACCTACAGTTTTATCACTACTCATTACCACTCACCCCCAAGGATGGCTTCGTCCACATAAGACTTGATTTCTGCAACATCGGCGTCCGTCCAGTAGTCAGTGCCACGGATGGGCGTGTAGCCATCTGCACCACGCTCCCCCTGCGGTCCCTGTTCACCAGTTTCTCCCTTTTCACCTTGGATGCCCTGGTCGCCCTTCTCTCCCTGGGGACCCTGGGCGCCGGTTGCTCCGGTGTCGCCTTTGAAGTCGCCGTTTTCCTTTGCGATTTCCAAAGCCTCTAAAACCATTTTTTCAACCGTTCTCAGTTCTACTTCGGTATAGATGTAATCATTTGGCTTTGGTGCAGACACGACTGAGAATACGCAGTGACCAATTACGCTTGAATTCTCTTTGTTCCAGGCATAGGCGTGCAGCTCCGCCGCAGTCTGCAGTAAGATATTCGGCACCATAGCATAACAAACACCGTCTTCTTCCTTAACCTCACAAGCTAACGCTTCCGGGAGTGTGCCATTGCAAAATTGTACAACAGAGCAAGTCTCATCAACAACCAATCTTTGATTTTGTTCCCATTGATAGAAAAACTTTTTTCCATCTTCTTTTCTCAAAATCTCCACCTCCTCGTGCACAGAATAACACAAACAGGGAGGTTGCAAAAACCCCCCTGTCCGTACATCTCGAACTGTTAAACTGATATTATGATATCAATTCCACGGTGCTTCGTCCAGCTTGCTTTCCGCATACCCTTCTGCTAGGTAAAGTGCATCCTTTTGTCTTCTTGTGAGCGGAAGTGCATGTATTACATTTACCACATCTTTTTTTATGGTGAGGCCTTCAGTACTTTCAACGTACTGTGTATAGATTTCGAGGCTGATTCCTGCAGGCTCAGCATACGCACCCCAGCCTTTCCGTTGCCCATCGGTCAATTCTACATTCGGATGCGCAGCTGCAAAGTTCCACTTATCTAGATAATTCTGTGCCTTTTCCTTGGTTTTTCCTGCATAACTCTCCAAATAGTAAAGCGCATCACTTTCGGACAGCTTGCCTTCCTCAAACCGTTCCTTGATAGTCTGCACCACTGCATTATCGGCAGCAGTTTTATCCTTGTATGTGCTACGCAACCGGTCTGCATAGTGAGTATCTCCGGCAATATGGGCATCCAACAGTTTTTCTGCTTTTGTCTCGCCCTTGATCAACCGCATAAGCGGTACACTGGACCAGAAAGTCTCATAATTGGTATCCTTCAGACTGCCAGCAGTTGTAGCACGAGTAGTCAAGTCTTGTTCAAGTGTTCCCCACAAACTACCAAAGCCTTTCAGTTCCCGGCGAATATTCTTTGTGGGCACACCAAACAAGGCAAGGAGCCAGTCTGCAGCACTGGCCCAAGCCTCTGCGCGTTCCTTATCGGTTGCGTCCTCATCCACATACTTTCGCACAATCTGCTCAAGGGAGGAACCGAACTGACTCCACACCTCCATATCAGAACGCTTAACATCGTAACCTTGCAGCATCGACCAAATATCCCGGATAATCGGCATATAGGTCAGCGGATTTAATCCGTCCAACAAATTACCCAAAAGGCTTGCGCTGTACTTTTCCAAGAATGTTTCCTCTTCATCATCGTCACGCATCGCATAGATTAATGCACTGCTCATAGCATTTGCCACCACGCTGCCCACCAACGCAAGTGCCGTTCCGGTTTGCACCTTTCCGGTTCGCTGGTGCTGCACCATAGCATCCACAGCCATATTAAGTGCCAGCGTCGGTTCCGCTGCAAACTGCGTGAGCATTTTTGCCAAACCACCTTTAGAGCGCATCAGTGCGGATTTTGACAAAACAGAATCGTACACCTGTGTCAGGTTGATCACTTCCGTAAAGCGGTCTGCCGCCACCTTGTAGAAGGCGTCGGTACCCATACGCAGTGAAGGATGCTTGTCCCTGGTCTCCCGCTTTACAGCCGTCCAGATGTGCGCCCACGTGGTTTCATCCGCGCGACCGGGCAACCAGCCTGTCAGCTCATCAAAGCGCTTCATCGGGTGTTTCTTAACTTCCGCCACATACTGTTTCATATTCTCCGGCTCTGCCATTGTGATGTAGTCATGCTCTGAATTGCCGATGCCGGTGTCAAAGCCACCCATCTCCTTGATAATGGCAATCGGGCAATACTTCTTCATCTCCACTATAATTGCAGTTCTCTGTGTTCCCATCGGTTTTTGGAAGAAGTACTTCATAGGCACATATGCCATAGACCGAAAAACAGATGTCCATTGTTGAATCCACACAGAAAGAGAGGCCGCAACTGCCGCTTTCTTGAACCGGCTCATCATCTTTCCGGACAGATCTTCCGCCACATCCGCCCGCACGCCGCCGTTGAGCTGCTTCATCAGATCGCGGATGTAACCTTCCGGATGCTTGCCAAAGATATTCTGCAATGTTGTGCTTACACTGTCCACTGCGAACACCGGAATTACCTCGCCTTTCTCATCTTTCAGAACATTGCCATTTTCATCTTTTGCCAAAGTTTTGCCAAAATTCAACACTCTGTCCATGTCCTCCATGGGCAATGTCATACCGTGATAAAGGCTCATCTGCTTAACGTGACCGGTCCACACGTGGCTGTAATCGCTAAGCACCACAGCATTACTCGCTTTAGGATTTACCTCCTTTGTGAAACCGGAGTTTTTCAATTTGTGCTGATCAACCAGCTCCGTACTTTCATAACGGGTCTGACTGGCAGTTCGCAATGGGAAATAATGCTTTTCCTTAAAGAGCCTAATGCCATACAGCTTCATAGATACTTCGTTGCCCTTTTCAGACATATCCTTGGAAAGATAAGCCTGCGTTGCGTCCACAAACGCCTTCTGCTGCGCAGTCAGCTTGCTGCAGATACCCTCCAGTGCCGCCTTGTCAAGCTTGAATGTATCTGCATTGGTCATCACCTTCGGCAGCACCTTATCTATGATGTTCTCCACATAGGCCTCTGTAGTGTCCAGCATAATGCCACCAATTTCCAGATGCCCCAGTGCCTGCTGCCGCTTGGAAAGCGCATACAGACTCATCAACTGTCCCAGGGACAGGGAGAACTTCTTTCCTGTACGATCCACAAACTCTGTCCGTGCTTCCATATCCCAGTTGTTTGCACCGTGCTTCTTTGCCTGTGCCTGCCAAAGTAGCTTTGCTTCGGCAATATCCCGGCCGTAAGTACCCATACCGTTTACAAGGTTCTTATACAGCCGTTCCAGTGTTCCGGAGCCGATCTGCCGGAATGCATACGCAGGTGTCAAGTTATTCCAGCCGGTCTTCTTCAGACTCTCAATAACCATCCGGGACCATTTCTGCCGTTTGAAGCCTTCCAACTCGCCGACTACACCGGTACCCAAGGCAGTCACATCCGCTGCTCGGTTATCCGCAAACACCTTATTGGCATTACGCACCACATGCAGCACAGCACTGTATGCATCATACAGCTGCTCCAGTTCCTGCAGAGTCATATTCCGCACCGGCTTGGCGCCTATTTCATTGCGGATCTGTTGCAGCTTGGTGGGAAGTACTTCCTGATAAGCACCCTGCAGATACGGAGAATTTGATCCGTTCAGCTTCTCGTAACTCTCAATTAGATTATCAATCAGCTGACCGGCATCCATTTCGTGGACGCGCTTAAACTCTTCTGCGAACACACCGGCATCCCGGAGTTTCTTCATCCGCTTTGCAAGTTCCTTATCCAGAGCCGCCTTATCCTTGGCAGCCTGCAACGCACCTTCGATGTCCCACCGGCTTTCTGCCTCAGAAATCTCAAGATGCTTCTCCAACAGTTCACGGCATTCCTGAAGTAACTGTGGCTCATCACCACGCAGGTCAACGCCCACACCGTTTCGTACCATATCGTACTCGTCATAGCGTTCCAGCCAGACAAGGTCTGCCGCCTTGATTGCGCTGTCCACAAACTCTCTGAGTTCTTCCTTGGTTCTCCGGTCCTTCGGCGCAGTTTCCTGTAGTTTCCAAAGGTCTCGCACCACTCTCTTCAGCTTCTGCCGCATCTGGGACGCATCGTGCCGTTCCACAGCCTTTCTGCGAGATTCTCGGTAATATTCCCGAATCTCATTTTCCCGGCGCTGATTTCGTTCACGGTAGTACTCCCGTGCCCGGTCGAAGCTCTCCTGGGTGATCTGCTTTCGGTTGCGTTCAATCATTGCCTTCAGAACGCCGGACTTTTCCAATCCCAGCAGCTTGCTGTCGTAGTAGTTCAGCCGATTGATTGCCTGCTTCTTCTGCAGCTTCAGCTTATTGAGATACTCCGTATCCCTGGGACCCTCCGCAAAAGACAGGCGTCCAATTTCTGCAGTCAAGCGCTCCACCTTTTCCTCCAGGGCAAGCATCTCATTCATATGCTTCTTGTAGCTCTGCAGCACCTTGTACTCATTGGAATCCGTAACCATCTGCTCAAACATATCCACCAGCATCGCCCGGTCTGACACAGCATTGTCTGATCTAGAAGAGTGCTTTCTTTCTGTCGAATCATTTTTCTTGACATCTTCAGTTTTCTTGGATATACTGTTTATAGAAGCAGATTCGATGGGTATGCCTTCCGGACTTTGATGTTTGGAACTGCTACCGGCGGTAGAATCTGCTTCGATATTTTTTGTAAACTCAAAAGCTTTACCGTTCGGCAGCAAAATTCTTAACGTCTTAAAACGATTTGTCCCCGTTACGCGTTGCACAACAACCCCAACATTACCTCTTTTGCCATTGATTTCTACCGGGGCAGCAAATGTATACGAATCTACACCACGTTCCTTATGTTTTGTATGGGCATCGATTTGGATGCCACGTTTTAACACCCTCGGAACAGTTAACATTGCCGCTTTTTCGCTAGGCATTTTCAAATAATTTAACGCCTTGTTGATTTGCTGGTATGACAGAAGAATTACACCAAAATCCTTCCTGTCGATCTTATTTCCAAATTTAGAAAATTCTTTTTCCAGTTCTTTTGCTACATCGCTGTCACGTAAACCTGCAAATCCGTCGCTAACAACCGAAACAACAACATCCATTTCGTTCAGCTTTTCCGATGCTGCCACAAGCTGTTCTTTTATACTAGCACTTTCCTCTCTTGACATATGACGCACACTGCCTTCACCGGTGGTGTTTTTTTCTGCACTGCGGTAGTTTTCGCCGGCATCTGTCATAGCTTCAGCAAAGAGGTCCTGCAGGAGCTGAGCAGCATCTACCATTTGGCTGACAATATGACCCTCTACCGTCTGTGGACTGACGCCATTATAGGCCGCTTTCAGGCGTTTCAGGAAATTGTCCAAAAACTGGCGAATCTTCTGAGCAAGGCCCTTATCCTTTGCCTGCAGCATAGAAAGCTTCTCCAGAATGGCACCATCCGTCAGCATCATTTCCATACTGTCCGCCACCCATTCTTCGTGGGCCTGTTCAAACGTCAGTTCCCTGCCGTTTTGCTTTGCTTTAGCCTGCTGTCTCAGTATCATATCCCGGACGCTAAGGCCTTTTTTGCCGTATTGCTGTGCCAAAAAAGTGGAAAGGGTGCGGAACTTTGCCGGGCTCCAATCCTTAATAAAGTGCGTCAGCTCGTGGGCAAGAGTAAAGACCATAACACCCTCACCGTTCTCTCCGGCATGCAGGTCAATATGGACGCTCCCGTCGTTGGGATCGTACCAGCCATTATCTCCAACACGTTTGCCCTGAGAGTTTAGCTCGGATTCAAAAATGTACACCTGAATACCAAGTGCCTTTGCAATCACTTCACAGGCCTGTAAGGATACTTTCTGTCGGTGTGTCAGGCTGTCTCTGTCGCCATCAAAGTGAAGCTGTCCCTTCTTATCGTTTCCGGATTTCTTTTCAGCATCTATACTTTGCTGCCGCTGACGGGTCTGCTTTTCGCCCGCATACTGACCATACTTGTATGCCATATTCCGTTGCATGGGGTTCAGCAGATTCACATAGCTGCCGCGTTTGGCCATTTCACCCTCGCTGATATTCAGCTTGCCGTAGATAAAGCCTTCTTCTACACCTTTGGCAAACTCAAAAGCCTTCAGGTCACCAGCTCGATACTCCTTCAGTAGCTGCCGGGCAGCTTCTGCATTATCGCAATACTCCGCCAGCACCCGCCACAGTTCCTGCTCGCCCATATCCGGGAAGCTCAGCTCACTGACATCTGCAGTACTGCCGTCCGTCAGCTTCACTGTCAACTTACCTTTGCCTGCACTCTCCACGTCCGCGATCTGCACCGGATCACTGCCGCGCAGTACCTGGCCTTCAGCGGAAGAAATTTCCCCATTGACACCCGCCACATTTTCTGCTACAGTATTCCCAGTGAACTTGACATTGGCAGAAATGCTCCGGAGGCTATCCGTGATTCCAGCTGCTGTGTCAAGTTCACTTTCATTTTTAGCATAAATTGTTGCTTCAGCAGGCAAAGCCTTTAGCATCGATGCCACATCCATCTGCAGATGAATACTTGTTGCCTTGTGAACATCATCACCATCAAACTGGGCATTTTTCTGGAATGCCACTAACACAGGCGCACCATCCTGTTGAATATCTGTAACAAACACCAAGGCATTTCTTCCGGGATTGTTTATTACGATTGGCGCATTTCTAACACCTTTTTGCAGGTTCTTCAGGTTTTGATCATTAATTGAATGGGATGAATCTTTTCCGTTTTTCGCCTTTGTGATTACACTCAAAGGAATCGCAAGACGTTTGTTCTCAACACCATCCTTCACTAAATTGACAGGGGTATCATCAAGAACTAATGTGTCACTGTGGACTATACTGCCACCCTGTTTCAATGCTCCACTTATTTGCTCATCCCAGGACATATTCTGCGTGCGCTTAATACTGTACTTCACACCGTCCATCTGGGCGGTGTTTTCTGTTTCATCAACACCGTTCATCTCTTCAGCCAGCTGCTGCAGTGCCTGCTGTTCAGCATCCACCTTCTCCTGGGCCAGAGAGTGTAATTTGTCGATACCCTTGTTTATGACAGAATAGCCACCACCCATAATGCCGCCGGATACCGCGCCGCCAACAACATCCCATCCGGTTTGGATTGCCAAGTCCTTCAACGCTTCCGTACGCAGTTTCTCCTCCGACCAGTCCGGGTGTTGCTCCCGATAAGCCTCGATTGTGCGATTCAACTCAGACTTGTCCGCCATAATCAGGGTATCTGCCACCAAATTGGAAACGGTCGTCATGCCTTCGCCAAAGCCCTCAGACAGGCTTTGGGATATCAGGGCACGGACTGCATTCTCTGAGCCGTTTTTCAGCAGCGATTCCAGTTCGTATTTCTCAAACAGGTACTCAAAGGCGCCGCTTAAGGCACCCATCCACAACGCCTGCTCATCTGTCGCGCCGTTCTCAGCTGCGCTCAGCATTGTCTGGGTGGCAGAGCTGCCGGCAAGCAGGAGCGTACTGGCAGGGCTCAGCACCGGCGACAGCAGCGCAGTCGCCGTAGAATCGACCATGCTCATACCCAGCTGATACACGTCACCCAAACTTTTTCCGTTAAAGAGCCTGCCCAGGATGGGATGGTCCTCTTCGTCAATCTGAATTGTTCCGTACTTATCCGCCAGATTTTGAGCACGTGTCCCTCTTATCGTAGAGGACATAATTGACGGTGTCATTGCACCTGTGTTCATGTCGATTGGCTTATAATAATCGCCTTTGATATCATTTTCAATTTTCTGCCCAAGCGCATCCAACTCACCAACACCGGAAACAAGGGTAGCTCCAACACTCGCCAGATTAGCAAGATTTGGATTTTCAGTGGCAAATACCGCAGCCTGACGCCTTGTTTTATCCTGGTTTCTGGCATTTAATTCCGGCTGCAAATACTCCAAATACGCCTGAGCAGCCTCTTTTCCCTCTGTGCTATACAGATAGTTGTATGTTGCCACTTCGTTTTCCGATAGATTATCATAGATTTCAAAATCATCCATCGAGTTTCTGTGGGTTGCTGCCTCGTGTCTAATCTTATCCCGGATGCCATCCTGATTGTTAATGTACTCATAGGTCAAATCGGAATAGCCAAGATTATACTGGCTGAATGTCTCTGTAAGCCAGTCTTCCGCAGCAGTACTAGCATACCCTGACTTTTCTTTGTAATCTTCGTTTTGGTAAAGAAAATTATACTTTCGCTCATTATCCAGCTGGTCTTTTTTCTGCGACAGATTTTTGATTTCCTCCTGCAGATAGTGTGCCCGTTCTATTTCCTCGGGTGTAAAAGAATCCACGCTGCCTTTCTGAACCAGCTGCCTTAATTCCGCCTGCATCGATTGCAAATTTGTATCTGTAACCGCAATTTCCTTGTCGTAATCCTCAGCAGTCATAACGGAGGGGGCATAGGTGGACAGCCAGTTCTTTTCCTCACCGTCCTCCATGGCGGAGATAACCGCATTCAGCTGGTCATAGGTCTTGCCCTGATATTTCTGTCGATAAGCATTATCCCTCTCAAAACGCTTCTTATAAGGCTCAGCATCCTGCACCGCCACAGACGGAATAGCCGGAACGCCAGCTTGCTGCACCCGCGCCTCCGGATGCAGTAAAGCAGTCGCCTCGGCATACCTATTATCCGGGGTAGCAGTGTCATATTTCTGCGCGTTGTAAAACGCATAGGCTATAGAGGCATTTTCCTTATCAAAATCATCCAGCTGAGATATAAGACTGCTGTAGCCCTCTGCCCCAACGGCATCCTTGTTTTTTTCAAGATACCGTCGAATGTTAGAGCTTCTTACGCGCAGGTCATCAGAGGTCTGTTTTTTCGATTGGTAGATAGAACTCTTGTTATCGCCGGAAATGCTGTTATAAGCAGACGCAGCACCAGACAAAAAGCTTTGTGCATCACGAAGGAAATTAGATATGTAGGTATCGTCTAAATTGCTCTTGGGATACATTGCATCTCGTTCTTTTCTTCGTGTAAGATATTTAGAATCACTGCTACTTGCAGTGATTCTTTCCTTTTTTGAAGATGTCGAAACCTCATATCTCTCGGCTCGCTTCTTTCTTCGCTCTTCGTACAAACCCATTGTATCAACTCCTTAATCAGTATGTCTGTCCTCTTGGGCAGAACATATCCAGCAGTTTTTTTGCTTCCGCCGCGGTAATGTATCCATCATCACGGGCGGCTTTTATGTCTGCGCTTATTTCGCTTTTGCTATCTCCTCTACGTACAGATTCATTCAGATCATCTACTATGGAGTCATAAGTGACTTTTTTACCCTCCTTATCTTTATAAACGACTTTTGTGGTCGTCTTTTTCGAACCCTTATATGCCTTCGCATAGGCAGCCGCCTGCTCTGGGCTCATGCCGGCTGCTTCCAGTTCTTCTTGTGTGGGCTTGTAGCCTGTGCTGGAAATCAGACTTGCCAGCTTATCATAGCTGTCCTGCTGTCTGCTGTACGCGGTATTGTCGTCATCCCGACGCAACTGTTCCCCGGTCAGCCAGCTTGTGTAGCCACGGTCGTAAGCCTTATCTGCGTCGCTCCGGGCGCGGTCCAAATCCGTGTTGTACTGACCCATATTATCCATATATCTGCCGTATTCGTCATCACGCATCTGCGCAGTTGTGCTGAACTGATCCTTCAGCAAAGCATAATCGCTGTTATACTTATCCAATGCCAGCTGATAAAGCTCCGGTATCCGGTCATTAAGTTGCTGCAGATAGCCCTGGTATGCCTGCTGTCCGGCACTCTGGGAATAGGAACTTCCGTAACCGCCTGTCAGCGCTGCCGCCTGACCCATTGTGTCCATCATGGCAAGCTGGCCCTGGGTGGTGTATTGGTCCTTATACTGCTGCCACAAAGCGTCACCGTTCAAGTCATAGGAAAAAGCCTCTCTGTTCATTACCTTATCAAACAAATTTTTCAGCAAGTCCTCATAAGTACCTTCATAGGTCGGCTTCCCTGCCTCCGTGTCGGTAACCTTTTGCTTTGCCGCCTGCCATAATGGATCATCGTCTGCATTATATCGGTAGTTATCTGTTCCTTGGTTTTTCGCAAATTGGGCAATTCCCTGTGTCGGCAGAGCCTCCTGCCCGTATTGTTTGATGTTCTGTGTCGGCAGAGCCTCCTGACCATATTGCTTGATATTTTGTGTTGGCAGAGCCTCCTGACCATATTGCTTAATGCTTTGCGTCGGCAGAGCCCCCGGACCATATTGCTTAATGCTTTGCGTCGGCAGTACATCCCCATACTCCTTTATCGTCTGAGTTGGCATTGCAGTCAGCCCGTCTCTTTTAATTTCTTGTGAATAATCGGTAATTTTTTTAAATGCCATATTGTTTCCCCCTAAGCTGTTCGTTTGTACATATAAACTGTCAAATATGGTGGCATATTGTTGTGTGCCAAACCGTCACCTGTTGCTGCTGTCGCGCTCACCGCAGAAATATAGTTAGCATTATCCGGTGTACCAACATTTGCATAGTAATCACTGCCTTTTGCGACCGTTTGTCTTGATGTGTGAGAAGACGCAACAGCTGTTATAGTTTGAAATGCATAAGGATAGTCCGGATCAGGAGACGCCGCTGTTGTAGGTTTGTGCGTATGGCTCGGCATATGTTTAACCTCAAGTTTAACTTCAGCCTCACCGCCTGTCTTTCCTCCAGCGTAGGTATCACCCGCCGCTAATAAAAATCGATCCTTCAGCTGCACCCAGGTGCCGCCAAACAATTCTCCCGGTTTGCACGCTGTCACGCTCATATAGATACTCCCTACCGGGTATATCCGATCTAACAAGCTCTTTCCGCCGACACTTAAGGAACCATCTACCTTCAAGTCCTTTCTTACGTGCAGATTCCAGTGCACATCCAACAAATCATCTTCCTCGCAATATCCGCCCAGGCCCATCCCCTTGCCGCCTGCCCTCTTGTGGCGAAATACACGCTCACTGGGAATATTTACTGTCACCGGAGGAGATTTCTTACCGGCTGTATCTATTGCAATAATTCGAACCGTATACGCAGTATCTTTTCTAAATGTCGCATTCAATAAAGGGCCCGTGACAACTGTATTTTCCGTTACATTCGCTGCCAGTATAATTTTTTCGTCTGTCCAGTCTGTCGCTGTTTCTGCTTTATAACTGTATTTAATTTCACAAAAGTTTTTTTGTACATTCTTGAACATTACCGGTGCGTAATCTCTGGTCGCTTTGATTCTCAGATACTCACCGTTATCAGCCGGTTCTCCGTCCGATGTGCACCGATACGCATTTGCTGTCAATTTGGGAGTGTAGTACGGCAAAACCTGAATTTCCTGTTTTTCAGTGCCAATAATCCCTCTGGTGTCCTTTGCATATCCTTTAATTTCAATTTCACCAGCATTTTCCAAAACAGAAGACTGGTACGGATCAGGGTAATTCTTGCTCTCAACGCTCAAATAAGTACTTTTAATTTCTGCACCATATTGCGCTGTCGCTGACAAAGCTGTAGCCTTTACTTTTGATAGCTTTTGCACATATAAGCCTGCAAAATTTTCAGGCGATACCGGAGTCAGTTTCATTGTTACAGTCGGTTGCGTATCAGCGTTGTTGGGTACCGTTACCGTGAATTCTTTGCTGTCAGTTCCAATATTCTTCTCACAGCTACTGTCCGGGTAGGTATAAAGCGTAACATTCACAGTACCTTTTGTGTTGTCTGGTATCTGATTAGCGATATCCAGAGGTAGCTTGTAGCCGGTGTAGGTGTACGCGCTTGTTTTATTTGGATGAATTGCACCAGTGGTATATTTCCAACTGCCAATTGTAAATTTCAGCTTATATCGGAACGATTTACTGTTGGGCGTCCATTTCACATTGCAAGCATTTCCTAAGGTTACCGCCGCAGCACTGGTTATGCTGCTGGCTCTTGGAATGGTCGTCAGTTCCCAGCTCCAGTCAATTGTCACATCATCCGGTGAATACGAATTACTCTCCGCTGTATCTACAACGACCGCAATCGGCATATTGAGGCTTCCGTCAGACCCGTGAACAACAGTCGTCGTCCCGGATAGCAGCGTAAAGGTTTTATTATAAGCAAACATCTGCTGTTTTTCCGCAGAAGCTACCTGGCTGCCGTTTAGCTTAAGAACGCAATTAAATATACCTGAAAACTGATTGTTTGCACCTGTTTTCAGCTTCAGGGTATATGCAATTTCCGACGTATTGTTGTCCTGGGAAACGGAATTTTCCGTAAGAGTAAGTTCCAATGCATAATACTTAAAAACCTTTGAAGACAAGCTGCCATAAGTAAAAACCTTTGTTTGTAAGCTCACGTAAGACCCACCCACCTTTCTACGCTGTCTCCGTCATTTTCCAGCGTTTCCTGAAATCCGCCACGTATCATCGAATTTTTGACTTCCACATTTGGAATATGCATTTTTTTATCCGTAATATATGCGGCTAATTCTCCGTTATTGTCATATAGGGTCATACCGTAAGCAGTGAAACGTGCAAATTTATGAAAAACATCTTCTTCGCCCGAAATTGTTGTTTGTCCAATTTCAATACCATACACCGGGGCTCCTTCCTCAAGTTCCTGACCAAGCTCTGCCTCCAGCGTTGTATCTCCTACAACAAATAGCTCCCCGGAACGGATATAGGCCTTTGACGCAATATAGTCCTCAAATTCCCCTTCTATTTTCTGAACCTTGGTAAACACATCATCGGTACGTCCGGCATTGAAAGTAATTTCGCGGGCCACATCCTCCCGATAGGTCCCGAAATCTGACACCGCCACATATGAACCTTCAAACCTTTGGCTCATTTGGGTGTAATACGCATCCACAATATCTGCCGATTTTATAATCAGGCTCTTTATTTGGTTAAATGTGCTTTCCGGAGATCGACTTTGTTCCATTCCGGAATCTGTTGCTGAATAACTCGCTGAAGATCCTCCCGCCACCGTAACTCGATTTTCTTCAGGCAGACCGCTGTTTGTTTCCATATTCAGCTGCTCCACCAGCTGATATAAATAACCCTTTATCTGTGCCAGCTGTTCCGATGGGGCGGCGTTGGTGATATTGGGATATCGAATATTCATTGCACATCACTCCCTTGTTCCATAGTCTTTGTGATAGAAAATAGCTTCATAGGACCTGTCCCTTCCAACTTCAAACGCATATGGTCACACCGTTTCGGTCTAACTGGCAATGCAAACGTTCTGGTACCCTGACCGGCAATTGTAAACAGATACTCCCACCGGCCGGAAGAATCGTACTCCGCATAGCAGCTCAGCTGAGAATATTCCGGCAGCATTAACCGCAAATTCAGTCGGGAGATGTATTTCATATCCGGCATAGAAAGCCCAATCATACCGGTTTCTGCCTCCCATTCCACAGGGGCAGTATCCGCAGAACCGGACCCAAGCATTGTCAGAATATTTCCGGTGCCGTGTTCAATGCAGTACAGCTCATCTCCACAGCTGCAGAAGCAATCCGCGTGCAGTTCATCCTCCCGGTGCCACATTCCCTTTGCCGTGTCATACACAAACAGGTGATAATCTCCTACAGTGTCCTGCATTGAAATATAGTACTTGTTTCCAAATACACCGGCTACTGCATTTTTGTACTGCTCATTCCCAAGCGCCTGTGAAATTTCCACCGGCAGAGCTCCATCGTAAGCGCACACGCCGCTTCTTGATTTGTAGTATACCGTTTCACCTACAATCGCCAAGCTCCGCCCACAGCCCTTCTGAACGCCTCTGCAGGCAGTATCCACCACCTGATGTGTTTTATTGGAGCTAATATAAATCTTGTGCAGGTGGTTTTCTTTGAAGAATAGTGGGTAGCCTAAATGTGCAATTGCACCGGTAAACGGTCCGTCGGTACCCACGCCGCCAACCCAGCTGTCTGTAGAGATTCCCATAAAGCAGTTCCAGTTCCTGAAGTCTCCCAGCTTGCTGCAATAGAGCTCATTAACAATTTCTCCGTTTGCTGCCGGCCCGTATCTGCAACCCCACAAACGGTTGCCGCATTCAATCACGTAATCCATTTTGGGCCAGCTTCGTTCAATTGTGATTGCATTTGTAATTGTCCAGGAATTGGGCATCATTCCCACAACGACAATATAGTTATCCCCCTTATCCCACACAACCGCAGAACCCTCCAATGCCGCCAATTGAGAAGTATCTGCAATAACATCTCCTGTATCCGTATGCAATTCCTCTTCAGCTAGTCCGGATATGGTAATTCCGTCATAGAGCTCAAAGGCCTTGCCAATCCCTGTTGATGCAATTTTTACATAAGTACTTGCAATCTGTATCCACATACCGGAGCTTTTTGACCATTGCTTCAACACATTTGGACTTGTGGATGTATCCACCCATATCATACCGTCCGCCCGGTCTGCATCCTCCCCCGGAGCTATCGCATCAACCTCATCTATGGAGTATTCTGCGCCATCTATCCGGCACATGGAGAATGTCACAGGCTCACTGGTAACAAACGTTGCCTCTATCTTTCCAAAATCTGTGTCATCTTCTGTGTTGAAATACTTTTTATCCGGAAGAACAATCACATAGGCACCCATTGAGATTAACTGTTTAGGTTCATCATTTAATTCCAAATCATACCGTTTTCCGTTAAACACAAAATCTGCGCCGTCTACATAGCACAAGGCATCCTTGGCAATCAGGCCTGTCGGATTATCCGCCACAGCATAAATGCCTCTTGCTTTCCGGGTAGAAAGCAGCGGATAATCGTCAGAGGACATATTCTTCATATTGTAAAATTCCCCGTCTCCAATCCGCAGATTGTGATTGTACCCACCAAAGGTATCTATCATCTGTCGGCTGGAAGAAGGTACGCGCAATCTTGGAAATGCCATAGTTTCTCCTCCTGTCAGAACCGCAGCCTCGTGCCCAAAGGCATATGCTGCCGGTTATAGTAATTGCGAAATTCCGCCCAAAGTACATTAAAGGCGTCCGTAGCGTTATTGCACCGGTCCTCTTCCTGATTTCTGTAGTGAATTTGGGATTCCAACCACCGCAGATATATTTCATCAAACGGCGCCGGCACCAAAAGCATAGTGTCCTTGTCCGTATTTTCGTCATAGCCATTGAAGGTAACATTTTCTGCACCTTCGTGTGTATCAATAATCAGCAGCTTCACCCGCTGATCCAGCTGGGATATCCATTCGATCTTCTCATTTTGTTTATAGGTGTTGTTCAGATTTCTATCCACCTGATCAATTGCTTCCAGAAGCCTCATATTCTTCCTCCTGTTCCAAAAAAGGGGGCATCGCTGCCCCCTTTCTTCTTAAATTTGGTTACTGTGCGTGCTGCTTGTCGAAGGCGTCGATAACCTCCAGCATCTTTTCACGGTTAGCGAGAATTTCCGCCACACCTCTGGGGACGTCGACCTCGGCACCGCGCTGAATGATAAATTGACGGCCGTTCAGGAACACCTGCACATCTTCCTTTGGGCCGTTCTTCACCACAGGGATACGGATTGTCACCTTATCCGCCTTGGGTGGGGCTGCGGGTGTCTGCATAGCCTGCAGTTGTGCTTCCGCCTCTGCGTTCTTTTTCTCAGCTTCTTCTGCCCGGGCAGTAGCCTCAGCAGCCGCAGTCTCCGCAGCCTTCGCCTTAGCCTCTGCTTCAGCAAGCTTTTTCTGCAGTTCCTCCATGGCAGCATTATTAGCCGCCTGGGAATTGTTTGTATTTGCCATAATAATTCCTCCTGTTAAGTAGTGATGACAGTAGGGGCGGTGTTACCCGCCCGCCACATTAGTTAGCAGTGACCATACCGGAGTACTTCTCGCTGCAGCTCTCAATACGAACCATGTAGTTCTCGATCAGAATCTCAGCGGTCTCCATAGCCTTCCAGCCAACGGTGGATCTCTGGTTCAGAGGATCTGCGGTACCGGCACTGCCCTTAGGCTTAACGATGACTTCCATGTTGTTGCCCTCGATGTCGGTGACGCCGTATGCATCCTTGCCCAGAATCAGGGTAGAGAACACACTCAAGCCCTCAGGACAACCCTCACCGGAGAAAATCTTTGCTTCGCTGCTGTCCACAAAACGGACACCACCATACTCGCCCAGCTCACCATTGTACAAGTGCTCAGGGTCGCAGTACTCCTTAGGCTTGCGCCAGCGCTCGTCCTTGCGGATATCGTAGGCAGCATAGGGATGGATAATACCCACATAGTAGCCGTCGATCTTGGGGGCGTTCTGAGCCTTCAGGAAGGCAACGACCTGATCAACCAGGTCACAGGTCAGCACGCAAGTTTCATCCAAATCTGCACGGGACTCTACTTCGGTCTCGGTGCCATCTGCCGCCCGCTTGGGAGCATAGAACACATTGGTGCCGCTGTTCATCACATTACGCACAACGGTATCCATAGTCTGACCGCCCTGGTTGCCGCACAAAGCGGTAGCCTCCACAATCACGGGATCGATGGCAGTCAGATCCAGGACATCAGTCAGCTTGACATAGTCACCGTACTGCTGCAGCTCAGACTCTACGGTCAAAACCTCCAGAGTCTGGCCGGGAGGGGTGATGCCTTCAGTCAGAGGCTGAGTAGCCTTGGGCAAGCTTGCGAAACGACGGAACTCGATTTTCTTGCCGCCGTTCTTGGGGATGGGCCGTTTCTGACCAAACTGATGGTGAACCAAATTGGGCGTTGCGGTCCGGATCAGGTTACGGTCGTAAAAAGTCTTGTTCTCCGCGGACAGGCCGGGAGTAGTGGTGCCGTTCATAACATCGTCAAACAGCTGTAGGTCCATCTGCAAATAGTTATTTTTCTTCATAGCATTATCGCTCCTTTTTTATGATTTACCTGAAGGAGCATTGAGGTCAAAATGTGATGCGTTCACCTCTCGCTACGCGCTCCAGGTATAATTGAAATTCTTTTTCGGAAAGCTTACTGGGGTCAACCTTCGCGGACACTGCGCCCTGGGCGGAAGTGCCATTCTCCGCAGGTCTTGCGGCACCTGCGATCACATTGTCGGTCACGGATTTGGCAGCCCTCTGAGCAGCGTACTGCATTGCGCCCTGCATAATTTCGTCTTTGTGAATGACCTCATATGCGGTTCGCACATCTACACCGCTGCGGAGCAGCCGGGAAAAGTCAGGATTTGCGATCTCTTTCTGCAGGTTTAGTCCGGGATATACCTGTTTTGCCTGTTCGGCCTGCTGGTTCCACTTATTGACCTGCTCACTTGCTTGCAGCTGGCGCTGCTGCTCAGCCTGCTGCTGGCGCTGCTGCTCCATCTGGCGTCGCATAGATACATTTTCCATCTCAATATTTCTTATCTTGATGTAATCCTGTACATCCATGCCACGCTCCAAAGCCTCAGCTTCTACAAGGGAGGTGTCCTTCTTGATTGCTTCCGCAATTCCCTCGTAGTCTGTCGGTTCTACACCGTACTTTTGCGCGAGAATGTCGAAAACAGGCTGCCCTGCTTCATAACTCTGCAGCTGCTGATGTACACCCTTCAGACGCTTGTCAAGCATATCCTTAACCTTTGCGTTATACTGGTCCTTGTACTGTCCCTTGATAAGTGCATCAAAAGCCTCCGTCGGATCAGTAACCTGCTGTTGCTGCTCGGGGTCAGCAGCTGCAGCTCCGTTAGTATCGGTGCTGTTTTCTACACCCGTGTCCTGCTGCCCGGGGGCGGCAGCGTTTACGCCCTCGGCTCCTTCCGCTGCAGTACCGCCATCAGCACCGCTTGCACCTTCCGCAAAAAGCTGCAGTCCCACATCCGTAAGCCATAAATGATTTTTCATAAAAATTTTCCTTTCTGTCCGTAAGTGGACGAACCTGTGTAATATGTGAAGGCATTGTGCCTCTTCACCGTTTTACCTTTTCTCGAAACTTTACGTAATCCGGATATTGCCGAGCCAGCATATCAAAGCCAACAGCAATTGTGCGGAACATCTGTTCCACCTGTTTTTTTGATTCAGCAGTTGCCTTTACGGATACCTGACCATTTCCGGAGACAAGCACCGCATCGGGAAACTGTTGTAATGCGCCTTGCTCGTAAAGCCTCATAGCATTTTGAGCAGCAGTATATATCAGGGTCGATGCTGCACAGCAAACCAAATCTTCTCCCTTAGGTGCAGACCTGGCATGTCCATACACACTCAAGCAAAAGGCGCTCCGGTTATAAGTAAAATCAACTGTTACCATTTCTGCTTCCTCTCATCAGTTCGGTGCTGTAGATTCCGCCACACGCTGTCGGGCCTGCTTTGTTGTAGCAGTTTCTGTTGCTTCAGCGCCCAGTGCCTTGGCTCCTTCCGCCCCCATTGTCAGAGGTCCTGTAGGAGTTGCAGCAGAATTACCCATCTGCCCGGCCAGAGTTGCCGCCATATTACTTCCAGTGAGTTGATCAACAATTTGGGTCAGCTGCATAATCTGCATCTGAGCCTGCTGCAGCTGTGCAAACAGAGTTTGATTTGTCTGTATCTTGCCAATCACAAACTGTTTGCGGTCAAAATCCATAATCTCCAGACAAGCAAGTGCCTGATCTGCCATCTGCGGATTAAAGAATCCTGCATTATACAACTGCAGTGCCATTTCATTCTGGCTCAACTTGCTGTATGCACTTTGTTTCTGGACGGAGACTTCAATATCAAACAGAGGCAAACGGTAGGTCTTTTCCATACCCATTGCCGCCGCCTGTAGCTGGGGTTTGATGCCGGCATTGGAATAATTCACATATTCTTCCTGTCCGGTGCTGCCTTGAATCCGGAAACAACGCTCCAGATTATAAAACTGCCGTATAAGTTCGATCACCAGGTAAACAATTTTCTTGTATACCCGGTAGGATGCTTTATTCGCATCTCTGCTCAGCTTGCTGCCCGCTTCTTGCATAGCTGCAATTGCAGACGCCGCCGTTACGCCGGAGCTGGTGCCGCCGTTGGAAATATCCCGGTTGCCTGTGATTTCCTTCAGCTCATCGATTTTGTTTTGCACCATCGTCACATATACGCCATCTAAACCGGAGCCCTTGATTGGAAGGATGCTGTCTTGACCCATATTGCCATCCACATGAACAAAGTCCTTGTTCAAATCCGCAAACTCTTCTTCCTTGACGCTACCATCTGACCGAATAAAATACCGGGGGCGGGCATTGGCTTGCAGATTACGCAACATAGCCTGATTGCTCTTATCGATGTACTCCTGGGCGCTTTTTCCCAGGTCGATAAATCCAAAGCCACAGGGACTTCCCTTTACAGGGAACATTGGATCAAACTCAAACGGATACCTTCCGTGGTCGTACCAGCCACGCAGTCTGTACTGTTCTTCGTTTTCCGAAGCAAACAGCACTGTATCGCCAACAAACTTGCAGTAGTGCAGAATTTGCTTGCTTCCAACAAGCCTTTTGTAATACCAGTCAATGACCAAGGTCTTTTCATCTGGGCTGACCGTATCATCATAGATGTACTCGCTTACTGTCTTTCCACTGGCGCCTAATTTCCCCTTCAGCTGCGGATAACTCTGCTCAAGCAGTTCATTATCCCACAACTCAACGCTGAAAAAGTTTTTTGACTTTTGAATGTCTGTAACGCCCGGTTCCCAAAACAGGTTCAGGATTTCCATCTCCCGGATATCCACATCACCCAATCCGTTCAACTTCTGAGGAGTCCAGAATACACCGATTACGCCGGTGCCACCACGCAGCTTGGAATCGCAATGTGTACTGTAGACCGCTTCAAAATCCGCTTGTTCCATAACCACAGGAACAACAGCGGTCAGCCTTGTTGCCTCATCTTTGTCGCCTTCTTCCCTGGGAAGGATATTGGCCATAGGGAAGTTGTCCATCATATCCGCGTGTTTGCCGGCGATTGCATTGAATAACCATCCTGATACAGGTTCCACCTGCTGATCATTGCCAGTTCGGATATAATCCCAATGACGCAGTTTGTACCACTGCTCATTTGCAATTATCCGCTGCTCCAGGTTTTCCTTGCCTTTTTTGTATTCCTGAAGAGTTTGTGCCGCTTCTTTGACTTGATCAACGCCAATTATTTCAACCTTAACCGGCTCATTTGTGCCGGCAGTTTCCTCAGGCAACATCGTTTCTGCAGTCTGAAACTCTGCATTTCCGGAAACAAGCTTTTTATTTTTAATCATTTATGATCTCCATTCCCGGCTTTCTCGCCGATGTTCTCACATCCTCCCGGTTAATATCCAGAAAGAGTTTCATAGGACTGTCGTTCCAGGGGTCCGGTTCTGCGGGCACCCTCGGCTTAATCGGCCGTGACATGCAGAAGTAACGCACTTCATCCGCCACGTGATCTTCACCATCAGTATCCAAATCCTCAACTTGATTTGTATCAAATATCAAAGCTGGCAACGTTCGTATGCAAGCCTTACAATTTCTGAATATATACATCATCGGGTATCCGTTATCATCAAAGTTAAAACGATAATGTACCTGCATCCAGCCGGGGATTCTCTGATTGTCGCCTCGGTTAAAATAAACACCGCATTTTACCGCTGAGGCATATATCGATTCTCCGCCGTCCTCGTTAAATATTGCAGGATCAGCGACTCCGGTAATGTGTTTTCCCTTCAGCCAACGGTGGCTACATTCGATTTCTCGAATTTTCTTAAAAACCTGTATTGCTGGTAATCTGACACCCTGATTGGGAGTATCTGTACAGCCGTAGTACTCCAAAATTCGATATGCCACCCCATCATAATCAACGGCCCACCAGCCACAAGAAAAGGGTTTATTATAACCCCAGTCAAAGCTGCGGTAAATTTTCCAGCCACTAGGAACTTCAAAAGGTTCTATGACATGTGTGCCGCGTCTGTCTGTATAATGGTCGGGATTATCGCGCCACTCCGAAAAATACTGACCCGAGAAGCTGTCCCAGTCGCCGTATAACAAAGCTTTTTTCTCCGCTTCCGGCATCGAGGCAAGTCTCGCTAAGTAGTTAGGATCATTGTCCAGCAGCTTTTGATTATCAAATACGGACGATGGTACAAACACCCTAGACATCCACCGCTTGAACTTTGTTCCATCCGGTTTCACCACAACAACCTTGTCCCAAATTGTGCTCATCGCTTTTCCTGCAGTTATAAACCGGTTTTTTACAAACCCATGTCCAATTCCTCCAGGGTTTGCAGTTGCTCTCATATAGCACCTTGTTCCTGGTCCATTTGGGCGATTTCTGGACACCATGTAAATGTACTCATCGAAAGTAAAATGCGTTAATTCATCAAATCCAATGAAATCATAAGCTATACCTTGATACTTCGTTTTATCATTTGAATGCTGCATCGATCCAAAAACAATTTTTGCACCACTTGGAAATATCCATGTATGCTTTGAGTCATTGTATTTTGCGCCTGGGAATATCTGGGGATAATAATTTAAGCTTTTCTCAATCAATTCGCTTAACTGTGGAAAAGTTTTTCGAAGCAGCAAACCCTTATAGTGAGGAATCTCTACTTGCCTTGTTGCCTCCATAACAAGCGTTTCAGATTTTCCGCCACCGGCCGCACCTCCGTAAAGAGCCTCATATTCCGCCCTAGCCATAAACATTTCCTGCCTTGGCTGCGGTGTCCAAATGACATTATTCATCTTCATCCTCTTCGTCTGGAGGCGGTGTAAGTTGATTTATTTGCGGCAACACCACAACACCGTGCGGTCGATTATCTCGATCATCAGGATTTTTCCCTTGCTTGCCACAGCCGTAATTCGTTTCCAAGTCCCAGATTAAACCCTTCACATCTTTACGGAGTAGAACCTGCTCTTGCCTCCAGGTCAGCAATCGTTCCCTCGTCTGGGTGATTATGTCCTGGTACTCCGGATAAGCATCTTTATCGCACCACCGGCTCCAGGTGCTTTGATCAATTTTTAAAAAGGCACACAACCCACCGAGAGTTGGCGGCACCAGATACTCCGTTGCTTTTGCAATATCCCCCAGCTTGTTCTTCACCGGTTCTTGATCCCAAATTACATGGCCATAGCTATCTCGTTTGCCGTTATCAACCTTTTCCGTTATGGTTATCTCCCGGCTAATGCTATCAAAATAGCCCTGCACAGCCTCTCTGAGGGCCTTCTTGGTGTATTTCCTGGGTCTGGCCACCTTCCTTCACCTCTCTTGTCCCCATAGTAGCAGAAATAAAAGCACAACAAAAACCCCCCTGTCGTGACAGTTCTAGCGTGCATCTTTTTCTAAAGCATGCACGTAAAAAACACCCAGGGTCCTCACCCTGAGTGTAATTACAAACGCGCGTGCGCATAATGCACGCGCAAACGCGCACCCACCTGCCCCGGCGCGTGCGTTTCTCGTTTTGCATAATTCTGTTACCTGATGCCCTGATCGTTCTGATCCAGCATTTTCTTTACCGGGCAATTATGGTGCCCCTGCGTCGATTTGCAGTAACGATCCCGCCAAAGCTTTCTCTCTGCCGGCGAAGCAAACGCAACATGGGTACCCATACCGTTCTTTAACCCGGCACAAAAAATCTCATGTCTTTCATCGGCGCGATAATACGGACACTTGGCGCTGCAAATGGTATTATGCTTTGGCATTTTCACCCCTCCCACTGTGATTATAATTCACCCGGACTTGCGCCATCCGGGGATATGTACGATTTCGGAGGCAATACATAGCGTATGTACTGAGGCTGTCCAGGCTTTGTAAACTCCCGGCGGTATAACAAACGACCTCCCTGCGGAACACGCAGCTCCGCATCGCTCAATGCCTCACGATCCTTAGGCACCGGCCGGATAAGGTTTCTTGTGGAACGATACTTTTTCGCATCCGGAACGTGACGCACCTGTTTAATAAAATATTCTGCAAGTGGTGTTCTGTCCTCCTGGTTATCCCAGGTCCGTTCCCAGTCAACACTTCCATATTTTCTCCAAGCATCCACAAATGCATCTTTAGCTTCAGCATTAATTACCAGGTGATGGTGTACACGAACACTTTCTCCTGTATCTCCATCCATATCCGATGTGATATACACAGCCTTCAGGACAGCAGTTTTACCCAAACGCCGCTTAACCCTGCGCAAACAATTCCAAAGTTCATGATCTGCTGCCTGCCACAATGCATTAAGCCGTTCTGCTTCATCCAAGCTATCCATATCGATGCCCTGTTTTTCGAGCCACTTATGCAGTTTCTTCATACCGGTGCTGTTATAATCCAATCCAAGAACAAGGCTGTCTGGAGCATTCTTCCCAAAATTAGCGTTCAGAATTCGAGCAAGCTGCTTAACAGATGAGTATTCATTCTGTGCCTGTTTCCTGATCGCATCTTTATCTTTTCTTCTGAGTTTTCCATTAGGCCGTTGACCGGGGACCCAAAACTTTGTTTTCTCTCCCACGGTACCGGCCTCATATGTTCTGATTATCCAGTAACCCTCTTTTTGCACAGTGTATTCTCCTCTTTATATAAAATGGTTGAAAACTTAGGCCCTTACCTAGCCCATAAACGCGCGTGCGCGCGCGTATTTTTTATTTGGTTTTCCAAAGAGAGTACCGTCCCCGATGCTCTCTGTGCAAAACCAAACTTTCACCACAAGCTGGTCAGATCCGGAAAATGTTCGTTTCGGAACTTCTTCAGCTTCTCCACCAAAGTCTTCCGGCTGTGATAACCAGCCTGCTCTGTGGTTTTCTTCTTGTTCTCCAATTTCCATATGTAGGAGATCATATCGTTAATCAGGTAATCCAACTCCTCTACTGTCACCGGCAAGGCGATTACCGTAGGCGCATCATCAATAAGGTTAATGATATCATTTATGGATTCGTCTTCGATTTTCCCGGTTCGATGTTCATCAAAAGCCACCGCATACAACCGCTTTGCGCTGATTAGCCGTTCGGGGGCTCTATGTACACTCTCATTAACTTCTACCACCGGGTTCTGCGCGGATTTTGCCAGTGGTGCTTCTGCCCCCATCTTCCGGGCAATTTGTACAGCCACCTTCTCCGCCATGGCAGGCGTCATATCCCGCCCAGTCTCATATCTTAGTCCTCCAGACATATATCAATTCTCCTTTATCTGCTCAGCGTATAAGCCATCTGCAAGTTCCCAGTCGATAACATCGCCGACAAAAGCGATTGCGGCAGCTGCTTCACCCTCCTCCAGCAGGAGTGCTTCAGACTCTTGCTGTGTCCAGATGACCGGCTCTGTTGTGCCGCATTCTCCGATACCAATGCCGGCAACCATAAATCCGGGTTTGTCGTAGTGTTTGATAACGTATTTCATAAGCTATTCCTCCAATATATCCTGTAACATTGCATTAATTTTTGAGTCCATAGATCTTGCTAGGTTATAGCAGTTACCGTGTGATATGTGGTTCTTCCAGGCATTGTATGATGTCTGGAATTTCTCCGAAGGCAGGCGGCCGGCGGCAACCAGCTTTGCCATACGTACAAACTTCCGTTGAGCATTCCGCTTGTTCTGGTTCTTTAGCTTGCGGACCGGCGTACCATCAGAGGCAAGATAAGTGTGGAAACCTAAATAACTGACACCATTCTTAAAGGGGAATATCTGCGTCTTACCGTTCAGCATCAGCTCCAGAGATTCCAAATATGCTGTTATGACCTCCAGGCAATACTGCAGGTATGCTTTACTGGGGTGGATGAGATAGAAATCATCCATATACCTGCCGTAGTACTCGATGCCCAGTTCGTGCTTAATCAGCTTATCCATTCCGTCAAGATAGAGCAAAGCAAAGCCTTGGTTGATCTGATTGCCCAGTGGTATACCCTTCCCCTCTGTGCTGTCAATAAATAAATTACACAGCCAACATACATTCGGATCGTAGCCAAAGTGATACTCCACAATATCCTTCAGCTGAGGATGGGATATGTTATAAAAGAATTTGCTGATATCGCATTTTAGAATATAACCGTCAAAACCGTATCGGTCATAAAACTGCAGCATCTGCTCACGGAGCCGGTTAAGGCCAAACAGTGTCCCTTTTCCTTTTTGCCCGGCGCAGTTATCCCGAATAAATACGCGCTGCAGGTGCGGCAGCAAAACATTATCACACAGACTGTGTTGTACAACCTTATCCTTAAAAGAAGTCGTTTGGATAATACGCTCCTTCGGCTCGTAGACTTTGAACTCGGTATATTCCGATACACGATAGGTCTTATCCCTCAACTGGGCAATCAGGGTATTTACTCCGTCCAGCGCTGCAGCGTCAAACCGTGCAGCACTTTTCCGGAATCCCTTGCCGCATCGGGCCTTGCGGAAGGCACGATACATATTCTTAAAATCGGTTACTTTCTCAAATTCGGTCATACAACACAGTCCTCTTTGTTTATCCGTATCCGGAAAGGTCATACGTTCTTTTGATGTGGTGTATTGATTTCGGCTGAAGCCTACTCTGACGAACATTCCACCAGTACGGACGGACGCCGTTGTTGTTGTAGTTGTAGTTGTTATTGTTGATGTAGCCAGACGGCGACACGCAAAGAAAAATACAACGTATGGCCTGTGTGAATTACTGTCTCTCCTTCGTCCTCCACGCAATGGACATATACTTTACATCGGATACCATCTTGGACCAGTATGCTGCCGATTTATCACTCAGCAGCTCCAGGAGCATAGACAGCTCTATGTAAAATAGCAACTCATCGCAAAAGGTAATTGCCCGGGTTATCATCTCGCACCGTTCTGCCTTTCGGGTCATATTGTTGATACGATTTGCTTCCGTGAGTGTTTCAAAAATATCCAAACTTTTAAGCTGTATCCGGTCCACTAAGGAATGCCGGTACTTTTTGGGATAACGGTTGCAATTTGATGTGAGTTTGAAGGAATGGACAGCAAGTTCTTTTGCTTTAACGATTACTTTTAGATCATTCTCACTCATTGTTACTCTTCAGAAGATTCAAAGATAGAAGAATTAAAGATTAAAAACGGACGGACGCCGAGGAAGTCGCAGCCGTAGCAGCTATAGTAGACGTAGCCAGACGGCGACACGCAACGCACCCAGACAGGATCATAGTGAGGCTGTGCGGTATCCGGTGTTGCAAGCCACCACCACGTTTTGGGGTTGTACTTATCGAAGATTTCCACATTCGCTCTGTAAAAGTCAAATGTCGGCAGGCTGATTTTCGATTCCAGCGCTCCATAAGGCTTCAGACCGTCCAGGGTGGTCAGGTCTGTCTTGAATGTAAGCACATTCTCCTCACCGATAGCCTTAATGATTTTGGGGAGGATATCCTTCTGCATTTTCTTCAGAATTTTACTGTTCCGGAGGTCATTGTTGTCTCCGAAGCTGGATTGGAAGGCAATATCCTTCATCACTACAGGTGTTTTTCCGTCCACATCCGGAAATTTAATAAACTCCATACCTGCAATGGTGAAGGTCTCTCCGTCCTTTATGTTGGGGAATACGACTGTGTTTTTTGTGTTTTCCATAATACGCTCCTTTACTTAGATACAAAGATATCAGATTTTAAGATACAAAACGGACGGACGCCGATGAAGTAGTAGCTGCAGCTGAAACCGTTGACGTAGCCAGACGGCGACACGCAAAGAACTGCGCTTTTATTTCCATGGGTTTCTGTACTCCAGGGTGTAGCAAGCCACCACCAACGGTCAGGCTTGTACTTGTCCAGAATGCGCACATATCTGCGGTATTTCTCTGCTGTAAGAAGGGATACTTTTCGGGTTACGTGACCATAATCATCCAGTCCATCATTCGAGATCAAATCGACTTTGTGCTCGAAGATGCTCTCTTCGCCAATCATCGAGGCCAATGACTCTGCAAACTTATTGCAGCATGCGTCCACATCCGAGCTGTCGTAGTTGTTGTTAGTCCCAAATTTCATATCCTCCGGATGAGGGTCCTTCAGAATAACAGCTGTACCATCAATGGCCTGATGCAGGACAATAAAGGTATAGTCGCCAATTTGAAAGGTTTCACCTTCGGGGATATCGGCCAGTCTAGAGTCTGTTGTCTGAGATGCTGCCACAATTTTTTCAATCTGTTCCGGTGTTAGTTCAATTTTCTGTCCGTTGATAATCATACAATTGTCCATTTGGTTTCCTCCTTATTTTTTGTGCCACTCCCATTTGCTATTGTCTTTGCAGTCTTTACAATAGCAGTTGTGGTGGCAATCTTCACAAGTGTAGTGCACATCATCCTCCGCACAAGGCGCCGGTGGCTGTTTATGGCTGCAGTATGTACAATTAACATCTGCTTCTCGTAAATCCGCCACCGCTACTGCAAGTAAAGCTTTGTTTTTTTCCAGCTCTGCAGATAACTTGCCTATGCGCTGCGCAGCCATTCTGCATATCATTTTCCGATAAGTGCCGGCACTCTTGCGGGAAAGCTCCCGTAGTTTCTTGCTTAACTCGGTGTTTTCCATGTTTAACCTCCTTTATTTTTGTGCGCCATACAGATATTGATATTTTCTGTACGCTTGTTTCTTTCTGGCTGTTCTGCATGGGGCGCATATACGGAACTCTTTTCGTTCAAAGAAAGTCGCGCCGCATCTGACACAGTATTGCGGTTGGATCCGAACAAATTCCGTACAGGCATCACAATCCTCGCACTGCGCACCGCAGCTGCTGTTCAGTTCGTCCCAATTCATACACATAGCGCGCTGGAAATAGTGATCATAATCTACTTTCTTCAGTTCAAGTGTTCTACGATATAGAACACCCGCAAGTTGCTCTAGCAAATCCTTGGTTTCTGCCCGAGTTCTGGACAAATGCACCGCCTGCTTGACTGTTGGTACCGGCGCTCCGGCTCCCCAACGCTGATTGCCCATCATTGCCCGAACCTTATCTGCATTCTCGGTCAAATACACAAAATAGACTTTTCCGCGTATAGCCTTCTCAGATTTTCCAATCATATTGCCTATTTGCGTGTAACTATCACCATTGCGGATTCCGTCAGCTAAAATCTGAAAATCTGATTCCGTCCATTTTGCTTCCGCACTGTGATTATCTGCCTTCACAGGTCGTTCTTTAATGCCTAAATCCGTACACCGACGTTGAATAGCACCCGCAGATCTATGCAGCATTTCTGAAAGCTCTGCATAGCCGTACTTATGCATTTTCAACAGCATAATCAGACGGCTATCCTCTGCAGGTGTCCACGGGTCTTTCCTCTGCAGGCGAAACGCATTGATGTCTTTCTTTCTCTGCTCCGCTACCCAGGGAGGCTCTTCTCCCAATGCCAACGGCTCCATTTTAGAAAAGTCCAGGAATGAGCGATTTTTCTCCGCCCATTCCCAAAACTCATCCAAAAACACCACTCGAAAGCTGCAGGCATCTACCTTCTTGGTGTGTACCGGAAGACCACGGTTCTGTACCCACGATATCATTTTGTAGCTGTATGTACTGCTGCCGCCGCTTACCGCCAAAAGCAACTGATTAAGGCTAATATACTCACCGTTCATCAGGAAGGCGCCAAGTCCCAGTTTTGTGCGCATAACCTTGATTGCATCCACCGTTCTCCCCAACCGTTTAGCAAGAGAAGGGATGGAGTACTTGCCGTAATTCTCCTGTAGATAATCTATATCTTCCTGTGTCCACTTCTTTTGATACAAACCGAGTTTAGCTGCCTTTTGCCAAATTGCTTGTTCTGACCTGCCGAGTGTCTCACTGAGAACCCCTATGGGCTGTTTGCTATTCTCCTGAAGAAGTACAACCTCCTCCGAGGTCCAACGCCTATAGCTGCTCATTTTCCGGTAATGTCCCGTCCTAAAGGGCACCATATGGGTGTACGCCCTGTCCAACTGGCCTTGTGTCCAATTTTCTTAGTCTTGGCAGTCGCCAAACAGTAAAAGCAGAACTTCTCCATAAACTTTTTCTTCTGGATGGTCTTACCAGGGCGGCAACAGATCACATTCTTACCATCGATTGTTTTATTATTCCAACCGCCACCGGTAGGTACTAATCCATCCTCTATTACCTCAAAGAATGCAGGGCATTCTTTACACTTACGTTCGAGCATCTTTTCTTGACCTCCATTTTTATGTTGCCAGAAAAGGGACCGTGTGCTATAATCTAGTTACACGGCCCCTTCCCGGGCTGATTTGTGAATTGTGCGGTGTCCTAACTTTGGTCGGTGGGGACGCCGCCTTTTTATATCCATTTGTGTTTTGCAAGATTTTGCAGTGCCTGAGCATCCCCCTGCATAGGCACATAAGGCTTGATATAGACCTGACTTGCAAGTCCTCTCTGCAGAAGACGCCCATCTTCTGCCAGTGACAGTGGCAGCAACTTGCCATCCAGTAGATTTTCCAGCTTTGGTGGAATCATATAAACGATGCAGTTGTCCTCGCGCTGATAAATGATGTGGCTCATATATGTAATCTGTGTCCTCTTAATGTCCACATTCGTTTGTATTTCCTTATGTTCCGGTACTGCCATATTGAAGATCTCAGTTTGCACATTATCGTCCCTTACATGGAATGCTTGACCGATTTTTGGCAAATCTCCCAGGTGCTCCACGATCAGTGCCAACACCTTACGAGGTGCGTGTTCCTTCTTGATAATTGCCATCCAGTCCTGTGTTGAAAGCACCAATTCAGGAGCTTTGCCGTCCACCTGCTGCATAGCCACCTTGTATCCGTTACTTTTCTTCCGGAAGGCATCTGTCATTGCGGCACACAAGCCTTTTTCATTGATGATCATATTGCTTCTCCTTAATGTTCCTGTACTTTTCCGGTGACTTTATTCAAAATATACTCTTTCCGTGGCATGTGTTGGAGAAACACAATTAATTGGTCATTCTCCAAAGACACGACCATTTTGCCAGGGTCCAGTCCCACGCACTTGGCAAGCTGTGCTTGTCCCCAATTAGGAACTGTAAACTTTGATGCTGCCATCACCATTTCCTCCACCATTGTGCAAGACGGTCCAGTTTCACCGCCGCCACAATACCACAACAAAGCACGCCGGCATTAACAACCCAGCATACAATATCGGGAAAGAATTTTGCTGCCACCAGCAGCACCGCAACCAGTAGGCAAATCGCCACGCAAACGCCTGTGCTGATTCCCGCCCGGAGTTTCTCCTTCCGGATCCAATCGGGATTTGTTCCACACTTGCAGGTATCGTCACTACATTTGCGTACCGGCTCTTCCGGCCGGAGCATCTGCTCCGTGATATTCTCTGCCGCTGCTGTTGTGTCCGGGTGGGCGTGTTCGTTCACGATCCCCATAACTTCCTGATCGCCTTGCTCCAATTCTTGCTGACTCATAATGTTTCCTCCTTTTATTTTTCGCCCTGACGGGCGTTTTTCTTTTTATTCGGTGTCCCCGCCGACAACCGTCACGCGTTACTGCTTCTGCAGTTAGCTCCCGCCCGATACCGGAGAATATGTATCAGGCACCCAAACCCATATAAGAAAGAAGGTTTTGCGACTTACTACAGCCGCTGGAGGGCAAGGCCGGATTCGAACCGGCTACCTCCTGCTGTGCTGCAGGTGTGCTTCCAAAAGCACTTCTTGCCCGTATTGCCGTCCACCGCAGGACGGCATAATGCGTTTGCAAACGCCTGGGAATTTCATTCTTTAAATATGACTGCCGGTTCTTTGGTCACTTTGTTGCGGATCAACATAGTTCCGGGATAATCCTGCAACACTTCATAAAGTGAAGGTTGAAAACCTTTGCTTGCCATTAGTATCTTCTGCTCCCAGGTAGGCTCCTTACATTCCGTCATATTGCTGCCACCCCTGAGCTGCCATCTCCTCCACCCAGCGTTCCAGCGCTTTAATGGGAATCAGTCGCCGTTTGCCAAGCACAACCACGGGAAAACCCCGCTGCTTAATGATCTGATACATATTAGCTGTGCTTACACCCAATACCTCCGCCGCCTCTGCGACACTGTATGTAAGCTTTTCATATTTCACTGCTACTTCCATATGTGCCTTCCTTTTCCATTGCGTAAATTGTGGTGAGAATGAATGATATAATAATTTGACATTGACCTTTCACTCGTCTGCCTGTAAAATTGAGTTACCCAAGCAGTTTGGGAATTTAACAGAAAGGGGTGATGCCTATGGAAATTATTAAAAAGTCCATAATGCGAATCCCAATCTGTGTGTTCGGTAACTTCCTCACAGTCGTTGTTAAGCCAGTAGCGCTATAATAACCGGGTCGCTCCGTAAGTGAGGGGGCTAAACTAAGCAACCATCGCCGCGGTTGAATGCTGTTCGGGCTCGCATCCCTTTACCACTGCAGAAATGGCAGCATTCTGCGTTTAGTGAACACAAATAAGCAGAGGTGGCCGTTCAGCGGGCGAGCTGGGCGGTCATCTCGCTTTTCTTGGGTAACTCAATTTTGCAGGCAGACATCTGGATAAATTGTGGTGAGTGAATTGTTACCGTTGTGCACTATTTGTGCTCTTATTCGCCATAAAAAAGCGCGCCGACAGGCTCATTGTAGTAATTTGCGATTTGAACCTTGACCTCATCCCGAGGAATACGCTCATCTCGCTCATACATAGCTAATGCAGACTTGGAAATTCCAATATCTGCAGCAACTTCTTTCTGAGTCTTGTCGCCGCGCAATGCTTTCAGTTTTTTACCGGTGCTCATAATTCGCTCCTCCTTTGTGCACTATTTGTGCTCGCACCATCACTGTACACTATTTGTGTACGATTGTCAAGAATCTAGACGCACAAAAAGTGCACAAAATTTGCACGCACAATTTGTGCACTTTCACAATTGCCAAAAGTGCACAAATTGTGTACTATATATCTATTGGAGGTGTAACTATGGTTCAATTTGGAGACCGTCTCCGCACACTACGCACGGAGAAAGGTCTATCGCAAATGGATTTTGCAAAACAAATTCGTATTTCAAAAAGTAGCGTCAATATGTACGAACGTGGAGAACGTGAACCTAGCTTTGAAACATTAGAAGCAATCGCCGATTATTTCAATGTTGATATGGACTACCTGTTAGGAAAATCTGATACAGTAAGAAAATCCCCGGTTCTCCCTTTTAATATTATTCCCATGCCGGAAATGCGCAAAATCCCACTAATTGGCTCCATTGCCTGCGGTGCTCCCATCCTGGCGGAGGAACACATTGAAGAATACATCAACATTCCCCGCCACATCCACGCAGACTTTGCCCTCACCTGCAAGGGTGACAGCATGATTAACGCCCGGATATTCGATGGCGATGTGGTATATATCCGGCAGCAGCCTTCTGTAGATAACGGTGAGATTGCTGCTGTGCTGATTGATGGAGACGCCACATTAAAGCGCGTACAGCTCTTCGATGATCACATCTCCCTCGAGCCGGAGAACCCCCAGTATCGTCCTATAGTCTATTGGGGTGAGGAAATGAACACCGTGCGCATCCTTGGTAAGGCCGTCGCCTTTACCAGCGCCATTAGATAGTTAATATATGAAAGCAAAATTTTCTATCTTTATTGCAATTTTAATTTTGCACGCAACACTAGCACTAATCGTTAATGCACACCCTGGCAGCACCGACAGTTCCGGTGGTCATATCAACCATCGCACTGGCGAATATCATTATCATCATGGCTACCCAGAACATGACCACTACGACAAAGATGGTGATGGTATACGAGACTGTCCCTATGATTTTGACGATAAGACAGCACATAGCAGTGGATCCTCCGGGAACTCAAACCTAACCAAATCAGAGCCAACACAATCTTGGCTGGACAATCTTCTAGCCTTTTTCAGTTCCCCTTACGGCATATTTTGTATCGTTGCAGTAGTTCTTCAAATTGTATTTGCCTTAGTACTCATTTTTGTCGAACCTTCTGCAAAATATTGGTGGATATTGCTTTGCTCTGGTTTCATCCTTTTTGTAACATCTATAGAGGTTTCAGGCCCTATAGCGTTAGTCAGCATCATGACTATTATTAGTGTCATATTTTTTATTAACTGCATATTGCCAATGTTGCTGAGTATCTTCGCAATGATATGTAACGGCATAAAATGGCTAATTAATTTTCTATTCTCGAAAAAATAACAAAAAGGGAGGAAAAGACCACACTTCTCCCTCACAAAACCTAAACAGGAGGATTTATATGAAAAACTCCACATGGAAAATTATAGCTTTCTTTGCTATAGCTATTTGCTTTTTTATCGGTGGCTACAGAGCCGGTTCAGAAACTGGCTACAGAAACGGTTTCAAAAAAGGCGCAGATATAGCAGAAGAATACGCCCGAGAGTGCATATCTGAACTTAATAATGAAGTTGAAGATAAATTTGATATTGAAGCTTATGATGCAGCCACCCTCATCAACAAATACGACAACGATGATGCAGTTGGACATTACCTTTTTGATAAGTATGGTGAACTTGTGAATGCCCATTTCGCTCTTCAGTACTTTGTTGATAATGTTGAATATAAAATGATGGACATTTATGAGTTCTCCTGTGCATCTGACGAAAATCTCTCCAAATAAAAACCGCCCCGGTGCTGGAACACCGGAGCGGTAGATATAGAACACCACCCACCAACCACGATAGGGGCAGTCTATGCTTTTATAATAGCAGACCTTCCCCGGAAAGGCAAGAAAAATATGGCAAGAAAATCAGCAGCCGGCACCGGCACAATCCGCAAAAAGACAGTTACCCGCGCAGGCAAAGAATACACATACTGGGAGGCACGGTATACCGCTGGTTACGATCCTGGCACCGGCAAACAGATTCAGCGTTCAATCACCGGCAAAACACAAAAAGAGGTCGCCCAAAAACTGAAGGCCGCCACTACCGCTATTGATGAAGGCACCTATACTGCCCCCAGCAAAATGACAGTCGCACAGTGGTTAGACATCTGGACCTCTGAATACCTTGGTGGCGTCAAACCCAGGACTGTAGATAGCTACAAAGCCATCGTAAAAACCCACCTTAAGCCCGGACTTGGTTCAATCAAGCTGGAGAGCCTGGCTGCCCACACAATCCAAAAATTCTATAACAGCCTTTCTGCACCGTCAGCCAGAGAGCCACTATCTGCCAAAACAATAAAGAATATTCACGGCATTCTCCACAAAGCACTCCAGCAAGCTGTTGCCAACGGATACATCCGTTTTAATCCTACAGATTCCTGCGTACTTCCAAAAGTTATTAAAAAAGAGCTGCACCCGCTGGATGAAACCCAGATTGCAGCTTTTCTCAAAGCCATAAAAGGTCACCGTTTTGAGGAACTGTTCACAGTCACTTTATTCACAGGAATGCGAGAAGGAGAGGCACTCGGATTGCAGTGGGAGTGTGTTGATCTGACCCGAGGCACAATCACCGTAAACAAACAGCTCCAAAAGGTTAGGGGCAGCAAAGGAGAATACACCCTATCTCCCCCAAAGAACAGCAAAGGCCGCACATTGGCTGTCGCCCCCTCCGTGGTTTCCGTTCTGAAGAATTTGCGCTATCGCCAGCTGGAGAACCGGCTAAGATACGGTGAGTGCTGGGAGGATCACGGTTTTGTGTTCACTGATGAGCTCGGTCACCACCTGAAGCACCAGACTGTGTATCTAGATTTCAAAAAGGTAATGGAAGAAATTGGAACGCCCACAACACGTTTCCATGATCTCCGCCACTCCTACGCCGTGGTATCCATAAAATCCGGTGACGATATCAAGACCGTACAAGAAAATTTAGGACACGCCACAGCAGCCTTCACACTGGATGTGTACGGTCACGTGACCGACCAAATGAAACAAGCCAGTGCCTCCAGAATGGAGCAATTTATTAAAGCTGTAAACGCATAAGGGAAAACAAAAGGGAAACACACTTTACCCAATCTTATTCTTTCGAATATTTCTCATCACAAAACATCCTAAAATAAGCAAAAATCCGGTATTCTTAACGAATACCGGATTTTCATATTTGGTGCGCGAGGCGGGACTTGAATTTGCAATATTCCTTCTATACGTAGAAATTGCAGGCTTTTTATGCTGTTATTCATTGTTTTTCTCTTTAATATACCTATAATTAGAAACTAAACACAAAAGTCTAAAGGGAAAAAATAAGGGAAAACTTTTACCTTGGCCACATGCAGGTTAAATACCAGCTATGGTTCCATGCTTCCACTTATTACCAACAAAGATATAGTCACTGTTCATAGCCATAACACAGTTATACTTTCGCTAAAAAACTCGATTTTCCTTGCTTTATCTAGGTTGCAATAACGAACGTTGGCCTGTTATGATTTCAGAAGCATAGAATATGAGAAGGTGATACAAATGGAAGACCTACTGATCGCAATGAAACCCACTATTGTACGTGATGCTTTGGTTAAGGAACTCTCCCGATACAATATCCACATCTGTGACACTGGCCGAGATGCACTTGCGCTCCTGGATACATTATATCCAAGTATTTTTCTCTTGGACCTGGCACTGCCTGATATGGACGGCTTAACGCTCCTACATAAATCCCATTACAAACCACGTGTTATCCTAGCACTCACAAATTTTGTATCCGACACTGTGATGCAAGCAGCTGCTGCCGCTGGTATACAAGATATTCTGTTAATTCCCTGTACAATCCGCTACATCATAAAGCGTTTGGATGCTTTAATAGAAAAAGTCCCCTCCCTGGAAGCATAATCCAGAAAGGGGTAATCTTGTTACATTTTAATAATTTCAGTATATACGTCTCTTTCTCCAATACCGGTACTGTTTTTAGCATAGAAAGTAACACGCGCCCTGTAGTAATATCCGCTGGTTGCAAAATTGTACGGAACATATCCTGCATGTGAGCCCGTATTATACTCTATCATTTGGGGGTAAACTCCCTTTTGATAGAGTTTAATCTGCGACCAAGATTGACGGTCCGCAGATCTGTAAAGTACGATCTCGCTGACGCCAAGTTCTTGCATAGTGGCAGCGTTGGCGTCTACATCAAACCAAATCTGGAAAGATGTTGCAGAGGTTTCATAAAGATCAGTGCCATAAGATCCAAAAAACGCACTTCCCTTCGGTGAAACAGTGTTCTCCGCATAAGCGGGTATTGCAAGCGTTAGGCTTATAACAAGAATTATAGATACAATATGGATTAGTTTTCGCATTACATACTTCTCCTGTAAATTGATTTAATGATTGCATAAACATTTTCTTTATCAATGTCAGCAAGAATGGAACACTCTATCCCATCTAAAGTCCAGGTGACAGATAGATTTTTATCATTTTCTAAAATAAAGTGGCTCACATCCGCAAAATCATATACCTCAAAAGAGATATCTTCCTTTTCAAATTTCGTTATTATCTTAGTCGATATGCGATATGAAATTGAAATATCCATACCACGGCACTCAAATTTTCCAAATACTTTTATTCCACCAGCCGTTGGTATTTCCTTTATTTCTGATATGATAAAACCTTCCGGCAACCACATAGGAACAACAGGATCTTCTATACCCGATTCCGTAACCTTGTCATATAGTTGCTGCAGCCCCGGGTTCTCCGTGCTAAAGACAACATCCACTGGAGGATTATTGACATCCTGACCCGGGGTGAAAAATTCGAAGATACTTTCCGTCCATCGGAATAGAACATCAAAGAAGTTCTCTGCTCCAACCGTTCTAGGCATCGCCATTATTACGATACAAATTGAAGCAGCAATAGCAGCTATTCCTGTAATCCACCTGCGTCTGTTCCTGGACTGTTTAGATGTAGTTTCGTGTTTGCTGAATTGATCCAACATTGTTAAGACTTCCGGATTTCCCTCCACCGGATAGTCTTTTTCTCTTTCTTCCAGTTCGTTCAGAATAGGTAATACCACCTCCTCATTAGGATGGTCTTTTTCCAGCTCCGCCTGCAGAACTCTATCCAGCTCCTCTGTAGGCAGTTGATTCCATCCTTGATCAAGGCAGGTTTTATTCTCTCTCATAGCTATCCCCCCTTTATTTCTTTCGTTCCTGCCAAATTTCCAGAACACACGCTATTCTGGAAATAAATTCACTATTTGTCGGTTTATTTATCACATCGCGGCCATCATACGAGAAATACCAATTCCACGCCTTTTTACTGCCGCGCCGCCAAGCCATTTTGATTGCTTCCCATATGGCTTGTTCCACTACTTCCTCTGAGTTCTGCCTATAATGCAGAGAGATTTCCAGGTAGATATCCTTCGCTAAGGAACGGGTCGGGTCTTTGTGCTGCAGATCAATCGCCATTTTAAGAAACTCAAATCCAACACATTTCGTCGGCACACCAAGTTCCATTAGCACTACAACAACTGCTCCACGGAAATTGTAACGATCTAAATGCCGTTCCAACAACTCGATATGGCGTAAAGTTCTCTCTATTGTACTCTCCATATGGAGCCCCCTCTCTGCTGGTATTATTACATACAAAAATGTCTTTGTCCATCGAAATTTGTCAAACGAGAAATATACATTTCGGTAATAACAATAAAAATTACCCCCTCTCAGGCCGTTATAGCCCAAGAGGGGGTAATGTTATTCTTCTGTCTGTTCGCCGGTCTGAGAATTGCCAAGCTTGTCCACCGTCCCAAGACTTACCTTCAGCATTTTAGTGAGCCAATCCGGAACCGAGGCACCGAGTTTCACGGCATTCTCCAGAATACTACCTAACTCTGTGATGATGTACCAAGCAAACACCAAAGGCAACAACAAGCCTGTGTACGTAATGCCCAGGTGCAGATTTTCACAGGCAACCGCCAGTACAAGATCTGCAATTCCTGCCACAAACACCACAATCACCATACCAGCTTTATGCCACAGGCCGGTCCGAGCTTTGGCGCTGCACCATTC